>CAZKCQ010000127.1:0-8043 GCA_964551205.1 uncultured Spirochaetaceae bacterium
ATCCTGCGGCCGAACAGCAGGATATCGATGTCGATGATCCGGGGACCCTTGGGCGTGTATTTGTCCCGATCCCTGCCCATCTGCAGCTCGATAGCGAGGATCCGCCGCAGCAGTTCCCGCGGCTGGAGCACGCAGATACCGGCCACCACCATGTTGAGGAACTTCGGCTGCTCCGCCACGTACATCGGGCGGGTTTCATAGATCGAAGAGCAGCGGATTTCCGAAAGAATTCGCACCAGGGCCTTCACGGCGGCAGACAGGTTCCGTTCCCGCCTGCCCAGGTTGCTCCCCAGAGAGAGGTATACGGATTCCCCTGTCAAGGTCTAGTTGTCCGCCCCAGTCTTCTGAGCCGCACCTGTCTGGGGAGCCGGCTTCTGCCCCTCCTTGACTGGCTGTTGCTCCAACTTCGGGAACAGCAGGCCCCGCACACTCTGCTCGATCTGCTTGTACATGTCGGGATTGTTTTCCAGGAATCCCTTGACGTTCTCCCGGCCCTGACCGATCCGCTCTTCCCCGTAGGAGTACCAGCTGCCGCTCTTGGCGATGATGCTGTTGGCTACCGCCGCATCCAGAAGGCTTCCGGAGGCGGATATACCTTGACCGAAGATGATCTCAAGTTCCACGCGCTTGAAAGGCGGCGCTACCTTATTCTTCACGACTTTCACCCGCACCTTGTTCCCGATGGCCTTCTCCGTGCCTTCAGAGATCGTCTCGATCTTGCGCACCTCCAGGCGGATCGAAGAGTAGAACTTCAGGGCATTGCCCCCCGTGGTTGTTTCGGGATTTCCGAACATGACCCCGATCTTCATGCGGATCTGATTGATGAATATCAGACAGGTCTTGGATTTGCTGATGATCCCGGTCAATTTCCGCAGGGCCTGGCTCATCAGGCGTGCCTGAAGGCCCATATGGGAGTCCCCCATGTCCCCCTCTATTTCCGCCCTGGGGGTGAGGGCGGCTACGGAGTCGACCACGATGATGTCCACCGCGCCGGAGCGAATCAGGGATTCCACGATCTCCAGAGCCTGCTCCCCGTTGTCGGGCTGGCTTACCCACAGTTCATCAGTATTTACGCCCAGGGCGTGGGCGTATAGAGGATCCAGGGCGTGCTCCGCATCGATGAAGGCGGCTATTCCCGCCTTTTTTTGAGCTTCCGCAATGGCATGGAGGGCCAGGGTGGTTTTGCCGGAAGCCTCCGGGCCGTAGATCTCCACGACACGTCCCCTTGGATACCCTCCGACCCCGAGGGCCGCGTCCAGAAGGATGGAGCCCGTGGAAATCGTGGGAACCTGGACCTGGGCGCCGCCCTCCCCTAGCTTCATGATCGAGCCCTTGCCGAACTGCTTCTCGATCTGCATTCTGGCGGCTTCCAGGGCTTTCAGCTTGTCGGTACTGGGTTCAGCGGGATTACTCATGGGCATTCTTTCCTTTTCTGCTCTTATTCGCCTGAGGCTGTTTTCGTGACGGTTCGTAATCTCCTGAGGGAGCTCAACCTTCGCTCCGTCATCGCAATACAACGGGCTTTTTCGTCCCCGTGCTTGCGCTTCAGGGATTAAAAATAGTATAGACCCTCGATTTTCCCAAGGTCAAGGAGGACAGGAGGGCTTCCGATATTCATGGTTAGGATATGAGAAGCTCGGCTGTCATTTCCGCCCTCGCCCTGGCCTTTATCTGTCTCCTGCCCACGGCTGCAGCCGCCCAGGATTACGCTTCCTGGGTCCGCTACTCCGACAGGGGGGACAATCCCCTTATCGTGGAGTTGATCCGCCAGGGAGATCTCACGGTCGGGCTGGAGATAGCCGCGGCGATCGGGCTGAGGGAGGATTTGGAAATCCAGGAAATCATCCTGGCCGTGGGTGAAGCCATAGATCCTCGCCCACAGTGGGAACGGGAGCTGATCCTCAGGGCGCTGCTGGCCTCTGTTTTTCCCGCCTCCCTGGAGAACTCCGAGCTGGAGGCCCGTCTGCGGAAGAATCGAGATGGATTCGACTTCCTGGTTGCCGGCCTGCCCCGGTTCACCCTCTCCCTCAGGCGGGAGGTCATCCGCCTGCTGGGATTCCTGCACCCTCCCGAATATGTCAGCGCTCTCATGTCGGAGGGGCGCCGGCTGGCCGAAGTGCTTCAGACCCAGCAGGGACGGCTGAACGGTGAACAGGCCGGGTTGACCCTGACTTATCTGGCAACCGTCGGCCGGATAGCCGATCCGGAATTTGCCAACATCGTGCTTTTGATTCTACAGCGCACCCGGCACCTGGAAGTGGCTGAAGCGGCTCGCTCCCTGTCCCGGTCCCTTCTCCTGGTCCAGTAGATCCACTATTTTTTGAGAAGCGGGACCGCAGGGGCATCGGCAGCTTTAAGATCTCAGAACAGTTTCGACGAATCGAGCAGAATCGTAACCGGACCCACATTGGTGTAGCGAACATCCATCCGGGCGGCAAACCGTCCGGTTTCCACCTGTAGACCGTAACCGCGGATCCGTTCCGCGAAGTTCTCGTAGAACGACCGGGCTTTTTCCGGTTCGGCCGCGGCGGTGTATGAGGGTCGTCGCCCCAGACGGGCATCGCCGTAGAGGGTGAACTGGGACACTACCAGCACGCCGCCGCCGGTGTCGAGCACGGATAGGTTCATTTTATCTTTGCTGTCCGGAAAGATCCTCAGGTTTACGACCTTATCGGCCAGGTACCTCAGATCCCGCTCTTCGTCCTGGGCGGCCACCCCCAGATAGACCAGCAGGCCCTCTTCAATGCGGCCGCAGATCCGACCGTCCACGGTTACGCGGGCATCCGCTACCCGCTGCACGACGGCTCTCATCCCCTTCTGTACAGTCTGTGCAGAGAGATGCCCTGCAGGCCAATCTGCTGTTCCTCTACGAGCACTTTGCCCAGGACCTCGATGCCCTCGCCGTTTTCGATTGCCGCTGCGAAGCTCAGGGACACGGGAACCAGCCCCAGAAGCTCGGTTTCATCCTCATAACCGACCAAGAGGTCAAAGGTGATCCGATCCTCTCCGATCAGCACGTTGGCTACCTTGCCCCTCCACACGACGTAGCAGTCTTTGTACAGACCCGGGTCGGAGCGCACCAACAGGTAGGGGAAGGGGTCTTTCACCGTCGAAAAATCCGGATCCTGAACGAAGGTCTTCATCAACCTCGCTTTCTCCTTGACGTAGACAGAGGCATTGGAGCGCAGCAATCTGTTGATCTCCCGTATCGCAAGATTGTCCCGGTACTCCAGCAGATGCTCCTTGATCGCCGCGAAGGTCTCCGTTATCTGCTTCTCGCTCAACGACAGCGGGCTTTCAGCTTCAGCGCCTTCAGTGACATCCCCCTGAACGGCAAGGGGCTGATCCAGAGACAGTTCGATCTCCGCCACCCCCGGTCGGGGCTGTCTGCGGGGAGCGATCCGGGGCAGGAGAAAGATGTAACCGGCGGCCAGAACGGCAATCAGGCAGACCAGCAGCAGCGGTGCGATCCAGGCCCAAGGTGAGGGCGGCACAGAGGGCAGCAGGCTCCTGATCTTGATAGCCGAAAGGTTGACAACCTCCCCTTCCCAGTTGACGTCCTTGCGAAGGGCAGCCAGAGCGTTCCTGGCTTTTCTGTTCCCCGGATCCAGATCGATCACCTTCAGCCACTTCTTCAGCGCCTCTTCGGTCTGACCGCGTTTGAAGGCGATGGCCGCCAAACCGAGCTGGGTGGTGAGATCTTCCTCTTTGAGTTGCTCGGCCCGCTGCAGATACGACTCAGCCCCGCCGAAATCGCCGGTGTGCAGGCAGGCCGAACCGAGCAGGGCGTAGAAATCCGCATTATTGCGATAGCGGAATATCTGGCTTTCGAGCAGACGGATTACCTGGGAAAATCTTCTACGCCGGAAGAGTTGACGAGCCCGTGTTAGTACGCTTTTCGGCATTCTGGTTGTTGCGGTATTCGCGGACCATACCCGCCCTAACGCCCGCCGGAATACCTCTCTGCTTTATCTTTTATAGCAGAAAGGATTTCCTCCATCAACCGAAGCTCCTGGTCGCTGATCAGTTCCCCTGAGGCAAGACGCTCGTCGATGATGTCGATAAAGCGGTTCAGTTCATCCAGATCCTGCTCCGCCGATCCGGCTTCCGCGCCCAGGCGATCACTCAGTGCCTGTAAACTATCGGGCGGGGCCGCTTCCGGGCTTTGCTCCGGTGCAACGGTCGTGACTGCGACCTGTGCCGGGCCCGCGTAATTGGAGAGCGCGAGGTTGCCCAGGACCAAAACGATCTCCCGGCTTCCCTGGGCGGCAAGATCGACCGGGTCGTAGTACATGCAGACGGCCGAATCGTTGATGGAGTAGGGCATCAGGTTGAAGTTCCGGTTGCTCGAGGTCTGGTAATCCCAGGAAGCGTCGCTGAGGCGTTTCCAGTTTGCAAACACGATCTTATCCGGCGCAGTGACATCGGAACCGCTGGTCACGCATACCAGACCGGCCCCTGTGGGTGAGTCTGCCGACCGGGACAGCCAGTAGCGGATCATGTCGGAGCCGGATACGGTCAGCTCACTGCGAATCTCCTGGTGGCGGTCGGAACTGAAATGGGACAGGTTCTCCTCCCCCAGGTAGGTATCCAGGCAGAACCTCAAGCCCACGGAGAGCCGGTTCCGGGACCGGTTGCTGATCCGTATGGCAAGGCGCATCCCTTCGACCTCAGTGGAAGCGGGGGAGCGCACCGGGGTGAACTCCTGTACCACCTCGAGGGTTCTCGAGGTCCACCGGAAACGTGCCGTACCCGCAGCCGTGGAGCTTTCGGACGATTCGGCGAACTCCGAGCTGTCGCCGAGTTTGTAGATCTTGTCGTTTACTACCAGAGAAATACCGGAGGTTCTGGGATCCTGGTCTACAAACAGAGGGATGTAGTCGTCCGAGGCGGCGGTTGCGCGGGTGTACAGTGAGAAGCGGCCGATCCCCTCGTGCAGGATCAGGCGTATCCGACCGGAATCGATCTCAACGGCGGACAGGGGAGCCAGGGTTGCGGTCAGCAGCAGCGCGAGGATAGAGCTAATTCTGAGAACCTTCATCGTCCCTCTTCCGATTCTTCGATCATTCTCTGCAGCAACAGTTCCTTCACGGCCAGGGCGTCGGTTTTCATCTGGAGGGCTTTCTCTCGGTTTGCGACGGCCTGGAGCCGCTGCTGCAGCTCCGCCGTGGTGCCAGCGGTTTCCTCCTCGGATACAGAGGCCAGCCGGGCCTCCAGACTGGCGATGGTATCTTTCAATGACTGGTTCTCGGCGCGCAGCTGTTGCAGAGCGGCTTTGCTTTCCGTATCCACGGCGGCCTCACCCGCCGCAGATGTAGTCGGGGAAGATAATTTCCTCTGATACACGGCGATTGCCTGTTCGTAGGCCTTCTCCCGCCGTCTGAACTCCTCCACGGATTTCAACGCCTCCTCGTGGCTCCATTGCAGGAGTTGGAGCAATTGGTTCTCCCTCTTTTTGAACTCGATCAGGGACAAACGGTAGCGGGAAGCCTCCAGCTTTACACTCTTCGGATACTCGACGATGACTCGATTGAATACCCGCGCGGCCTCTTCCAGCTGTCCCAGGGAAAACAGACATTCCCCCAGCCAGAAATAGACACTGCCGGCGAACTCCGAATCGGGATATTCGGTCAAAAACTGTGACAGTACCTGGATCCCGCTCTCCGGGTCGCCCTGCAGGTAGAGCAGCCTCCCCTTCTGATATAGGGCGTCGGGGTAGGAGGGATGGGAGGGGTAATTGGCCAGGAAATACTCGAGGTTTGCGGCCGCTTCCTCGAAATTGCCGACAGCCAGGTAGGCCCGGGATACCCAGTAGTAGGCATCCGCCACGTTCGCCTGCTGCTGTTCGCTCCGTGCATTGAGGATCAGATCCCGGAAAGCACGGATTGCATCCTGGTATCGTTCCTGCTTGAACAACACCAGGCCCTCCCTCAGCTCATCGGCCCCGGTGGAGGCCTGTGCACAGAGGAGAGCCGACCCCAGAACAAACAGAAATATCGGTATGGTCCTGCGAAGCATTGGTCCTCTCTTTTATTTCGACCCCTGAAAAAAGAAACTGTATCTATAATTGTTCATCGGCATTTCAGCGCATTAATCTCTTTTTCGATATTTTCGGAATCGAATACGGCTGAACCGGCCACCAGCACATCCGCTCCCGCCTCTATAGCCAGCTTGCAGGTTTCGCGATTGATGCCCCCGTCCACTTCGATCAGATAGTTGTGGCCCCCGCTGTTTCTCATCTCGGCCAGCCGGCTTACCTTGTTCAGGGTCCGGGGTATCAGCTGCTGCCCGCCAAAGCCGGGGTTCACGGTCATCACCAGGATCAAATCGAGCTCGGGCAGGATTTCCGCCAACGCGGCCGCCGGGGTAGAGGGAACGATGGAGATCCCCGCCTTCTTGCCTATTTCCCGGATTCGGCTCAACACCCTGTGCACATGCACGGTGGCTTCATAGTGGATCGTGATGATATCCGCTCCCGCCTCCGCGAAGCTCGAGATATACTTCTCGGGGTGCACGATCATCAGGTGGGTGTCGAAGGGTAGCCGGCTGTGGCGCCGCAACGACGAGACCATGGGCGGGCCGAAGGTGATATTGGGCACGAAAACCCCGTCCATTACGTCCAGGTGAACCCAGTCCCCCCCACCCTCCTCTATCCTCCTGACCTCATCCGCCAAATGCCCGAAGTCCGCGGACAGGATCGAAGGTGCGACAAGTGTAGTGTGCGCTTCTGCCATGGAATGATCATAGCAGAAAGATACCTTGTGATGCAAACGGTGCGGCCACCCGGCACTCCGCCGAAGGCTGTGCGGCAATCAAGATTGACTAAACTCTTCATCTTGCTATAATTAGCCAAGTAGCCGCACCAAGGCGCTCTACCAAGTAGGCTGCACAGGTAGACTCGATCGTTTGCCAAAGGCGCGTTGCTAAGTGGGCTCTAGCGAGCAGGCTGCACCAAGTAGGTATTATCAAGAAGGCGTTCCTAGGTAACTCTATGGCGGAAAAACAACTGACGTTCACAGAAAACGAGATCATCCAGATCCTGAACAAGGTATACCGCAATTTCAAGGAGGGGCAATTCAAGGAGGCCAGCACCCTGCTGGAGAAGGCGCTGGAAATCGATTTCGAATCCACGGATGTGACAAATGCCTTGAAATGCGCCAACTTCTGGCTGGAAAGGGAGGATCGTCTGGCAACCATTTCGGGAGCCTATGAGAAGGGAGAGTACTACCTGGGCCAGTGGAAGGTGTTCAGCGGATTCGTCTCCCGTATGGAACACCTGTCCGAGCGCTGCCTGTTCAATCTCAAGTACTACATCTTCGGCAGTGCCCTGGGGCTGTATCTGACACTGTACAATGAATCCGACCTCAGCGATCCGGAGATCCTGTTTCGGATCGGCAGATGCCACAAATGCCAGGGAAACTATGAGAGTGCGATTCGTTTTCTCGAATTGGCCAGCCAGTATAGACGAGAGGACGCGGCGATCCTGGCTGAATTGGCGGACAGCTACTCCCTGGTCAACGAAGACCGGGCCGCCAAGGTCTTCTTCAGGGAGGCCTTTTTCCTGGATTCCCAGGCCGTCGAGCTCTCCTACCTGGAATCTCCAATGATCCTGCGCTTGGTGGAGAAGCTGAAAGGCAGGATCGGTGAAATGGGGGCGGAGCTCCAGGAATGGATTCCGGTATACGGCACTATATTTGGCCTGTTCAACGTCAAGCGAGAGCTCAGGCCATTGGAGCTCGGTAAATTAAAACAGGCTATCTACCAGCTTGAAAGAGAGATAGGCGGCCAGCGCGGCAGCCTGCTGACCCCCAGGCTGATCAATCATTACTTCTGGCTCGTCGATCACTACCTTAACAGCGGAGAGGATCGACCGAAGATCGAAGAAGTATTGGCAAAGATCAAAAATCTGAATCTCGAGATTTACAACGAATACGTCACATAATTTAAGGAGCGATATCTTGTCTGAGCAATTGGTGAAACAGGTAACAGAACTATTAAACGAGGAAAAATGGACCCGAGCAACCCTTAATAGCTATTCTATAA
>CAZKCQ010000128.1:0-8040 GCA_964551205.1 uncultured Spirochaetaceae bacterium
TCCATGCGGTAGTAGGCCTGCATCACCGAGCTTCCCACGGTCAGTGCCCCGTGGTTGGCCAGCAGCAGGGCGTCGCAGCCGGCGATCTCCCGGGAAACCGCCTCGGGGACCTGCTGTGTGGTGGGGGTGCCGTACTCGGAAAAACCGATCCTGCCCAACCCGAACACCACCTCGGGGAGGATCACATCCTGATCGAGGCGGATTCGGGAAGTGGCGAAACCGGTGGCTGTGGGGGGATGGGCGTGCACGATCGCCTGCGCGTCGGGGCGCTGCCCGTAAACGGCCAGGTGCATCTTCATCTCGGAGCTAGGCTTCAGATTGCCGCTGAGAACGCTGCCCTGTCCGTCAACGGTGAGCAGCATCTCAGCGCTCATATCCCCCTTGTTTACTCCGGTCGGTGTGATCAGAAACCTTCCGCCCGGTAGGCGGGCGCTGATGTTGCCGTCGTTGGCCGCGACGAAAAATCGCTCCTTCAGGCGTTTTCCCGCCTCCAGGATCTCCTCACAGGTTGTTGTCTCAGCGGTCACAGGCCTTGCCTCCAGGGTTACTCGGGTCGCTAATAGGTGGACTGGCTCTTGGCGCTGGTGACTATCGCCACGCTTGAGCTGGCGCCGATGCGGCTGGCTCCGGCCTGGATCATGGTCACGGCATCCTCGTAGCTGCGTACGCCCCCGGCGGCCTTGACTCCCATCTCCAGACCCACGGTTCTGCGCATCAAGGCAATGTCCTCCGCTGTCGCTCCAGAGGAGGCGAAACCGGTGGAGGTCTTCACGTAGTGAGCCCCGGCACGCTTGGCGATCTGGCAGGCCAGGACTTTCTCTTCATCGGTGAGCAGGGCGTTTTCGATGATCACCTTGAGAATCGTGTTCTGCCGGCAGGCCCGCAGCACCCAGCGGATGTCCTCTTCGACGGTCTTGAGATCCCCCGACTTCAAGGCGCCCACGTTCATCACCATGTCGATCTCATCCGCACCGTTCTCAATCGCATTCCGGGTTTCGAAGCTCTTGGCCCGGCTGTCCATGGCGCCGAGGGGAAAGCCAACTACCGTGCAGACCTTCACCCCTTTACCGCGCAGCTTGCTGGCGCAGTAGGCGGTCCAGGTGGTATTCACGCAGACCGAGTAGAAGCCGTACTCCACCGCCTCCGCACACAGTTTTTCGACCTGCTCCCGGGTGGCTTCGGGTTTGAGCAGGGTGTGATCGATGTAGCGGGCCACCTCGGCGGGACGCAGGCCCCGAAACTCAGCCGGTGCAGCGGTCGCCCCGTCGGCACGCGACTGAGGCACGGTGGCCGCGCCGCCCGAAGACTCCCGCAGTTTGGCCAGAACCTGTCCGGTAATCTGATCTACCAGTTCCTGTGTATTCATAGTGATCCTCTTTCTACAGCCATCATCTTGTTGATCCGCGGCCAGTGCCGCCCACCGGCAAAGCGGGTTTCCAGCCACACCTTGGACATCCGGCACAGCTCATCCGGGGTGTGCAGGGGTCCGCCCAGGGTGAGCACGTTGGCGTTGTTGTGTTCCCTGCTGTTCACAATGGTCTTCAGATCGTAGCAGAGGGCGGCCCGTATTCCCCTGACCTTGTTGCAGACCATGCTGGAGCCGATGCCGGCGCCGTCGATCATGATCCCCCGTTCGCAATCCCCGGCGGCTACCTTGCGGGCCACCGCCTGAGCGAAATCCGGATAGTCAACGCTCTCCGGTGAGTGGCAGCCCACATCCGCAACCTTGTAGCCCAGACTGCCGAGATAGCTCTTGAGCAGCTCCTTGGCCTTGTAGCCGCCGTGATCCGAACCCACGGCAACCCGCAGGACCTTGTCCACCGAGTTTAATATTTCGTTGGTCATTCATCGCCTCCGACGTTTACCTGATCCACGATGCCCACGACCATGGTCCGGATCGGCGCCATGGGATCCCCGACGATCATGCGGCTGGAGTTGCCCTCATCGATGATCAGCACCGTGTCTCCGACCCCGGCCTGGACCGAGTCCAGGGCCACGGTTACCGCCCCGGCGTCTTTGCCTTGGGGATCCACGGGCTGCACCATCAGGATCTTGTAGCCGGACAGCACCTCCAGCTTGACCGTGGATACCACCGTGCCGATCACCCGTCCCAGTGTCATGGCCGCCCCTCGTGTTCTTCGGGGTCCAGTTCGTGCTTCCGGTTCCCGCTGCACTGCTCCCCGTACACCTGGTCCACGATACCCATGATCGTGGCGTCCGAGGGGTTGTACCAGTTCTCCAGGCCCAGAGCCGCCTCCCGGCCGCCCTCCCAAAGTACCAGGTCCCCCGGACCGGCCTGCACCGGATCACAGGCAATCAGGGCATCTCCGGCGGCCTCGAGCTTCTCATTCACGGGCTGGAGCAGCAGCAGCTTCACCCCCTCGAAGGAATCGACCTTCTGGGTGCACATCACCGATCCGATTACTCTACCCAGCTTCATTGCTCATCCCCCTCGACGATTCCCACTAGACGATCCTGAAGTAGTCGATCAGGGCGCAGCGGCGTTCCCGGCTAAAGGTTGTGGCCCGGGTCAATCCCTCCCCGGTCGGGCTGGCGATGGTCCAGGAAGTGAACCCCGCCCCGCCGAATCCCAGTCCGTTGTAGGCCGATCCGTTTTTTACGAACAGAGAGCAGTTGATCACTTTGGCCATCCGGGAGAGCTTTTCGATGTTGCGGGAGTGCATGACCGCGGTATGGCGGAAGCCGTGCTCGCAGGCCACGGCAAGATCGATGGCCGCATCAGCATCGCTGCAGCGTACCAGGGGGATTACGGGCATCAGCTGCTCGGTCCAGACCAGAGGGTGCTCCCCATCCACCTCGCAGAGCAAAATGCGGGTGTCCCGGGGCACCTCGACTCCTATGGCCCGGGCGATAAGGTAAGCATCCTTGCCCACGAACTCCTTGTTCGGCGCCCCCTCATGTCCCGGTTTTCCCGGGTCCGCGATCACCAGTTTGGTGACCGCGTCCACCTGGCTGCGGCTCAATTCGTAGGCGCCGTTTTTCACGAGTTCCGTCTTCAGGGCGTCGCCGATCGAAGCCACGGCCAGGATTTCCTTCTCATCTATGCAGATGATGTTATTGTCGAATCCCGTGCCGTTCACTATGTCCCGGCCCGCTTTGACCAGGTCCGCGGTTTCATCCACCACGCAGGGAGGATTACCGGGGCCGGCGGCGATGACCTTCTTCGTGCTCTTCATGGCAGCCCGCACCACCCCGGGTCCGCCGGTTACTACCAGTAGATCGATCTCCGGATGGTCGAACAGCCGCTGGGCGCTCTGGATGGTGGGTTCGGCCACGGTGCACAGCAGATTTGCCGGTCCTCCGGCGGAGATTATGGCCTGATTGAGAAAATCGATGGTGAAGGCGGAAACCCCCTTGGCCGATGGGTGGGGATTGAAGACCACCGAGTTGCCCGCTGAGATCATGCCGATGGCATTGCTGATGATCGTCTCCGTCGGATTGGTGCTGGGGGTGATCGAACCTATAACGCCGTAGGGGGCACGCTCCACCAGGGTCAGACCGTGATCATCGCTGAAGGTCACGGGCTTGAGATCCTCCACTCCAGGGGTCATCTCCCCGGCCACCTTATTCTTCAGCACCTTGTCCTGCCGTCGGCCCATTCCGGTCTCCCGAACGGCCAGATCGGCCAACCCATCGAGATTCCTCTGCACAGCCTGGCGCATGGCTGCGATCATATGCGTGCGGGTTTCCAAGGTTCGGGCCATCAACTCTTTGTGGGCGCTGCGGGCGGCAAGGATCGCCGTATTGATGTCGGGGAACACGCCCCGACCCGCTCCGATGACCGAGCCGACGCCGATGCCACCGGCGGACTCGCCCCGCGAGGAACTCCGCAGGATCTTGCCGTCCAGACTGGTGAGCACCTGCTCCACCAACTCCCGTACACTCGCTTCGGTTATTTCCATATCTCATCCACCTCCGGCTGCGCTTTCAGAAGATGCCCCCAGATGTCCGGATGCGGTCTGGGAATGAGCACCTGCCTGCAGAGCAGCCCTCTGCCTTGAACGTAGCCCGCCCCGGCGGAAAGAGAGGCCTGGACGTCCTCCAGCGGGCCCATCACCTTGATCGTCGATTTTCCTCCCATTCCTCCGGCCAATCGAATCTCCGGTATCCGCACATCCGCCTCCTTGGCGGCCAGGTCCGCGGCCACTATCCCCGCTGTAACCGACAGGCTCTCGATGATTCCCAGGGCGTCCCATTCCTCGACCAAAACGGGCCCTTCTATGGCGGGGATCACGCCGTGATGCAAATTGGGGATGAACAGCTCATCCAGCAGGTCCTCTCCGCCGCAGTCCCGGCCCCTGCTCAGGGAGGCTTCCACCGAAGCCACATCCCCGGTAAACAGAACCACGAGCTTCCCCGGTGTGACGATGCGGGTCACCAGGATCCGCACCGGCGCCGCCTTGACGATCCCGTCCAGGGCGAAAAATCCGGTGGCGATGCTGGAAAACTCCTGAACGCCGATGACAGCCACATCCAAGGCCTTACCCCTCCCTACTTGCGATAGACAATCCGACCCTGCTCGTCCACCAGATCCACGATGCCGCAGATCAGAGCGTCCACGGGTTTGCGGTCGCTCAAGCTCGTCTGCCTGCAGGAGGAGCCCTGGGCGATCATCACCATCTCCCCCACCCCCGCATCCACCACATCCAAGGCCACATGATAGCGGCCCCGGGATTCACCATGATGGCTGCACTGCTCCACCAGCAGGTACTTGGCGCCCCTGATGCCGTCCTCCCGGCGGGTGGCCACCACGGTACCGACCACTTGCGCGAAGATCATGCCCGGTCCTTCTGATAGACCAGTTCGCCCTTTAGATCGATAGAGTCCACGATGGCGATGATGGCTGCATCGCTGGGCTTGCCGTCGGTAACCGCCGTCATCCGGGAGCTGGAACCGGAGGCGTAGAAAACCACCTCCCCGATCCCGGCGCCGACCGAGTCCATGGCAACCACGTAGTCCTTTTTGCCTTCCATGGTCGCGGCATCGATCTTCTCCAGAAGAAGGAACTTGATGCCTTCGATCCGCTGCTCCTTGCGGGTGGAGACAACGGTCCCGATTACTCGAGCCAGCTGCATCTTCAGGCGCTCTTGGCCGAGCGTTTCGGTTGTGACGGGGTACCGTCAGCTGCAGAGCCGGCACCTCCAGCACCTCCGGCCGGTCCACCTGCCGGTCCGCGGCCCAGAGGCAGCACGCCGTCGACGTTCGAATGGGGCCTGGGAATGATGTGCACGGAGATCACCTCTCCGATTCTCTCGGCTGCCCGGCCGCCGGCATCCAGAGCTGCCCTTACCGCAGCCACATCACCTCGGACAACGGCGGTCACATAACCCCCGCCGGTCTTCTCGTAGTTGGTAAGCTCCACCTTGGCTGCCTTGACCATGGCATCGGATGCTTCCACCATAGCGGCAAATCCGCGGCATTCGATCATCCCCAATGCGTGGGAATACACCTCATCCATTGCTCATCTCCTCTCAGTTTCGTATCGCCATTTCACTGCCATTGCCTGTAAGCGCAGGCGGAAGACAGCGATCCCATCCCCTGGGCGGGCCCCCGCCGGGGTACCGGCACCTCCGGGCTGGGCGGGCACCTCTCAGCCGGGCACCCCTCAGCCGGATCCCTCGTACGGCTACTCAGCCTGGCCGCCCGGTTCACGGCCTGCCAGTGCTTTCAAGCGGGATTCCACGATCTCCTGGCTGACCAGCACCTCCGCCTCTTCTCCGGCAATGTACACCCGGCCGAAACGACCCACCCCCTGGACATTGATGATGTTGATGTGGGAGGCCTTCTCCGCCTCATTGGCAGCGAAGTAGGCGTATCCGGAAGGTTCGATCTCCAAAACGTAGAGGGTGTCTCCCCGCAGCACCATGTTCCCGTAACGGACCTTGTTGATCAGTTGGGCGTGGTGATCGGAGATGTTCTTGATCAGCTGGCTGGTGAGGATCCGCGGCTTCATCCGCTCCTCCTCCGTTCGCCCCAGCTCCCGGAGGATGGCCGCCCCCGCCTGCCGGGCATCGGCCTGGCTGTCGGAGTGCACCTCCAGCAGACCGAACAGGCGTTCGACGAACTGGATCCCCGGGGTCACGTTGGTCGCCTTGAGGGCGATGTCGGTGAATCTGTTGATCTCGATCCCCGGAGAAATCTCGATGATCATGCAGGCCTGCAGGGCCACCGGGTAGTAGCCCCTGGAGGTGGTGGCCATGAGAGAGGCCATCTGATACTGCAGCGAGTCGAGGAAGATATAGGTTCTCAGATCAATACGCTCATCCGCCATGACTCACCTCACCCTACTGCGATTCCTGCTGCAGACCCAGAGGCAGGGCACTGTCCACATTACCGTGTGGCCGCGGGATGATATGGACGGAGATCACCTCTCCCACCCGTTCGGCAGCCCGTCCGCCGGCGTCCAGGGCTGCCCGCACCGCGGCCACATCACCGCGTACGATAGCAGTCACGTATCCGCCTCCTGTTTTCTCATAGCGCATCAGCTCCACCTTGGCCGCCTTGACCATCGCGTCGGAAGCCTCGACCATGGCGGCGAAACCGCGGCACTCGATCATCCCCAAAGCATTCGAATAAACCTCAGCCATGTTCCCTCCTGCACTTAAAATTCTTTATAATGTTAATTTCGACACAAATAACCATAAAAACCATATTTAAATTATCATTAATTCCTATATTATGTGAAAAAAACCATTCATGTCAAGCATCAATGTAATAAATTTTACAATTTCTGCAATCTCTTTCTTGATCTTCACAACAATTGTGTTATAATAGAAGAATTCGTATGAGCAATCGCAGGGATCGCCTGGTTGCAATCGTTGAAATCCTCCAGATACAAAATGCCGCCACGCTGGCCGAGTTGGCGGAGCAGTTGTCCGTATCGGAGATGACCATCCGAAGGGATCTGAATCTGCTGGCCCAGGACAACATCGTAAAGGTCCTTCATTCCGGAGCCGTGTTGAACCCGGGAATTGTGGGATCCTCCCGCTACTCCTTGACCGAAGCCGGAGCCCAGAGGCGGGGGCCGAAGATGGCTATCGGCGCACGGGCAGCCTCTCTGCTGGAGGAGGGAGACATCATCATCATCGACGGCGGCTCCACCACTGAATACCTGGCCAAGAACATTCCGGATACGCTCCAGCTGACCGTGCTCTGTTGGGCCCTCAACATCCTGGTGGAGGTTCAACGCCGGGAAACCTGCTCCCTCCTGTTCGCCGGCGGCAACCTTCACGAAAACAGTTTGGTATTCGAAAGTCCCGAGGGGGTGGAGTTGATCAACCGCTATCGGGCCAACAAGGCCTTTCTCTCGGCCAGCGGGATCAGTGAAAAACTGGGGGTGACCTGTACGAATGCGTACGAAATCGAGGTGAAGAAAGCGTCGATCCGATCCTCGCTGGACCGTATCCTCGTGGTGGACTCGAGCAAGTTCGGCGCGATCCAGCCGGCCTACTTCGCCGATCTGTCCGAGATCACGACCGTGGTGACCGACAGCGGCATTCCGACGGAGTACGCCGAGCATATCCGCAGCCTGGGAATTACCCTGCACATCGCCCCGTGATCATAACATAGCCTGACGGATAGCCTGACGAAGGTCATAGCCGGAGAAGCTCAGCCTGAGCATCCTTGAAGGGATGCCCCAATCCCAATACACTAATTACGATGACAGCCGAAAATCTTGTTATAATAACGAGATTTTCGGCGGGAAAAGGATATCAGAATCTTCCTTATTACTTTTAATCGAAGATTGCGATATGGTACGAGATATGTCAAATCTGATCCTCATCTCCAACCGGCTGTCCGTGTCCGTGGAGAAGAAAAAGGGAAAACTCGAGTTCAATCCGAGCATGGGCGGGCTGGCAACGGGCTTGGGCTCCCTCGACCAAAAGGACAAACTCCTCTGGATCGGCTGGCCCGGTCTGCCGGCGGAGGAACTGTCCGATGAGGATAGACGGGAAATGGGTCCTGTCTTGAGAGAGAAGTACAACAGCATCCCGGTGGACCTGACCCGGGAAGAGCTGA
>CAZKCQ010000129.1:0-7964 GCA_964551205.1 uncultured Spirochaetaceae bacterium
CCGACGACGGACCCCTGGCCGCCCGGGCCATCAACCGGGTCCTGGATGCGGTGGGAAGGGGGATCGGGACGCACGGCAGTGACAGCTGGCCAAACGCCGGTGAGGGCGCGTCGGGCGCCGGTGGCCCCGGTGTGGCCGCAAGCCGCCCTCAGCGTGCCGTGCACCTGTGCTTCGGCAACTACGGGGGCCAGACCATCCAGAAGGGCACCTGGAAAGCCCTGATCGCCTTTCTCAACCAGCTGCACGTGGATCACCTGGTTTTGGAGCTGGCCCGCCGGCCGGACAGCGATCTGGAGGCGCTCAAGCAGGTGCGCACGGGGATCAGCCTGGGTCTGGGGGTCATCGACATCAAAGAAAACGTTGTGGAGAGCCCCGCTGAGGTGGCCCGGCGCATTGAAAGGTGCGAAAAAACTCTGGGACAGGGACGGATCGGCTGGGTGCACCCGGACTGCGGATTCTGGATGCTGCACCGCTCCGTGGCCGAGCGCAAGATTGTCGCTTTGGTTCAGGGCCGGGATTTGTACCTGGGACATCAAAGCCTTCTTGATTAATTGCAGTACCTTGTGCCGCCACAAACGGCTGTCCGGGTTAAAACTCGATGGAGTATCTCTTCATTCTTGAGTAGAGGGTCTTTCTGCTTATCTGTAAGGATTTGGCGGCCAAAGAGCGGTTGAAATGGTTTTCCACAAGGGCGTTCATGATGCTGGCCTTTTCGATCTCGTGTATGTCTATTCTGTTTGCGTCGAACACAGAATCGATGGGCAGATCCTCGGACAGTATTTTATTCTTGGATCCTGTCAGTAAAACAGCAGATTCGATGACGTGTTTGAGTTCTCTTACGTTGCCGGGCCATAAATGTCTTTTCAACCTTCTACCCGCTTCGGCGGAAAGCTCCAGGACTCCTTTTTGGTATTCGATTTGGAAGTGCTCGAGGAAATGGTGGGCGAGAGCTTCAATATCCTTTGCTCTTTCTCTCAGCGGAGGAATATGTATCTGAACGCCTTTTAATCGAAAGTAGAGGTCCGATCGAAAAATGCCCTTCTGGATATAGTCGCATAAATCGATGTTTGTAGAAGAAATCACTCTGGCATGAAAGGGGATGGTCTTCAATCCTCCGATTCTCTCGAAGGATTTTTCTTCAAGCACTCTGAGCAACTTGGCCTGTAGATCGAAACTCATATCACCGACCTCATCCAAGAAAACTACTCCCTCCCCGGCCGATTCGAATTTTCCGATCTTGGTTTGATGAGCGCCCGAGAAAGCTCCTTTCTCATATCCAAACAACTCACTTTCAAGTAATTCCGAAGGTATGGCTGCACAATTTATACCGACAAAGGGCTTCCCTTCGAAGCCTCCTTCCCTGTAGATAAGGCGTGCTATCATCTCCTTTCCGGTGCCGCTTTCTCCCTCGATCAAAACGGGTATGGGGCTCCTGGCGATCAGTATTGCGTTGTCCACCACTGATCTCATTGAATCGCTGACATAGATGAAGTTGTCAGCACCAGGACTACCTTTTTCCTTCTCAATCGAACTTTTTCGCTTGTAGTATTTACAAGCTATTTGCGTGATTTCCTCATTCGAGAAAGGTTTTATCAAATAGTCCGACGCCCCTAGTTTCATAGCCTCTATTGCGTTCTCGATACTGGCGAAGGCGGTGATGATGATGATGTTCAACAATTCCGTTTCGCATCTCTTAATGACTTCTATACCGTCAAGATCCGGAAGCTTGTAGTCTACAAAGGCCAAATCGAAACGCTCTTCTTTCAGTTTGCGCAATCCCTCTGTTGCGTTAGCCGCCGTTTCCACAGAAAACCCTTCCAGACATAGTGCTTTTTCCAGTCCTTCCCGCATACCTTCTTCATCGTCGATCACCAGTATCTTGAACTCGTCCTTGTTCATGTGCTTTCTCCAAGGGGGAGTGTTACAGTGACTGTGGTTCCATTGTCCTCCGAGCTGGCAACATCGATAGTTCCACCATGTTTTTTCGTAATTTCTCTGCACAATGAAAGCCCAAGCCCTATATTGGGATGGACCTTGCTGGTAAAAAACGGATCAAATATCTTCTGTACCTCTGAAGGATGTATACCTTTTCCATTGTCCGCGATGACTACCAGCAGAGCTTCCGTGCTGTTGCGCAGTGTAACGTCGAGGCGCCCATGAGTATGTTGGATGGATTCTATCGCGTTCTTTACAAGATTGAGGAACAGCTGCTTCAGTAAGGTGGTATTACCCTGTATGGTGCATGAATCGGCGTTGTTGATGATCTCATACTGAATGGAGTTTTTCCTCAGGATGGGAGAGAAAATATCGAAAACCTGCAAAACCAGCTTGTGTACATCCGTCGCTTCGGCATTCATCATCTCATCTCGTGAGAACTGGAGGAGGTTTTGGATAATATTGTTGATTCTCATGATCTCTGAGTGAATTCTGTCGAGGAATGTAGATTCTTCCTGTTCAGTGAGCTTTTTTGACTGAAGGAGCTCCACATGATTCAGCATTACACCGATGGGGTTATTCAGCTCATGGGCCAAAGCAGCCGATACCTGACCGACAGCCGCGATCTTCTGAGACTTTAGCAATTCTTGTTTCATCATCTCCCTGTCGGTGATGTTTATGATGATTATGATAATCCCTGAAGTACCGTTGTCATCGTCCTTGATCGGAAACAGGTCCACCGCATAGAAAGCTTCATCGATTTTTATCTCCCCAATATTCCTGTAGCCGCCTGTTCGAAATACCTCCTCTATGATCTGCCTGAAAAAAAGGCTTTTGTTGTCAAAGAATGGGATACCGAAGATATCCTTCAGGTCATGATCTGAAGGCAGATTCAGTTTGCTCTTTGCATTCTGATTTATCAGAACCGGATGGTAATTTCGGTCAATTACTATGGTATTCACCTCCAGGCTTTGGAAAACCGCGTCGATATAATGATTCATCAGGCGCAGTTCTTCGTTCTTCTTTTCGAGATTGTCTTTGTCGAGCTTGATGGTACTAACCATCTGGTTGAAGTTATGGGCGAGCATCCCCAGCTCGTCTTTTCTGTTCACCGACAGCTGATATTCCAAATTGCCCCGGGACACCTCATTCGTACCAACAAATAAGGATCGGATCGTTCTTATCAATTCCAGGCCCCAAAAATAAAAGAGAAGTACAGCGGTAATGATCGATACAACGCCGATCATGGAGAGTCTTATTAGGTGCAAACCGCCGCTGTTGAGAAGTGAA
This sequence comes from uncultured Spirochaetaceae bacterium, assembly GCA_964551205.1. Taxonomy (GTDB): domain Bacteria; phylum Spirochaetota; class Spirochaetia; order SZUA-6; family DRHE01; genus JAFGQJ01. Next base: position 3,226 of record CAZKCQ010000129.1, read on the forward strand.
TTACCCTTGGATATGGTTACGATCGCACCACTCAAGTTCCTGTCGAAAACGATTGGGCGCATAACCGTGTAAAAAACAACGTCTTTCGATCGGAAATACGAGTGATCGGAGCGGCTGGCTATCAAAGCTTCGACGCTGTCTCTGTGGCGGCCGTTGGATGAGCTGTATACGATTTTATTGTCAACAACCACCGCCAGATCTATATCATGTTTCAATGTGAAATTGTAGAAATACATGTTGTCAAAAGCTCTCTGGAACAGTACCAGTCCCGTGATTTTGTCATTAGAATAAACGGGCCTGAGGAAATTGACGTACAAACAATTCAAGAACTGGACGTAGTATAAATTTCGGAGCTTGTTCTCACCTATGTCCTTTTCGATGGTATATGGGACATTGGTGGAGTTGCCCAAGTACAAAACTCTCTTGTATTCATTACTGAAGCTTTCGTATACCGAAATGGTTTCGATGCTGTTTGCCAGGGAGTAGTTGTTGACGAAATTGCGCAGGGGCACCAGATCCCAGGCAAGGGTCGAGTCTTTCAGATAGCTTCGGTATTTATCATGAACATAGAGTTTGGTTTTTATATATTCATCCTCGACAAACTCTGAAACACAAGAGAGGTAGGTTTCTTCGGTTTCCTTGATATCGGTAGTAATCAGCTCGGCTATCTGGTCGAGATATCTCCAGTGGCCCACCAGATCATTCTTGTAGATAACGACGGCGCTGAATAGAAGAATTGACAATACCGGTACGACCAGTGCGATGAGGGCGAACAGAAGAAGTTTGGGCCTTAGGCTCAAATAGCACCTCACTTACCCAGAGCAAGAGCAGATCTGAATCGAGTAGATTCTAAGCCCGAACTCAGGCCGTTGTCAAACCTGAATGAAGGGCGTGGCTCTTGGCATTCTACCTTTGTTTTCCCTACAGGGGGCGTAACAAAACTAAACAGTATTACCCACATTGAGTAGCCCGCCTTCCCTTCGATGATAATTTCTCTCAGGAGAGCTCAAACCACCGCAACTAAGTGCTTGCTGATGAAAGAATAAGGACCCTGTCCGATAACAGCTCGTATGGCATGGGGTTTGCACTACTTCAATAAACAAGAACGGAAAGGAGACAGAAATGACAGTAAAACGACCGATTTGATCGTCTTGGGTTTCAAGCTGTTCCTATTGTGACGACGAAAAAAAATACGAAAGGTAAGGAGAAAAGAAATGAGAGGAAAACTAGGTATTTGTGTTCTGCTGGTCATCTTTGTTTTTGCTCTTCCCCTTGCATTTGCCGGGGGAGGAAGGGAATCCGATGAGGTGACCTTCGTCATGGTGCCCAAGCTGGTTCACCCTTTTTATGAGCCCTGCTACGAGGGTTTCGAGGCTGCGGGAGAGCACTTCGGGATAAAAACCGAGTTTGAAGCTCCGCCCAAGGCCGAAGTCGACCTTCAGGTCAAAGTGATAGAGAACCTGATATCGAGAGGGGTCCAGGGTATAGCTATTTCTGCGACGGACGACACCGGTCTGAAAGGTGTCGTTGATGAAGCAATCGCTGCGGGCATAAAGGTAATCACGTTCGATGCCGACGCCCCCTCCACGAACCGGCTTTGCTATGTTGGTACGAACAACAGGGCCGCGGGCGGTACTGCCGGTGAGGAAATGGTGGCACTGCTGGGCAGCAAAGGCGGCAAGGTGGCTCTCCTGCTTGCTACTTTGGGAGCGCCGAATCTGCTGGAAAGAGCTGAAGAGTTCCAGAAGGCATTCGCCCAAGCGGGACCGCAGTACAAAGTGGTTGCGGTAGAAGGATTCGAGACGGACCTTGCCCAGGCTGTGAACAAAACAGAGGCTCTACTCCAGACATACCCCGACATGGCGGCTTTCTTCGGGGTTTCCGCCTATGGAGGTCCGGCAGCGGCAACCGTAATCAAAGAGCAGAAGAAAGTCGGCAAAGTCTTGGTAGGCGGGTTCGACGACTTGGAGGAGACATTGGAGGCCATTCGAGACGGAAGCATTCAGTACACCCTGGTGCAAAAGACTTTCAATATGGGATGGATCTCTGTCGAGAAACTGATGAGTGCGATGAACGGTGAAAGTCTCTCCGCTTCCTACGATACCGGAGTAATCATCGTAAACAAGGACAATGTCGACTCCTACATGGAGGAAATGAAAAAGGAGCTGCTGTCGCAATGAACAATCACTCGACGAGGGAACAGCGAATGCTGTTCCCTCGAGAGTGTTCTGTTTCTACGACAAGGAGAATCTGATGAGCAGTATTGAAGATGCCGTGCAAGGAAAGCAGAGAGGGCCTGGTATTGTTCGTGCGATCCTGAGAAAAAGAGAAGCGGGCATCGTTTTAGCCCTGATTATCATGAGCTTAGTTATAACAGCTGTTGCTCCGAGATTTGCCAGCGGTCAGAACTTATATCTTCTGTCCCGGCAGATCTCCCTGCTGGCAATCGTTGCTATGGGTGAGTTCTTTACGATTCTCACAGCAGGGATCGATCTTTCGGTTGGTTCCCTCATAGGAGTAAGCGGAGTTACCTGTGGGCTCGCCCTTGCCGCGGGCGTTCACCCGCTTTTTGCAGTATTAATCGGCCTTTGCACCGGTTTTTGTGCCGGTCTGTTTTCGGGTTGGCTGGTTTCATACGTAGGGTTGACTCCTTTCATTCCCACGCTTGCTATGTTGAGCCTGGCCCGCGGGGCGATCTGGGTGATAACGAAAGGCTGGCCCATAACGAATATCCCGAAGCCTTTTCTGTTCATCGGAAGGGGAGACCTCCTGGGCATTCCCTTCCCTGTAATAATCATGTTTGCTCTCGGCATCGTTGCGCATATCGTCCTCAGGTACACGGTTTTCGGGAGAAGGATATTCGCAATCGGCGGAAATGAACAAGCGACATTTCTTTCGGGAATCAACGTGAAGAAAATCAAACTCTTTGTCTACGGGATCTCCGGTTTCTTCGCATCCGTCACCGGGATAATCATGGTGGCTCGGTTTGATTCCGCTCAGGCGGCGATGGGAACCGGCTGGGAGCTGGATGCCATTGCCTCGGCGGTTATCGGAGGCGCTTCCCTCATGGGAGGAGCAGGCAGCGTCATCGGAGTGTTCATCGGCGCTGCAATCATGGGCATAATTCAGAACGGTCTTGTTCTGATGAAGGTTTCCGCCTACTGGCAGACTTTGATTATCGGCGGCATTATCATTTTGGCTGCGACGCTGGACCGGGTTAAGAACAAGTAGGAAAAAGGACGATGACCCGTGATATTTTCGAGATGATCGACATCTACAAGAGCTTCGGAGGGGTTGAAGCGTTGCGCGGCGTCCATTTCAATATCAGAGAATCGGAAATCATAGGACTGTTGGGAGAAAACGGCGCGGGAAAATCCACGTTGATGAAGGTGCTTACCGGCGTGCATCAGCCGGACGCAGGAGAGATACACAGCAGAGGCAATCCGATAAAGATTCATAACACGGTAGACGCTCATGAGCTGGGCATCAGCACCATATTTCAGGAGTTCAACCTTTGTTCCAACTTGTCGGCGGCGGAGAACCTGTTTCTCGGCAATGAAAAAAAGCGGTACAGATTTTTTGTAGACTACGGAAAACAGAAAGAGAAAGCCCTAGATCTGTTTTCGATGTTCAAGGTGGATATAAACCCCGAGATTCCGGTGGGACGCTTGGGGGTAGCACAGCAACAGCTGGTGGAGATTGCCAAGTCTCTCACCTTCAGCCCGTCTCTTCTCATCATGGATGAGCCCACCGCCTCACTTTCAGAAAAGGAAATACAGAACCTGTTCGCTATCATGAGGGACCTCAGGTCCAGAGGTATATCGATCGTCTTCATCTCTCACAAACTGGAAGAAGTGCTGGAAGTAACGGACCGGATTGTGGTTTTACGGGACGGGAAGAATGCCGGCGAGGTGGCAACAAGCGACGCATCCAAAGGGATGCTCATTTCCATGATGGTAGGGAGAGTTCTGGAAAACCTGTATACCGAACGAAAGCACAAGCCCGGCGAAGAGGTGATATTCGAAGCACTCGCTATCAACGGTCCTCCAAACAGCAAGGATGTTTCTTTCACCCTGCACAAAGGAGAAATACTTGGGTTGGCCGGGTTGGTAGGGGCGGGTAGAACCGAACTGGCGAGTTTGCTGATAGGGGCTGAAAAACGAACTTCGGGTGTGACCAAGATCAGAGGGAGGGAAGTGAGAATTGACAGTCCCGTTGATGCGGTCAGAAACGGCATAGGCTATTTGCCGGAAGACAGAAAGACCTTGGGGCTAAACCTGGGAATGAGCACCAGGGAGAATATAACCATGGGAATACATGACCGAGTTGTCTCCATCTACGGTTTTATCAGCCGCGCGAAAGAGGAGAAGGTAAGCGACAGGTTTATCGGTGAACTGCGTATCAAGGTGGAAAACAGAGAGCAGAAAGTCGAGAACCTGAGTGGAGGCAACCAGCAGAAAGTGGCCATTGGCAAATGGCTTGCTACGGAACCTGAAGTTCTCATCCTGGACGAGCCCACCCGCGGCATCGATGTAGGCGCCAAGGCAGAAGTGCACAGGATCATATCCGAGCTGGCAGACAACGGCGTCGGCATACTGCTCATTTCCTCGGAAATGCCTGAGATCCTGCACCTGTCAGACAGGATTCTCGTTATGCACGAAGGCGAGGTTACCGCAGAACTGAGCAGAGACGAAGCGACCCAGGAATCGATCATGCACGCCGCAGTCTCAGGCGCCTAG
>CAZKCQ010000130.1:0-7773 GCA_964551205.1 uncultured Spirochaetaceae bacterium
AAATTCGTGCTCAGATTCGACTCCGCCGAGAGGGAGTGATAATCTGCGACATCGGGTTTGCTGGTCTCGTTTTTCCAACCCCAGGCGCTCCCACCGTTCAGATACAGATATCGACCGATGGCCCAACCGAAATCCAGGCCCGCATGAAGATCAACCCCCGTTTGCGTGCTCCCCAGCGGTTCGAATACTTTCAGATCGCCGACGTATACTCCCAGAGACGGCGTCAATATCAACCCGGCTGTATGGAAATTCAGGGGAACTCCGAGGATCAGATCAGAGATGTAGTACGTATCTATTGAGGACGGGTCCGGTCGCAGCGCATCCAAGGTGAAATCAATTTTCAAGCCAACCAGGGTGCTCAGCCAGGAGCTGTACGAAACCTCGGTCCGCATCGTGTAGCGGGAGCTTTCGGCCAGGAGATAGGTCTGAAGGTCGAAGCTGTCCGCGTGCTGGCGGGCCAGCTGATTGTAGCGGGCACCGACGTTCTCATACAGCGGATCGGACCAGTACACCCTCTGGTAGTTGTTCATGGCCTGTTTCCAGTCCCCGCTCCACTCGTAGATCGTGCCCAGATCGTAGATCGTCTCGATGTCCCAGGGATCGATGGCCAGCACCTGTTTGTACTGCCGGATCGCCGCGGGGAAGTCCCGCTCCTTCAGGTAGAAATCCCCCAATTCGTTGCGGATCAGGTAGGTGTTTTCACCCAGCCGGTACATGCTTCGTACCAGCCGGCTCTGGTACAAGCGCATCAGGGTCTCCTGATTGTCCAAAAGATTCTGCGTTTTTTCCCGGGCCAGCTTCTCCGCCGTTTCCAGGGCCTCGAGAGCCGCCGCTCGATCGGAGGCAGCATCTCTGATCCCCCCGGCTGCACTCCCCTCCGGAACCTCTAAGGCACTGCGCAGTTCATTCAACCGCTCCCAATAGGGGAGCAGGGTGAAAGCGTCGTATTGGCCCGTTTCCAGGATTTCGAACGCTTTGCTGACTTGGGTTTGCCAGAGAAGAGTCCGAAACAGGGCGGTCTGATACTGACGGGGAAGATTTCCCGCATCCGCCCTGGAGAAGATACGCCGTTCCGCGCTTTCCAGATGTCCTTCGGCCAGATAGATCTTTCCCAGCACGTAGTCGGCCAGGACGCTGTCCAGGGATTCGAGTTCTGCCACGAAGCTTCTGCGATCCCATTCCCAGCGGCTCGGTTTGATGATCTTGTCGAAGGTTTCCGCGGCCGCTGCTTCCTCCTCTATGAGCCCGGACAGCGCAGCCCAATCCTCCTCACAGGCGACGGCCAGCTCTTCGATCTTGTCTGCCAAGCCTTCAGCTTTGTTCAATGCCAGGGCCAGGGACTGCTCGGCCGCCCTGAGGGTGTCCTGAGGATCCTCACCCTCCGGAACCGGCGGCGCTTCGTCCCTATCCCGGGCTGCCTGGACCTGGGTCTGGAACCTGGCGTAGACCTTCTCGGCCTCGCCGTAGCGTGCGCCGGCTGCATTGATCTCGCTCTTCAGCTCTTTGATCAGCCCCGGGACACGGTTACAGAACTCCAGATACAGATAACTCCTGTCCAGCAGTTCGAGGAGGGAGATCGAGCTCTGATCCAGCTGGTTTATCTCTATGAAGGCATGGTTGGCCAACACGTTCTGAAGCTCCCCGATAGCCTTCTTCCGTTTTCCGTTCCAGAAGTAGGTCTGAGCCAGGGTTTCCCGCAGCACCAGGTTATCCGGCTGACGTTCCAGCTCCACCTCATAGCCGGCGATTACCTCCTCCCGCAGACTCTCCTTGGTGTAGAACAGCTCCAAATACTGGGACAGTTTTGGAGAAGATCGAAAGGAAGCACTGATCAGGTTCTGGACCTCTTCGGCCCTGTTTATCCTGTCCAGGCGGGTGTAGATATTCACCAGGAGCAGATACAGCTCCAGCCTCTCCGGGTAGCGCCGGATATTGCTTCGCAGTACATTGATGCTGCGCTCCGGAACGCCGTTGATGTCGTACGACTCTGCCAGATCGACTACCTTCCGGTAATCCTCCGAAGCCAGACCCAACGCCCTCTGAAACTGCTCATCCGCGTTCTGTTGTTCCCCGGCCCATTGGTAGGCTAAACCCAGGTTGGCGATCAAATCGATGTTGTCGGGGTGCTGCTCCAGGGCGTTTCTGTACAGCTGGATCGATTCTTCATAGCGGCCGGTCCAGGCGGCGACCTTGGCCGCCTCCAGCCATAGATCCAGCCGGGAGGGGTCGAGCAGCAGAAGGGATCTGTAGGTATTCAACCCCTCGGACACGTCCCCCTTCCAGATCTGATTCTTGGCGGTGAGCAGCTGGATTTCGATGTTCTGCGGATCGAGCAATCCCGCCCGCTTCAGGTATTTGAGGGCATTGAGATAATCCCCCACCAGGGAGTAGATCTGGGCGATCTCCAGATATCCGGAGAGGTTATCGGGATTATCGCGGATCACGATCTGGTATTCTTCGAAGGTCTTGAAAGGGGTATCGATGGAACGGTCGCTCATATCCTGCGGGAACACGGCGGGAAGGGGCCCCTGATCCAGCGCCGCTGCCGCCTGTTTCTTGACCAGGAAGAAACAGTCGAGGTAGAAGTAGAACTTGCCGTCGTAACCCCGGGTGTACTTGACCTGAAAATCAACCGTGTGCTGACCCGCCTCCAGGGGGATGTCAGCGACGTAGTTCCAGTAGTAGGAGGGTGCGTACTGCTCCACAACGGCCACGCCCTCGCGGTTCACCGACAGCGGTTCACCCCCGTCCAGAATGAGGGAGAAGGGAGAGGCGTAGGAGGGCAGAAGCTCGTCCCCGGGTCCGGGAGGCGTGCCGCCGTACCACAGCTCGTACTCCCCCGGCTCTTCGGCGTACAGAACGAAAGTTGCGTAGAAGGATCGTCCTCCCTGAAGCTCGGTGCGGCGATTGAGCTGCAGAGTGCGGAACTTCGAACAGCTGTAGTTGAGAATGGGCTCATTTGTGAAATTCGTGGATACCGCATCCTCTCCCTCGACAAAGATCAGGGCCTCGTTGCCTTCCGGAAACACCGGTTCGACCTTGGATTCCGGAGCAACCAGAGCCTCCTCTTCGGCACTTCCCTCCTGAGCCCAAACCGGGCTCGAAAAGACGGTAAGGACGGCAAAAGCCGCCAGGAGAATACAATACGCGAATCTGTGTGATTTCATGGCTCCTCCCTTTGCTTGTGCATCCCCTGCGGGTATAATACAGTACCCATAGTGAATATAGTACAGGATGAATGAGATCTCAGAAACCCATTATTCGTATCGGCGAATTGCTCGTTTTTTCCATCGCCATCGGCGCGGTAAACCTTTTTTTCCGGGATAGTCCAGGATTTTTCCGCGGTTCCTTCAATCCTTACCTGCTGCTGGCCCTGATCGTAGCCGCCTACTACGGTAAATACTACGGACTTCTGAGCCTGTTGATCTCCTCTCTGATCATCGCCTTTCCTCTGCCATGGGCGCTGAACATCTTCCAACCCGGCACCTGGGGTTTGTCCTACTGGATCGACCTTCGCAGCCTGGCTCCGGCGCCGATGGCCGCGGCCCTCGTGTCCGTTTACATTTTGGGATTGATCCGGGACGCCCAAGCCGGACGGTTGGCCAAAGCAAAGGAGAGGGTGCGGCTGTTCTCGCGACAGAAGGGAGAGCTGACCAAAGAGAAGCGGATCTTGGAAACGATCAACCGAGAGCTGGAGCAGCGGGTCTCCCGGCAGCAGGACTCGATCACGACGCTGCACTCCGAGATGCAGCAACTTTACTCGTTGAATTTGGAAAAAGCCCTGGAGACGATCCTGGGAACGGTGCAGCGTTTCTCCGGCGCCTCGATTCTTTCGATCTGGGAAGCACTTCCGGAATCCAAAGAGCTGCAGATGGTAGCCAGCCGAGGCTGGGAGGAAGGCGCGTCCCGACCGACGGTTGTTCCGGCGGAGAACAGCATCGAAGGATGGGTTCTGCGCAACAACACGACTTTTTCAGTAAAAATGCTCGGAAAGTACGAAAACCTCCGCAGGATGGATCGGGGTGTCAATATCATGACCTTGCCCGTCACGGCGGGACGCAAGATCTGGGGAGTCCTGAACATCGCGGATATGCCTTTTTCCAAGTACAACCTCTACACGGAGAAATTGCTCACAATGATCCTGGCTCTGGCCGCCCCAGCACTGGAACGGGCCGTGGAGTATGAAGCGGTGGTAACCCAGGCGGAATTTCATCCGGTGACGGGGTTGCCGGCCTTCGCTCAGTTCTCTTCGCTGTTGAACGAAACACTGCGAAGGGCCCGACAAAACAAGGAGACTTTGAGCGTGTTGATACTGGAACTGACCAATTTCGACACCCTGTCGGAGCCCTTTGGCCGAAAGAACACCCTGCAGCTCATCAGCCGACTGGCCGGTCAAATGGTGATACTTTCCAGAAACAAGGCCAACCTGTTTCAATACAAGAATGAAAATCAGATCGTCCTCCTGTACCCAAATCTCGACTACGACGGGGCGTCCCTGTTCAGCCTGGAAGCTCTGACCGAAATCAACGAAAACGAATGGTCCATGAACGAGCAAACCGTAAATCTCGAGGTTATGGTCGGCTATGCCTCTTTGAGCGAAGAACAGGTGGAGGCCGAAGGGCTGCTCCAGATCGCGGAGAATATACTGGAGATGCAGAAAGTTTAGGTCAAGGGATGTTGAATTTCGAATACTTTCGATGCGGTACGGACGCCTATCAACCCAGAACCGCCAACACCGCTCTCAGGGCGGCAAAAACAAACCAGGTGCCGATCGAAGCCTTCGTATATCTGAGAACCTCGATAAAACCTCTGGATGAAGAACCCCTCGATCTCGATGCCATCGATCAGGTTCTGTCCCGGCCGGACCTCGACCTGGATACGAACCTGCTGCTGATGCATATCCTCTCCAAACTGCTGCGCGACCCCGATGCTGAGGCGGCTCTGTTTGCCGCGGAGAGCATCAACATGATCGAAACCCGCTACACCAAGCGAATCGAAACGTTCAAGGCCTCGCTCCAAGAAAAAACCGATGCCATAGTCCTGCGATCCTTGGCCGGGCAGTACTACGAACTTGCCCAGATCCACCCGGGATCGATACGCAACTTCTACCTGCGGGAAGCCTTCGGGTATATAAAGACACTCAACAAGCTGAAATGCCTCGGCAAGCAGGACGTCGTGCTGACCGTCCGGATCCTTCTCGCCCTCGATCTTACCGATCAAGCCAAGCGGATCATCGATCAACTCGCCAAAAGAAATGATTTATCGTATCTGCGGCTTGAAATGGAGGTTGCCTTCAAGAGGAAAGATATCACCGGGGTTCAGAAACTCTGCGATCGGCTCAAACCCGAGTGGGAGCACCTGGACGAGGAAAGCCGAGCCTTTCTATCCTACTGGGTCGAGGGAACTCGTTGAACCGGCGGCCCACTGTCTGCTTGATTACGGAAGGCTCCTACCCCTACATCACCGGGGGTGTGTCCGCCTGGGTTCACCAGTTGATTCTCTATCTGAAGGACATCGACTTCGTTCTCTACACCATTTCTCCGGGCAAAGATCAACCGAGCCGCTACGAGCTTCCGGCCAATGTAATCAATCACAAGGACATGGTCCTCTCCGCCCCGCTGCGGACGAAGCGGCGCCCTTCCCACATAAGCGCTCTGATCGATAAGATCACCGGGATGCACCAGCCCCTGCTCAGAGGTGAGGCTCCTGAGCTGGAAAAAATAGTCGGTCAGATTCCGGAGGGGTACTCCGTGTATGCCGACGCCATAAAAAGTGAAGCCGGCTGGAATCTTCTCAGCTCCCGAAACCAGAAGAAGAACCCCGCCTATCCTTTCTCCGATTTCTTCTGGGCCTGGAAATCAGCCCATGACATGATGTTCGCCATCCTTGGGGATACCGCCCCGGAAGCGGATCTGTACCACCCCGTATCCACCGGCTACGCTGGACTGGCCGCCCTGTGCGCCAAGATTCGAAGGGGGAAACCTCTCATACTGACCGAACATGGATTGTACCACAAGGAACGGGAGATGGAGATCCGAAAAGCCCAGTTCATAAGGGGCTACCAGCGGGACATGTGGATCGGGATCTACAACAATCTCAGCCGCCTGAGCTACCGCTACGCAGACCTGATCATCGCTTTGTTCGAACAGAACCGGCGGCTGCAGATCGAGCTCGGCGCACCTGCGGCTAAGACCCGGGTTATTCCCAACGGGATCGACGTACCTTTCTACTCAGAAGTCACGCGCCGAAAAAAAAAGGGATTTCACGTGGGTTTGGTGGGGCGGGTCGTGCCGATCAAGGACATCAAGAACTTCATCTCCATGGCCAAAATCGTGAGTGAAGCGATCCCCGAGGCGCAGTTCCACTGCATCGGACCTACCGACGAGGATCCCGGCTATTTCGAGGACTGCCAGATCCTGGTTGAAAGCCTGAAACTCGCAGATCGCTTTCATTTCACAGGGCGCCAGGATGTGCGGGAGTACTACTCGTTCCTGGATGTGCTGATTCTGAGCAGCGTGCGGGAAGCACAACCTCTGGTGATCCTGGAGGCCTACTGCGCGGGGGTACCGGTTGTGGCGACCCGCGTCGGCAACGTGGCGGAGCTTCTGGAATACGACGACCGCTTTATCGCCCCCTCCAAAGATCCGGAGAAAATGGCAGCCGGGGTCAGGTTTATATACGACCACCCGGAGGAGATGCGGCTGATCGTAGCGAAAAACAGAGACAGGGTCGTGCACTTCTACGACCGGGACAAGGTCTTTCAAACCTACGGCGATCTGTACCGGCAGTACATCGACGCCTCTGCCGCGGACGTCGCTTCCGACCCTGCTGACGCGGCTGCCGCAGCCAAAAAGGGCCGGGATTCGGAGACCGGGTAGCCGTGGCGGGAATCGGCTTTGAGCTGCAACGGGTCCTGCGCAGGGGCGGGATCGGCTCTTTTTTAAAGGTGGCCCTGAGCGGGATCATGATCGTTGCCGGTCCCTGGCTGCTGTCCATCATCGGCATTTTTCTGATCGGGCGATTCGCCGGATTCGCCCTCCGGGAGGGCCGCAGCCTGTTCACGGGTGTGATCGTCTACAGCTACGCCTTCAGCCTGTTCATCTTCGGGGGCAGTCATTACATATTCACCCGCCTGCTGTCCGACCTGATCTATCTGAAGAAGAACAGGCAGGCAGCCTCGCTCCTGCTGTTTTTCTCCCTGATCGTGATCGCACTGGCCGCAGGAATCTCCGTCATCGCGATGAGGCGGATTACCCTGCCCGGAGTTTCCCGCCCCCTGTTGTTCAAGAGCTTCGCCGTAGCCTTCTTCGTGATCATCAATGTGGCCTGGCTGCTGATGATCTTCATCAGCCTGTTAAAGAAGTATGTTGCCATTTTCCTCGTGTTCCTGGGCGGCATGACCCTCTCCGTGATCGGAGTCCTGTTCCTGGGACGAATCATGGCCCTGGGCGGGGCAATGCTGGGCTTCTTTGCAGGCCAGGGCTTTACAGTAGTTTTGCTGCTCATCCTCTCGTTTCAGGAGTACCGGCCGGCGGAGGTGAGAGAAACCCTCAAGGCCCTGGGGGCCTACTTTCCCAGGTACGGTTTTCTGTTTCTCTCTGGATTGTTCTACTACTGGGGAGTCTGGATCGACAAGATGGTGTTTTGGGCTGCCGTGGGTCAGCCCGTTCCCGGAACCTTTTTCAGGCTCTTCGACATCTACGATATCCCCGTATACCTGGCCACCCTGACCATGATCCCCGGCCTGGTGTACTTCATCGTGGTCCTGGAGAC
>CAZKCQ010000131.1:0-1639 GCA_964551205.1 uncultured Spirochaetaceae bacterium
GAGCTGACCGTCGGGGAGGCACAGGAGCTGTTGGGCGAGATATCGATCGCCTATCAAAAGGCCGCCTATGTTTCCAAATCCAGAGCCGCGTCCATGGTACTCCCAGGAGTGGGTCAATTCATGAACGATGATCCGGGCACCGGCGCGTTGTTTCTCAGCCTCGATCTGGTCACCGGCATAGGAACCCTGCTGGGAGCGTACTTCCTGCTTCCCGATGAATTGCAGTTCGATCAGCTGAACTACTTTAAAGAGTCCTTCGTGAACATAGAGAACGAGTGGAAAGCTCAGAGCTTCACGGATCTGCTGCCCAGCATCGGCATTCTGGCCGGAGGTGGGTTGGTGCAGGCCATATTGCGCGGAGTGTCCAGCAGTCATGCGGCCAAACTGGCCGAACAGAAGATCGCCGCGGGGGAGATCACCTTCGAACCCAGGCTTACCATCCTGCCCCTCGGTCCCGGGGCCATGGGTTTCGGCATGGGAATGAAGTATTGAGATGGAAACACGACCCTTTGGAAAAACAGGACAGTTCTTTCCCATCCTCAGCTTCGGTGCCCAGCGCATCGTGGACGAGGAGGGCTGCGATGAGAGACATGCCGTAGAGATCCTCAACACGGCTATCGATCGGGGGATCCGTTACTTCGATACGGCCTGGATTTACTCGGAAGGTCAGTCGGAGCAAAGAGTCGGGCTGGTGGCAAAACATCGCCGCCGGGAGATGTGGATCGCCACCAAGGCTTGGGCGACCGGCCGTGAGGAGGCTCGTCGGCAGTTGGCCGACAGCCTCCGGCGGCTGCAGACCGATTACGTCGATGAGTGGAGGCTCCATAACATCGACAGCTATGAGCGGCTGGATGCCATGACCGCAAAGGACGGTGCGCTGCAAGCGGCGATTGAGGCAAAGGAAGAGGGGCTGGTGCGAAACATCAGCATCAGCGGGCACACAGATCCCCAGATCCTCGTAGAGTCGCTGCGCCGCTTTCCCTTCGACACGGCTTTGGTGGCTGTCTCCGTCCTGGACCACTTCATCTTCAGCTTTGCGGAAGAGTTCCTGCCGGTAGCCGCTTCGAAACAGGTAGGTGTGATCGGGATGAAGATCTTCGCCTACAAGAAACTGGCGGAAACGGCGGACCGGGCCCTTCGCTACGCCCTCTCCCTTCCCCTCACCACGGTGATCGCCGGCTGCTCGACCCTGGGCGAGCTGGAGGCCGATCTGGCGGTGGCGGAGAGCTTTACACCCCTGAGCGGACCGGAGCGGCTGGCCTACTTCAGAGAGATCCTGCCCCTGGTGAAGCCGGAGAACATGCCGTGGAAGGCGGTGGATTGGGACAAGCCGACGGAGTGGAACGGTCGCAGGGAGCCTTCGGGCCCGTCGATCTGGTCTTGATTCCCGGTGTGCTCTTTGGCGGCGCGGCGCCGGTTCTTCATGATCGGCACAGGGCGTTGCCCAGCGCTTCGATGTACTCCACCCCTATCCTGCAGCAGCCCCCTATGATCTGCACTCCACCGGTTGCCCAATTTCGAGCAAACTGCACCCATTCCTCAACGGAGTATTTATTCGTCTCCCCCGGAGCGGCAAGGGCGTGCACGTAGTCCCGTCGGCCCGCCTCGGGATAGACGCAGATCGGTCCCGACCATTTGG
>CAZKCQ010000131.1:1739-7756 GCA_964551205.1 uncultured Spirochaetaceae bacterium
TGAAAGACATAAGAGCGGGTTCGGTACAGTTCAATCACGTACCCGGAGACAAGGAGGCCAATCTGCGGAGGATCGGCTTGTTCACACAGCAGGCGGCGAAGAGGAGAGTCGGTCTGCTCGTATTTCCCGAGATGTGTATTACCGGATACTGGCATGTGCGAAAGCTCAGCCGGGAGGATATCGAGGCGCTCTCCGAGAGCGTGCCGGAGGGTCCCTCCACCCGGGAACTGCTGCGGCTTTCTGCGGAGTACGGGATTACCCTCGGTGCCGGGCTCATCGAGCGCTCGCAGGAAGAACGGTTGTACAACACCTATGTCGTGGCTATGCCGGACGGGCGGACCGCCCGTCACAGGAAGCTTCATTGCTTTATCAGCGAGCACATGGTCTCAGGAGACGCGTACACGGTGTTTGAAACACCCGAGGGTGTACGGGTGGGCGTCCTGACCTGTTACGACAACAACATCGTCGAAAATGTCAGGATTACCGCCCTGATGGGAGCTGAGGTTCTGCTCGCCCCCCATCAAACGGGCGGATGTGATACGCCCAGTCCGCGGTGCATGGGGCTGATCGATCCGAAGTTGTGGGAGAATCGGGAAAAGGACCCCGGCGCCATCGAAGCCGAGTTCCGCGGCCCGAAGGGAAGGGAATGGCTCATGCGCTGGCTGCCTGCCAGGGCTCACGATAATGGGATGTTTCTTGTCTTTTCCAACGGTGTAGGTCTGGATGATAATGAGGTTCGCACGGGGAATGCCATGATCCTCGATCCGTACGGTGAGATTCTCGCAGAAACATGGCAGGCGGAAGAAACAATGGTGACAGCCGATCTCGAAGCAGAGCGTCTTCAGATGTGCACCGGTTCCCGGTGGATCAAGAGCCGCCGTCCCGATCTGTACGAATTGCTTACGGTTCCTACCGGCTCGGAGCGGGATATCCGGTCTCTGCGCTTTTCGGGGAAGAGAATCGAGGGGAAGCCAAAATAGTAGTCGAAGCTTGTGCTTCCTCTGGGCACCTGAAATTTAGTATCTTTACCATCATCCTGCGGAATTGCTGCCGGGGATATCGAAAAGATTATTATCAAAAAGTTTGGATGGAGAGCCAGGGCATGAAGAAAGCCGCAGTCGTTGTACTGATCCTATCGGGACTGCTGTCCGTGGTGAATGTTTGGACCCAGCAGGGTCCCGGAGGGCGACCCGGCGGCGGGGGTACGGCCACCGGGGGTGCCGCCACTGGCGGCTCTCCCATCGCTGTGGCTCAGGTGAGCGAGCAATATCACAGCATCATGGTGGGCGGGAGGCTGGAGCCGGAGAGCCGCATTGTGCACAAGATATCCACAGGAGGCTTCGTTCAGTCCATCTCGGTTCGGGAGGGGCAGTTGGTGGAAGCCGGACAGGAGCTTCTCAGCGTCAAACGCAAGGACGACGTGATGGAGCTGTACAAGCCGGTACCCCTCACCGCCCGAATCTCGGGAAGGGTTTCGGAGGTGCTGGTGCAGCCGGAGGCCGAGGTCGGCACGGGGGATCCCGCCGTTGTGATACTGGGTACCCAGAGCTACGTTCTTCAGGCAAATGTAAGCGACAAGGATGCCTTCAGGATCGATGTGGGTCAGCAGGTCACGGGTCGGACCACCGAAGGTACGGCGATCAGAGGCGTTCTGCGCACTCGTTCCCAGGAGCCGGACTATTCCACGGGATTGTTCGAGCTCACCTTTCAATTTCCCGACAGCCAGCGTGTTGCCATAGGGGAGTTCGTGCTCATCGATCTACCCATCGACCGGGTTCGGGGCCTGTTCGTTCCCCGGGATGCGGCGGTCCGCCGCTACGGAAGATTCTATCTTTGGATCGTAAACGAATCCCAGGTTCTGGAGGCTCGAGCGGTTACCCTGGGGCCGGTATTCGGCGATCTGGTGCTGATCAGCGAAGGTCTGAAGCCGGGTGAACGCTACCTGAGACGCCTGACCGGTAGGGAACGGGAAGGAGCGCCGGCCGGCGCCCCGGCTCAGTAAGACGAAGGACAAAGCCATGCTCAAAGGCATCTTCGGCAAAGCAACCGGCGTGATCCTCCTCACGGTGCTGCTCTGCGCTGCCGGGCTATTCCTGGTCACGAAGCTACCGATCCAACTGTATCCGCAGACCCAGAGACCACGGGTGCGGGTGAGCATCAACCATACGGGCATCTCCGCTCTGGATTTTTCCGGTGAGTACGCCGATGAGATCGAGGCCCGGCTCCTCGCCGTGGAAGGTGTGGATATACTGGAGGTGGAATACGAGAACGACCGCAGCTCCTTCACCTTGACCTTCGAATGGAACACGGATCCCGAGAAAGCCCGTGCGGATGTTAATACGGCCATGACCAGCATCTCCAACCTGCTTCCCGCGGATTATCGGGACAATTATCGGGTGGGCTTCTTCTCCGGCGAAAACGCGGGATTTTTGATCGTCGGGATTACTTCGGCTACCACCAGCCCGGAGGAGCTGTACCAAATTCTGGACAGCACGGTCGGACCGCTACTGAGCGGGGTGGAGGACGCCGAGAGTGTGGACATCTATCGGGTGGAAGATCTGGAAGTGGAAGTGCTCCTCCGCCAGCCGGATATGCTGGCCTACGGACTGGATATACAGGATGTGGAGTCCGCCATGCAGGTGGGATACCGGCCGGAATCCGTCGGGCGTCTGGAACAGGGGGATACCTCCTACAGCGTGCGCTTCCACCGAGGGATCGATTCCGTTTTCGACATCGGCAGGATTGTGATCGCCCAGAGGGGAAATGTCTCGATCCGACTGCAGGATATCGCCGATATCTCCGTACGCTATGCGCTTCCTTCCCGGACCGTCATCATGAATGGAACCCGGGGGATCCGCATCACCGCCACTCCGATCGACGGGGGAAACGTGCGCAAGATGTCCGAAGATGTTCAGGGGATTCTGAAGGAGGCAAAATCCCAGGGTGCCCTTCCGGAGGATACGGTTTTCCAGATGTACATCGATCCGGCGGAATACATCAACCGCGCGATTCGCAATGTGGTGCGGGCTGCTTTGCTGGGAGCCGCCCTGGCCATGGTTGTAGTGCTCTTTGGTCTGGGACAGCTGCGCAACACCCTGCTGATCGGGATTTCCCTGCCCGTCACCCTGGTGTTGAGCTTCATTCTCATGTACTTCTTCAAAGTCAGCCTGAATCTGATTTCGTTAGGGGGTATCGCCCTGGCCGTTGGCATGGTCATCGATTCCTCCATCGTCGTGATCGAGAATATCCATCGTTTCCGTATGGAGGAAGCTCCGATCCGGGGAAACGAGCATCTACGGGATCTGATCATCCGTGCGGTGAATCAGGTTCGGGCACCGGTGATCGCCTCGACACTGACAACCGTGCTGGTGTTTCTGCCCATCTCCTTTACCGCGCCGCTGACCAATGCGATCCTGGGCGATCAGTCTCGGACCGTGGTATTCGCCCTTCTCATCGCCATGGTCGTGGCCCTGACCCTGATCCCCCTCATCGCCTTCCAGTTCTACAGCATCAATCGAAAACGTCATCCGGAGCTCGGCAGCGATGCTGAAAACGCTTCCGTCCTCCGGCTCCAAGGCCTGCAGCGGCTTTCGGTACCCATGGTGGGGTTCTTCAAGAATTTATACATGACCGCGCTGGGTGCACTGCTTCGCCGCCGCTGGGCGTCCCTGCTTTTCATGGCCTGTTCCTTCGGGCTGCTGGCCTTCTTGGTGCTCGAGGTGTTGCCCCTGATCCCCAGAGAGATCATCGCGGCGCCGCTGAGCAACCGGATCGTGCTGTTTTTCCGAAGCTCCGAGATTACCGACCGGACACAGATCATCGAGGAGGTGATTCCTGTGCTGGATGAGCGCATCAAAGAAACCGTGGGAGAGAATCTGATCAGCTCCTACGCCGACGTGTCGGGGCGCTTCAACCTCTATTACATCAACCTGATCTCTTCCTCGGTAGCCACGGAAGTCATGGCTGACCTTCAGAAGGAGTTCGTGTCCGACAACCAATGGTACTACAATGTGATGATGTGGGACCCTGCCCAGCTGCCCCTGCCGCGGACCATGGATCTGCAGATCAGCGTGCACGGTGAAGATCCGGCTGAGGCGGTCACCATCCTGGAGCGGATCAGGGATCTGGTCAACGAGATGGATCTGTACGGCCGGGCCTTCACCGACCCCTCGACCAACTTCTCCGACGAGCTCACGCTGACCGCCCGGGAGGGGGTGTTGGAGGGAACCCCGGATTTCAACGAACGGAGCCTGCTCAGTCTGATCCGCAAGATTCTGGGCGGTACCGCGGCAGTGGATTTCAAAGAAAACGGGCAGACCATCGCGGTTTCGGCGGTATACCCCGATTCCGAGATCGAAGGCCGGCAAAAGTTGGAGAACTTTCTGCTCCCCTACCGTCAGAGGACCGTGCCGTTGAAGCACTTCTTCGATTTCCGGGAGTCCACCGGCGTGGCCGGTATCGCCTCGGAAAACGGGGAACGGATCTTCAGGCTGTATGCGCATATGAGTCCGGGGACACCGGCCGCCCGCCGGGCGGAATACGAACAGCAGGTACGGGAGCTGTTGGCGGAAAAACTCGTGCTTCCCGCCGGATACTCGATCACCTTCGACAATCCTCAGGAGGAGCTGGATAAGGCGATCCGCTCGCTGTTCATCGCTTTAGGTGCAGCGGTTGCACTCATCTATCTGCTGCTCGCCTTTCAGTTCAACTCCCTGCACATCCCCCTGGTGATCCTGGTGACCGTGCCGTTGGGTTTCATCGGGGTGATTCTCAGTCTGTACGTGTTCAAATCAACGCTGAGTCTGAACTCGATGCTGGGCACGATCCTTCTGGGCGGCATCGTTGTGAACAATGCCATCATCATGATCGACTTCTACCTCAAGATCCTGCCCAAACACACGGACAAGATCGAGGCTCTGGTGGAAACCGCGGGGTTGCGCTTCACGGCCATCGTGATGACTATGTTGACCACCGTGTTCGGCATGCTGCCGATCGCCGTTGGTTTGGGACAGGGATCCAACATCGTGCAGCCCCTGGGCATCGCCGTTTCCGGGGGATTGTTGATCTCCACCCTGTTTACCCTCTTCATGGTTCCGAGCATCCTGAGTCTGATCCGCGTGAAGCCAGGCGGAAAAAGTGAGGAAATTCTGAAGTGAATAGGATAAGGTTGGCGGCTGCAGCAGTCGCGTTTGTTTCTCTGGGAGTGATCGCTGCCTGGGCTCAGGATCTTCAGTCTACCGTAACCCTGTCGATCGAAGAAATCGCCCGGCAGGTCCAGTCCCGCAACCTGGAAATATTCAAGGCGGCGCGAAACGTGGAACGAGCCCGCAAGGATCTGATCGGCGAGCCGGAACTGATAGATTCCAGCTTGTCCGTGGGCGGGGGATATGCGTCGGGAGGATGGTACGGACAGTCGGGTCTAACCCTCAGTTTGCTCCCCCAGCTGTCGGCGAGTGCATCCGCGGTCGTCGAGCAACCACGGCAATTCGGCGAGTCGATCTCCCTTTCCGTCAAACCCTTGGAGCCCTCCAGGCTGACCTACACGGAGGAGAAGGCCTTCAACAGCGCCGTGGTCCGGGAGCGTTATCTGAAGCGATCAAGCTATCTGAACGCCGAGCAGGCAGCCTTGGATCTGCTGATCGGTGATATGCAGCGGGAGCTGGCTCGCAGCACTCAGGAGCTGGAACAGAGGAAGTATGAGCTGGCCCAACGCCGGCAGGAGGTGGGGGAAGTGTCCTTTCAGGACGTCCAGGACCAGCTGGTGGATCTAATAAAAGCGCGTCAGGAACTGTTCTCCACAGAGCAGGGTTATCTGGGCGATTGGCGGACACTGCAGCTGCTGTTCGCTCCGAGCGAGGAGCGGATCGCCGTGGCGCCGTTGTCTATCGGTGAACTGATGGAAATGGTTCAACGGCGAAGAGCCGAGATCAAACGGTTCAACGATGTCGAAGCGGTTACCGAGGGGCTGGAAAATCTGAGACTGGAGCTCACGGCCCTGGAGGCGGAGCTGAAGGCCA
>CAZKCQ010000132.1:0-7739 GCA_964551205.1 uncultured Spirochaetaceae bacterium
CGTGCCGTTGTCGACGGCGTGATCGATTTTGAAGGCCCGGAAGATCCGCTTGACGATCATGGCGATGACTGCGGCGAAGATGAAGGCTATACCCCAGAGGTTCGTAGCCAGCTGGGTGCCCATGCTTCCGGCGAAGGACAGCAGATAGGTCATCAGCTGCAGAAACAGGTAGGCCAACAGGTACACGCCCAGGATCAGAGCCAGGTTGAAGGAAAGGGTATCGATGGCCTCGGTTTCGGTGGTCAGCAGGCTTCCCACGGGCCTTTTTTCTTTCGGTGGAAGGACGCCGGTGCGCAGCCGGCGCTGTTCGATAACCGCGGCAAGCTGGGGATCCATCCAGCCCCGCCTGCGGCCGATGGTGATCAGGGCGATTCCCAGGAAGCAGGCCCACAGGTAGCCGATGGCTGCGAAAACCAGGCCAAGATTTCCGCCGCCCTCGAAGCCGAACTCCTCCCAGCCCTTGCCGATGGCGAAGGCCTGTCCCGGCCCCAGTCCGTAGCCCAGGGGCATCAGAAAACCGAAGCTGGGGAACAGGTTCGGCAGGAAGGTGTAGATGAAAAGCAGGGTCAGACCGAAGCCCACGATCACCTGCAGGGTGTACTGGATGATAATGGTAACCGCGGAGGAGAAGATCCTCCTGCCCGCCCCCTTCATGCCCATTCCCCGCAAGCTCATGGCTACGAAGGAGAGGTTCAGCAGGTGGAACACGAGGTTCTCCAGCCCCTCGCTGCCCATACCCAACCGGGGAGCCACGTAATTGTAGAACGGCAGGAGGATGAAGCCCGCAATCAGGGCATTGGGGATTAGAAATTTCTGGAAAAATCGAACCCTGGATCTGATAAAGGTGGCGATCAGCAGGGCGGCGCAGATCAATCCTAAATCGAGGAAGATAGACCAGGAGAAGTTCATCGGTACACCTCCGGATTCCTGACACTATACCAGGGGGTTGCCCGGCTGTCGAGAATGCGAAAATGTGCCTGCTGTCTCTTGCTAATGTTCTGAACGTTAACAAGAGCGGATAACGCCTGGCTCAGGCCTCTTCGATGGCTGTCTGGTAAATGTTGTCGTCCTTGCCGATCACATCGCCCTGGAAGATATCCTCGTTGGCCTGTTTCTCCGTAACGAACTCATAGGTTTTATAGCCGCCGGAGAGATTGTAGACATCGGGGAATCCGTTCTGGCTCAGGATCCTGCAGGCCAGGTAGGCCCGCAGACCGGCGGCGCAGTAGACGATGATCCGCCTGTCCCGGGGAAGCTCCTTCAAGCGGTCCCGCAGGGAGTTGAGGGGGATGTTTTTGGCTCCCTCGATTTTCCCGAGCGTGTACTCATCCTGTTCACGGACATCGAGGATGAAGGAGCGGGAAAGTTCCGCTTGGTCCAGCTCGTGCCAGTGCATGATCTTCACCAGACCGCCCAGGATGTTCTCCGCCACGAAGCCGGCGATGTTCACCGGATCCTTAGCCGAAGAGAAGGGAGGGGCGTAGGCGTGTTCGATCTCCTGCAGATCGTAGACCGTGCCGCCCTGCTTGAGAACCGTGGCAATCGTATCGATCCGTTTGTCCACCCCGTCGTAGCCCACAATCTGGGCTCCGAGAAGACGGCCGTCATCAGGTCTGAAGACGATCTTCAGGCTGGTGGGCTGGGCATCGGGATAGTAGCCGGCGTGGGAGGCGGAGTGGGTGATCGAGGAGACGAAGGGAAGCTCCTCGGCCCGGAGGGTCTTCTCCGACAATCCGGTGGCGGCCACGGTCAGATCGAAGACCTTGGCGATGGCCGTGGCGATCGAACCCCGGTAGCGCCGCCCGTTGCCCAGGGCGATGTTGTCCGCCACGATCCGTCCCTGCTTGTTGGCCGGTCCGGCCAGATAGATGCTTATCGGCTTACCCAGAAGCGGGTGGGGGAACTCGATGGCGTCTCCCAGGGCATAGATATCAGGATCGGAGGTTTGCATGTACTCATCGACCCGGATTCCACCCCGCTTCCCCATCGCCAATCCTGCTTCCCGGGCCAAGGCGCTGTCGGGACGCACACCCACGCCCAGGATCACCAGATCGACCCGCAGCTCCTTGCCGCCGGACAGCCGAACCGCCAGCCGTCCGGACCTCGATTCGAAGGCTGTAACCGCTTCGTTAAGGTGGAACTCGACATTCTTGGCTTTCAGATGCTGGTGGACCTCCGCCGCCATCTCGAAATCCAGCGGCGTCATAACCTGTTCGGCCATCTCCACGATCGTGACCAGGATACCCCGGCGTTGCAGGTTCTCCGCCATCTCCAGGCCGATGAACCCGGCACCGACGATCAACGCCCGCCGCACCTTGTTCCGCTGGATGTATTCCTTGATCCGATCCGTGTCCGGGACATTGCGCACCGTGAAGATCCCCTCCAGATCGACTCCCGGAATCGGCGGTTTCACGGGTTCCGCCCCGGGGGAGAGCACCAGCTTGTCGTAGCTCTCACGATACGGTTTTTTCGTTTTCAGATCCGTGACCTCTACCTGTTTCGCTTTTCGATCGATATTGATGACCTCCGATCGGATGCGAACGTCGATCTTGAAACGGGCGGCAAAGCCCTCCGGGGTCTGAACGAACAGGCGGTCCCGGTCGGCGATCACCTCGCCGATGTAGTAGGGCAGTCCGCAGTTGGCGTAGGAGATGTACCGTCCCCGCTCGAAGAGCACGATCTCTGCCTGCTCGTCCATCCTGCGCAGCCGGGCAGCGGTGCTCGCCCCTCCGGCAACCCCGCCCACGATCACAGTTTTAGCCATTTGTTTCCTCCGTGGTGTTTCGCTGTTGTGATCAGTATGGGGAAAATATCCACAATTGAAACCCGAAGGTCAAACCTGGCGCCGGGGGGCTCAGATTTAGCGCCCCGTCTGGATGACGGAACTCTGGATGCCGCGAGGTTGGGTTTAAAAATATCGAACGTGCCGGTAGTATTTGGACCTATACCGCATGCGGCTATATAGAGAGGAGTTTGAATCTATGAACGATAATACAGTCGGAGCCCGGGTCCGGGCGGTCATTGTGTTCGGCATCGGCGGAGTCGGCGGGTACTTCGGAGGTCTGTTGTCCCGGCACTACCGGGAATCCCGGAGGACGACGGGCCCGGGTAAATCCGTAACCACTACCTTCGTTGCCCGGGGCGCACACCTCCGGGCGATCCAGGCCAATGGCCTGGTGCTCAACACCGCCGAGCAGAGCGGGCTGGTCTGTCTGCCCGATCAGGCTACGGATGCGATCGAACAGCTGGGGGCACCGGATCTCTGTCTGATTTGCGTTAAAGGCTACGATCTGGCCGAGGTGAGCCGTCAGCTGGCTTCTCTGGTTACCGAACGTACGGTGCTCATGCCGCTGCTCAACGGCGTCGACATCCGCGAACGCATCCGCCGCCACGTGATATCCGGGGTCGTTCTTCCGGCCTGTGTCTATGTGAGTGCGAGCATCGATGGGCCCGGCGTGGTGACCCAGAAAGGCATGGCCGGTCTCCTGATCTGCGGCCAGGACCCGGATCACCCGGAATACGATCCCGCCCCCGTCGTGCGTCTTTTTGAGCAGGCGGGCGTATCGGTGAGGTGCTCGGAGGATGCCTATCCCGCCATCTGGGAAAAATACCTGTTCATCGCCTCGTTCGGTCTGGTTACCGCCTGGGCCGACAAGCCATTCGGTGCCGTGTTAGAGGACACGGAGCTGCACGGGGTCGTTCGCGGGATAATGGGGGAGATCCAGGCGGTTGCAGCGAAACGGGGAGTCAACCTGGGTGAGGGGATCATCGAGAGCTCCTTAGAGAAGGCGGAGAACTTTCCCTTCCAGACCAAGACCTCCTATCAGCGGGACGTGGAGAAAGGCGCGCGCAACGAAGGGGACCTGTTTGGGGGAACGATCGTGCGTCTGGGACGGGAGCTCGGCGTGCCCACGCCGCTTACGCAGCGTCTGTCCCGGGAGATCGAAGACAGGCTGCGGGGTGAGCCTCGGTAGGCTGGCCCGGCCGGGCGGCCGGGTCGGGGGGAACCCGCAGCTACCCCGCGGGCACTGCCCGCCCTCCGGCTCGATCAATAGAACTTTCCCCAGGCCACGCGCATGCCGACCACCGGGGTGTAGACCAGGAAATCCTCGAAGGGGGTTCCGGGGGCCAGATTTCCGGCAATCTGGTAGCCTGCGTAGAGGGAGGGCATAAACCACCGGTTTATCGGGATACCCAGCTCCAGGGTGATCTCCTCAATGAAGGCGAAGAATCCCTCCTCCCCGTCGCCGCTTTCCTGGTTACCCGTGGAGATCCCGCCTATGGCGGTCCAGCTGATCAGGGAAACGGTAACCGGCCAATCGATGAAGCGAACGCCGTTGATTACCCCGCCGAAGCCCCCGGCGATGCCGGTGTCTCCGTTGGTGTCGGTGATGGCGAAACCGAAGCCACCGGTGATGGTGTGCCCGTGAACGCCGTAGCCATAGCCCCCGTAGTAGGCCAGACCCAGGGAGTTGTTTCGCACCGGATAATCTTTCAGAAAGGGGTACTCCGAGGTTTGCAGGCCGTAGTACATTCCACCCGCGCCGTCGGTAAATCCGGCCGTGCCCGCCAGGGCTATGAATAGGGCAAGAAGAACTGCAAGTTTCTTGTTCATATAATTTCCTCCTCGATGTTTGCTTTTCTATCTGTGAAACACCGAATAAGGGAGGATCTGTTACTGCCGGTTTTCCGATTTCTATCGCTGGCGGATACGCAGATTACCGGGAGCTTTGGTTTCACCGGCCCTGGCCGGTATGCAACGGGCGTTCAGGCAGCGGCCACGGGAGTTCGGTCTGAAAAAAACAGGCCGTCTGTGTGGGACGGCCTGTCGGGATTTCTGATTCGGCAATGCTGTTTGAGCAATGCCGAGGGAAGTTAGAACAGAAGGGAAACTTTGCCTCCCAAGTACGGGACAACGGCCATCCCTTCGGTCGTCAGCTCGGGCATGTACATACCGAGCAAGCCGCCGCCCAGGCGGAAGCGCCGTTCCTTTCCAAGCCCGACCCAGATCGACAGGTCCGGGAAAAAGACCTGCCCGAAATCGGCTTGGTTTTCCAATCCGAAGAAGAGGAACAACAAGCCGCCGAGTTGAGCCTGGATGAAGACTGGTTCAACGGCGAGTTCCATTAACAAATTCGGCCACAGCACGCTTTCCAGGATCATGGTAAACGCCCTTACCCCCGGTGCCAGCTTCACAGGTCCCACACTGAACTGGTAGTACAGGCTCGCCTCGGGGAAGGGAAAAATGTGTTCCTTCAGGAACGACCCGACATCGCTGCTCGATTGGACTTCACCCCCGCCCACCGCGTAGATGTTCATCGGCACGTCCAAACCGATGTCCAGGCGAACCTGGCTGAAAACCGGAGACGCCAGGATTGCGACAAATGCGACGAACAATATTATGCGCTTCATTGAAACCTCCTCGGTTTTTTTCTCATATCGCAATCTCCGATCGCAACGGAACGGGAAGATTGCGATATCCTCTGCCAGTCTTTTCGACTGTCATCAGAATAACAGTATATCCCGCCTTACCGATCTTTTCCAGATAGGGTTGTCAGGGGATCGAGCAAAACCGCCGGGATGGGCCCGGCTTCGGAAGAAATACTGCATTAGGCGAACGGTGTAGTGGAACAAACGGCGGAGTATGCCTTATCATGGACGGCAGCGACGAACAGGAGGGATTATGAAACAAACGGCGCTTATGGCGGCCCTGGTGCTTCTGGTCGTTGGCGCGGGTTGGGCACAGGAGACGAAGCCACTGAGAGGCGCCTTTTCACTTCAGGGGGGCGGCTCCCTGGTCGCCCCGGTTGGTGTCGAGCTCGAGTTTTTGCGGGGCCCAGTCGGATTAACCCTGGAGACCCGCCTGCTTGTACTGAAGCTGGGAGGTGATTGGAGCGGCACCCTGGAACCCGGTATTGATCTTCGTTTCTACTTCAGCGGTTTGGACGGGAGCCTCTTTTTCTTTACCGGCGCCAGCTTCCTGTCCCTCTGGCGATTAAGTCCCTTTGTCCTGGATCAGGGGATCGTGAAGCCACGGACCGGACTCGGCTACAACTGGCTGCTGGGAAAAGAGAACCGCTGGCGTGTCGGTCTGGAGATCGGGGCGGCCTGGCTGCAGGAAGTCATCGAGGGCGATCTGTACGATATCCATTTCCCCCTGGTGCCCCACGTACTGCTCGCCTTCGGGAGAACGTTCTAGCGTCCCAGCCGCTGGAGGATCTTCTCCGCCTCTTCGATCCCCTCTTCGATCAACTGGTCCAGGATAGCCCGAACCGGCAGGATCTCCTTTACCAGCCCCACGCTTTGACCGGCCATCACGGAGCCGGCTTTCACATCCCCGTCGATCGCCGCCTTGCGCAGGCCGCCGATCCAGAACTCCTCGAGTTTGAGCCCCGCCTCCCTGGCGGTGATGGCCTCCCGCTCCAGCTGGGCCACCAGGCCGAGCTGCAGGGTGTTGAAATCCCGGGTGCCTTCGTTGGTCAGAGCCCGGACCGGGATCACCGGCATACGGGGGTCGAACTGAGCCGTGGGGACCGCATCCTTGGCCGCCGCCCGTAGCAGAGACTTCTTGAAGTTCTTGTGAGCCACGGACTCCTCGGCCACGGCGAACTTGGTTCCCAGCTGCACCCCGGAGGCACCCATCATCAGGTAGTGGACCATCATCACCCCGCTGCCGATTCCCCCGGCCACGAACACCGGCACGGCCTCCACGCGGGGGAGAATCTGTTCGGCCAGCACCGCGGTTGAGACCGGACCGATGTGACCGCCGGCCTCGTGTCCCTCGATGATCAGGGCGTCGACCCCTCCCTTGATAAGATTCCCGGCGATGCCCACCGTGGGGGCGAAACAGAGCAGCTTGCTCCTGGTCTGTCTGATGCGATTGATCGCCTCCCGCGGCGGCAGCCCGCCGGCCAGGATCACGAAGGGAAACTCGATCTTAATGACGTGTTCCAGGTGCCTGGCGAAGTTGGGGGCTATGGTGATCAAATTTATGCCGAAGGGCTTGTCCGTCTTGTCCCGGGTCTTCTTGATCTCGGTCTTGAGCATCTCCGGCGGCATGTTGCCCCCCGCTAAAACCCCGAAGGCTCCGGCATTGGAGAT
Source organism: uncultured Spirochaetaceae bacterium (assembly GCA_964551205.1). Classification (GTDB taxonomy): domain Bacteria; phylum Spirochaetota; class Spirochaetia; order SZUA-6; family DRHE01; genus JAFGQJ01. The sequence goes on from CAZKCQ010000132.1 coordinate 7,102, forward strand.
GGCGGATACCAGGGTCGATTCCGAGATCCAGGTCATGGCCCCGCCCAGGATCGGATACTCCACGCCGAGGAACTCCTTGCCCCGGCTCCACAGTCTCTCGATCAGTTCTCGCGGCATATCTACCTCCTGTTCGCCCGCCGGCACTGACGCGCGGTGACGCCGGAGCCGATTGGTGCGAGGGTAGTCACAATATGCTCGTTTTTGGGAGAGGTTTCAACGGTGGCACTTTGACAAATCTCGGATATTGGCCCAAGATCTACGGAAGATGAAATCCATCGTTCTGGCGGAAAAACCGAGCGTAGGCCGGGAACTGGCCCAGGTGCTGGGCTGCAGCAAGAAGGCCAAGGGCTACTCAGAAGGGGATTCCCACATCGTGACCTGGGCCATGGGGCATCTGGTGGAGCTGGTCGATCCTCAGGTCTATGACGAGCGTTACAAGAGGTGGTCCCTGCACTATCTGCCCATGCTCCCTGAACGAATGAAGCACCGGGTCATTGCCCGGACCTCCCACCAGTTTCGCACAATCCAGTCGCTGTTCCGCCGCAAAGATGTGAACAATCTGATTATTGCCACCGACGCCGGTCGGGAGGGGGAGCTGGTGGCCCGCTGGATCATGCGCCTGGGCGGCTGGAAGGGCC
>CAZKCQ010000133.1:0-7679 GCA_964551205.1 uncultured Spirochaetaceae bacterium
GCGTGCCCGAGAACGGGGATGCGGGTGCTCTCCTGGATCCGGCGCACCAGCTCGTTGGAACCGCGGGGGATCATCAGGTCGATCCAGCGATCCAGCTGGAGGAGCTCTCCGATCTGCTCCCGGGTTTCCACCAGATGAAGCGTGTCCTTGAACACCGTATCCGTTGCCTCCACGGCCCCTCTGATCAGCTCGAAGAGGATGCGGTTGGAGTGCAGGGCTTCGGAGCCCCCTTTGAGGATCACCACGTTCCCCGACTTCACACAGAGGGAGGAGATCTGCACAAGGGCATCGGGGCGGGATTCGAATATTACCCCGATCACGCCGATCGGTACGGTGGTCTTTTTCAGGATCAAGCCCCGATCCAGCTCCCGTGCCAGGAGGGTCCTGCCGACCGGATCCTCCAGCCGCTGCACATCCCGCAGGCTCTCCACGATCTGGTCGATCTTCTTATCCGTCAGCACCAGGCGCTTGAACAGCGAATCCTTCAGTCCGGTCTTTTCGGCCTGCTTCTGGTCTTTACGGTTCTCCTCCAGGATCCGTGCGCGACCCCGATCCAGAGCTTCTGCGACCCTCGCCAGGGCCCTGTCTTTCAGCTCCGTGGAGGCGCCGGCCAGCCGGAAGCTGGCCCTCTTGGCCGCCCGAGCCTGCTCCAGTACACTCATCGTCCCAACTCCTTGCTGCGCTCCGTGGCAGCCCGTATAGTATCTCCGATCACTTCTGCGTAGTCGGAGGCTTCCAGCACTTCCCGTCCGGCCACGGTGGTGCCCTTCGGAGAGCTGACCATCTCTACCAGCTTCCGGGGTTCCATGCCGGTGTCGGCCAACAGCTTGGCCGTGCCGAAAAAGGTCTGAAGCGATAGATTTCGAGCCACCTCCGGCTCCAACCCGAGCCCCTTTCCCGCCTCGATGAAGGCTTCGATCAAGCGAGCGACGAAAGCCGGCCCGGAACCGCTCAAACCGGTCACCGCATCCAGCAACCGTTCGTCGACTTCCGCGGCGTAGCCCGCCGCGCCGAGCAGCTGCCTCACCAGCTCCCGGTCCTCCGGCCGAATCCTGGACCCGAAGGCGTAGCCGGCGGCCATGGCTCCGACCAGACACGGCGTGTTGGGCATCACCCGCACCACCCGGGCCAGATTGCACACTCCTTCTATCCGGCTGATCGCAACACCTGCGGCGATGGAGATCAGCAACCTGTCGGTGTCCCGGATCTCCTCCAGTACGGTTTGGATGTCCTGGGGTTTGACAGCGACGAACATCACTTCCGCCGCTTCGGCCACGGCGGATGCGCCGGCGAGCGCCCGCACCCGGATCAGCTCCCGCTCGAACAACTCTACCCGCTCCCTGCGCAGGTCGCAGACGTGGATCGCGGTTTCCGGGAAGCGGCTGGAGATCGCCTTGGCCAGGGCAAAGCCCATATTGCCCCCGCCGATAAACCCTATACCCTTCACTGCTCCGCTTTGTCCTTTCATGACTATGCAAATGTAGTACAGGACCAGTGAAAAGTAAACTCGGGCACGAGCAAGATTTGCTGGTCCAGGCCTTGACAACGGGAAGTCTGGGTATCATAATACTAAACGTTAACCTGAACGTTAATGTTAACGTTTAGTATTGCTGTATTCCAGGAGGATTTGCGAGATTCATAAGAAAAGCACTTTAAAAAAAATCGCTCAAATAACCAGCAAATCTGTTAACACGGTTTCACGGGCGCTGAACAACAAAGACGGAGTAGCGGAACACACCAGAGAATCTATACTTAGAGCTGCTCAGGCGTTGAATTACCGGCCCAATTTGATAGCCCGAGGTATGCGCCAGAAGCGGACAGATCTGATTGGCATACTGGTTCAGGAAATTTCCAATCCATTTTTCACCCGCATGCTGCAGGGAGCCGAAGAAGAGGCAAATCGAGCAGGGATGACCGTGTTGATCGGCGACTCGAAGGGAATCGCCGAGAAAGAACAGGAGCATATCAATACTTTCCTCTCCTACCATTGCTGCGGTTTAGCCCTGTGCCTGATTTCACCGACCTCTGAGCAGGTGAACGAACTAAAGAGGGATCATGTCAATTACCTCATGCTCGATGCGCCGTTGAAGAAAGACCTGGATTGCGATCGGATCTGCATTGACAACGAAAGGGATTCCTTTACTGCGGTCGACTATTTGATCCGTTGCGGTCATCGGAGGATCGCCATAGTCAGCCCCAAACCACATACCACGACCATGCAGGAACGATTCTCAGGGTATAAACGGGCTTTGCAAAGCAATTCTCTGGATGATTCTCCCGAGCTAATTCGGATCTGCGAGGGAAAAGATGAGGCGTATCAAGCCTCTCTTGATCTCACGGGGCAACGAAATGCTCCTACCGCAATCTACGTCGCTAAACAGTCATTAGGATTAAGTGTGATATCAGCATGCATGAACGCTGGAGTTCGCATCCCCGAGGATATTTCAATAGTGATTTTCGGCGAACCCGATTGGGCTACAGTCTTCAGACCGCGGATCACTTGCATGCAGCGCCAGGTGACGGAGATAGGCCGGCTGGGTATCCGACGCCTGTTGGAAAAGATGAAACACCAAACGAACGATTTCAGAAAAATAGTCTTGGATTCCCACCTAATGATCAGAGATTCGGTTAAAGAGATATAGACGGTATCAGCATGAACGGTTTTATTTAGAAAAAACCCGTAAGGGTTTTAAATACCTTTTTTAAGGAGGGTACAATGAAAAAGGGTTATGTTCTTCTCTTCCTTCTTCTGCTTCTGCCCGCACTTTCAACATTCGCAGGCGGAGCGCAGGAAATGGGGCCGGTCACGATGACCTTCTGGTATCCAGCCGGTGAAATCACTGCGACATCGATGATGTTTCGAGATGGCTCAACTCCTTGGGCTACTTTCGAAGCAGAGAACAACTGCAAAATCGAGCTCGTGGCGATCGACTACAAGACCATGCAGCAGAAGCTGCTTACAGCCCTGGCTGGCGGACAATCGCCGGATATGACCATGATGCCTCTTTCCTGGATGGGCGCCTTTGTCAAGGATGACGCGCTGGTGCAGATCCCCGAAGCTTACGCCAAGGAGTTCATCGGGGGGGTCGGCCCCGACACGGTGAATATCTGCGACTGGGGCGGAGGCAAAATGTACGGCTACCCATCGTGGGGCCAGGATGCCTATGGTCTGACCTGGAATAAGGACATGTTTGCTGAAGCCGGACTTGATCCCAACGTTGCCCCTACATACCTGGCGGAGTTCCGGGAATACTCCAAGAAGACCTCCGTGACCGCGGGAGGCGAACTCAAGCGTGTCGGATATGCCATCCGCCACACAGGAGGCGGATCCGGTGTAGTAGATAAATGGGACTGGCTCTTGGAGGGCGCAGGAATAAAATACGTGGAGCCCCATACGGCTCTCACCGGCGGTAAATCGATCATCGACGTCCCGCTGGCACGACAGGCTCTCCAGGTAGCCCACGACATGATCTACATCGACAAATCCACTTCAACGAATTTTCCGGATCCTCGGGACTGCCTGCTCCAAGATCTGGCAGCCATGCAGATCAGCGAAGTGATCAGCATCCAGGTACGTCAGCCCCGGGAAGCTCCGGAGCTGAAATGGGCTTTCGCGCCGCCTCCGGCCATCGAAAAAGGCGGCAGGCCCGTCGTGCATATCAATGCTTGGAATTACGTTGTCCTGAGTCCATCGACGCATCAGCAACTGGCGCTCAAGGCAATAAACTGGTTCAACAACGTAGACAATGACTTCAAGCTGGCTTCTAAATACGTTTCGACTCCCCGCTGGAAGGCGAATTGGGAAAAAGAACCGTTCATCAGCAACCCCTACGTAAGTCAGTACAAGACCCTGCTGCCCTACGGAATACCGTATCCGAAACACCTGGCATTCCCAGGTGTCGCGGACGCGCTGGGTATTGCCGTGCAGATGGTCCTGCACGATGAGATCAGTGTAGCCGATGCTCTGGCTCAGGCCGAAAAGCAGGCTAACGAGGCAATCAGCGCCCTAGAGTAATTTCTGTAGATCCAGAAGATCCAGATCAAGAGCTCTCCGCCCCGGAGGATGTCCTCTCGGGGCGGAGAGCAATCGCTCCGATACTCTTTTATTTGTGGAGATAGGTAAAAATGCGTCGCTTCCTGGCCACTGTTCGACGGAACCGCTGGCATACCGCGTATCTGTACATTGCACCGGTACTCGTGGTATTCGGGATGTTCCGTGTTTTCCCCGCGATTCAGACCCTGGTGTTCAGCTTCTTTAAAGTTAATCTGGTTTCCGGCAAGCACCAGTGGGTGGGATTGAAGAACTTCTCTTTGTTGTTGCATGACACCTTTTTTATCAAGGCGATAGACAACACGTTAATCTACGCACTCTATATCGTATTGATATCGGGATTCCTCGCCCTCGTCTTGTCCTCACTGTTTACCTCAAAAATGAAACTGGGCTCGTTATTCAAAGCCGTTTACTTTGTTCCGTTTATCACCAGCACCGTGGCCGCCGCCGTGGTGTGGAGCTATCTGTACGACCCGAAGTTCGGATTGTTCAATATGATCCTGAAGATGGTCGGGCTGCCGACCCGCGGTTGGATCGCTTCGTCCAGAGATGCTCTGATGAGTGTAATCATTTTCAGCATCTGGAAGTACGTAGGTTACAACATGGTCATAATAATAGCCGGCCTGCAGAACATCCCGGACGTGTATTACGAAGCAGCCACGATTGACGGAGCAGGCCCCCTGACTAAGTTCTTCCGCCTCACGATACCGCTGCTCACTCCCACGATCGTCTTTGTCGTAATATACAATTCGATCCTGTCGTTAAAAGTCTTTGACCAGGTTTTCGTGCTTACCTCGGGTGGCCCAGCCAAAGCGAGCACGGTGGTGGTACTGGAGCTCTATGAGATGGCATTCCTACACTACCGCTTTGGTTACGCCGCCTCCATGGCTTTTGTATTATTTCTGATTATTATCACGATCACACTCATACAGTACTTCGTTACCAGGAAATGGGAGGTGGAGTACTGATGACTGCTCCCGGAAAGATGGCGGGAAAAACTCTCATCTTCCTCATTTTGGTGGTATTCGGAGTTCTCATGATAATCCCCTTCTACTGGATGATCGTGACTTCCTTGCAGATCCCACAGAATCTGAGAGCTTTTCCTCCCAAATGGCTACCCCAACCACCCACGCTGGAGCATTTCGCTCGCGCGATCGAACAAGCTCCCTTTCTCCTCTACTATCGCAATAGCCTGATCGTGGCTACCATCCATGTGGTCTTGTCGGTTTTACTCGGACTGCTCGCCGGCTACGCCTTTGCAGTTTACAGATTCCCCCTCAAGGGATTTTTCTTCATATTGATACTGAGCACTCTAATGGTGCCGATCCAGGTTACCTCGGTATCGCTCTATATCCTGATGTCCCGCCTCGGGTGGATAGACACTTTTGCGGGGATACTCGCCCCCGACATCGCCAGCGCCTTCAGCGTTTTCTTCATGACTCAGACGATCAAGAGCATGCCGCGGGATTTGATCGACGCCGCCAGGATCGATGGATCCCGGGAAATTAGGATCGTCATGACCATCATCGCGCCGTTGGTCAAAGGCGTGATGGCTACAGTCGCATTAATTCTGTTCATCAATGCCTGGAATGATTTTCTATGGCCGGTCATCATCATCAACTCACAAACCTTGCGCACCCTGTCCGTGGGGATCGCTTTTTTCAAGGATCCTTACCATATCGCCTTCGGTCCTCTCATGGCCGCTACCACTATCGCCACTTTGCCGATGATCCTGGTCTACATAGGGTTGCAGAGATTCGTAATCAAGGGAATTGCGACGACTGGGCTGAAATTTTGAAAACATTCATAGATTTCAACTGCACGGAGGATACAAACATGATAAAAAACGCGGTAATCATCAGCTTTCTGGGAAAGACCAGGGATCGATTTTCGGAGTACAACGAGGACAGGACCACGGCCGAGCGTCTGGCCATGGCTTCCGGGATGGAGGGGATAGAGGGCATAGAGGCGGTCTTTCCCTACCTGGTGAAAGATCCGGATTACGTCAAACCATTGATGAGCCAATACAATCTGGAATGGGCCGCTGTAAACGTGAACGTCAAGGCCGAGCCGGAGTTCAAGAACGGCGGTCTGACATCTCCTAAAAAAGAAGTTCGCCAAAAAGCGATACAATTCATCAGAGATGCAAAGGATTTCGCCCAGGCGGTTGGAGCCGACAAAGTCACCTGCTGCCCCCTGTCGGACGGCTACGAGTTCGCCTTTCAGTGCGACTATGGTCAAAGCTGGAGGCATCTGGTGGAGAGCCTCGGTGAAGGAGCCGCCCACAAACCTGAAATCCCCCTGTTCATCGAGTACAAAGCCCGGGAATCGAGGGGCCACTGCTTCGTGGACACGGCAGCCAAGACCCTGGCTCTGCTGCGGGATGCCGGTACTGCCGGCATGGGGGTCACGATCGACTTCGGGCACTCGCTGATTGCAGGTGAAAACCCGGCTGAAGCTCTCTCCCTTGTAGCGGAGAGCGCCTTCCCCTACTACGTTCATATAAACGACAACGACGGACGCTGGGATTGGGATTACTTTGTCGGGACCAAGAACCTTCTGGCATATATAGAGTTTCTCTACTACCTTCAGAAGTACGAATACACAGGCTTCCTGACAGCCGACACCTCGCCGACCCGGTGGGATATAAAACGAAACTTCGAAACCAACGCCAGGCTTTCCCGCAAGATTTGGAGCCGTCTACAGGAATTGGACCAGAGGCAGCTCAGCAAGCTGATTCACGGGGCTGACTATATGGCAACCTGGCAATTTATCGAGACGGAGATCTTGCATTTTTAGGCGACCCGCAGGCAGACATGAAGCTAGGCGTCAGTTCACATACCTTCAAGTGGGCCTTTGGTATCCCCGGCTATCCGCAGCCAGAAAATCCCTTGGATGGTGAAAAGCTGATCGGAAAGGCCGCATCTCTCGGTGTGGCGCTTCTCCAATTCGGTGACAATTATCCACTGCATACAAAGTCAGATGAGGAGCTGTTACGGCTGAAGGCGCTGGCCCGGGAAAAAAGAATCGAACTGGAGATCGGCACCACCGGTACCGCTCCCGAACATCTTTTGAGCTATCTGGAGATCGCCCGGCGGCTGGATGCCCGCCTGGTGCGAAGCCGGATAGGAACCAAAGAGAAAAAAGAAGATATAGACAGTGCCGAACGTAACATAGAGGCGGTCTTGGCGAAGTTCGGGGAACAGCGGGTCTTGCTGGTTCTGGAGAACTACGAGATGCACCCGGTGAAGCAGCTGGCCGATCTGATCGCACGGGTGAACAGTTCGACATTGGGTGCATGTTTGGATACGGGCAACTCGATAGCCGCGCTGGAAACCCCCGACGTTGTATTGGATGCCCTGGCTCCTCATGCTCTGTGTCTTCACATCAAAGACTTCCGATTCAAACGGGTGGACTACGGTCTCGGTTATTCAGTCGAGGGTTGCCCGGTCGGCGAGGGTCTGCTGAATGTAGAGAGCATTTTCAGCAGATTGAAACCATACCGAAAGCTCCTCAGCGTGGTTCTGGAGCAGTGGACGCCCTACCAGGGTAATATTGAAGACACGCTGGTCGTCCAGGATCGCTGGGTGGCAGAAAGCCTGGTAGTTCTGAATAGATTCGTTCCCTG
>CAZKCQ010000134.1:0-7644 GCA_964551205.1 uncultured Spirochaetaceae bacterium
CTGTGGGAGCCGGCTTGAAAGCAGAGCGTTGGTATGTTATATACTACTTATCGTAAACGTTTGCAATAACAACGAGTAGAGGGATCGTAGCTTTGGATCGGATTACCGGCGCCGGCAACAAGACCGATGTGACCATCAAGGACATCGCCCGCAGGGCCAATGTTTCTTTTGCTACTGTGTCCCGGGCTTTGAACAATAAAACGGGTGTGCGGGAGACAACTCGCCGCAAAGTCCTTCAGCTGGCAAAGCAGATGTCCTATACGCCCAACGCCATCGCCAGAGGATTGGTAAATAAGCGGACCCAGACATTGGGCTTGATCCTCCCGGATATCACCAATCCCTTCTACCCGGAGGTCGCTCGGGGAATCGAGGAGGGTGCGGCGGCGAGTGGGTTCAGCATCTTTCTCTGTAACACGAACTGGGAGAGCAACCGGGAGGTGCACTACCTGAGGCTGCTGGCCGAGCAGCGGGTGGACGGCATCATTCTGGCACCCATCGACAACGAGGTTGAAGCTCTTGAACACCGGCTTACAGGGACTATCCCGGTCGTATATGTGAGCAACGCCCCTGTGGGAACACAATACGGGTTCGTGGTGATCGACAATATTCTGGGGGGGTTCGTAGCCACGGAACATCTCATTCAGGCAGGCTACGGGAGGATCGGTTTCGTGGGATCGACCGAGGATTCCCTCACGATCGAGGAACGGCTGGAGGGCTATCGCCGGGCTTTGAAGAAATACGGTCTGCCGGTTGAAAAAAAATTTATTCAGCTGGGCGAGTTCAAGGAGGAAGCGGGATACAAGATCATCCGCAGCATGATCGCCGGGGGTGATTTCCCACGAGCTGTTTTCGCGGAAAACGACCTGCTGGCGTTGGGCGTTCTTCACGGGGTAAAGGCCAGCGGATTGTCCGTTCCCGAAGATGTCGCCATTGTCGGTTTTGACGACATTCCCGTGGCCAGCTATCCGGAGGTTCAGCTCACCACGATGAGTCAGCCGACGTATGAAATGGGAAAAAAGTCTGTGGAGATCCTTCTTGATCAGATCCAGGCTTTCGATCAGCCGCCATCGGCGCGTATTCAACAGATCTGTCTGGAGCCGCGGTTGATTGTCAGGCGCAGCAGTGTGCAGTAGCTTGATGGTTCGATTACGCAAACCTTTACGATAATAGCTTAGGAGATTGGTACAGGAGGTATCGATGAGTGAAACAATGAAAGCCGTGCGACTCTATGCGGATTGGGACCCCAAACCGGATTTTAGGCTGGGGGCGAAAGACATAGACAAGAAGCAGACCTATCTGGGGAGCAAGGTCTGGCGAAACCCCATTATGAAGATCGAGGATGTACCGGTGCCCAAACCCGGGCCGGGACAGGTCCTGGTGGAAGTCAGGGCCTGCGGCATCTGCGGCAGCGACGTGCATATGGCTCAGGCCGATGACCAGGGCTACATCTGGTACCCTGGTTTGACAGGCTTCCCCTGCACACTGGGGCACGAGATGTCCGGCGTGGTCGTGGAAGGTGGTCCGGGAGCTCTGGACAAGAATACAAACAAACCCTTCAAGGGCGGGGAATGGGTGTGCGTGGAAGAGATGATCTGGTGCGGCTCCTGCCAACCCTGTGCGGACGGCTGGCCGAACCACTGCGAGCGGCTCGATGAGATCGGCTTCAACGTGGACGGTGCGTTCACCCGCTACGTGGTGCTTCCGGCGCGGGTACTTTGGAGCCTCGACCCGCTGCGGGAGACATACGGTGACCAGGATGCGTTCAAGCTCGGCAGCATGGTGGAGCCGACCAGCGTGGCCTATAATGCGGTGATCGAGCGGGGAGGCGGTGTGCGGCCGGGAGACAACGTGGTGATCCTGGGGGGCGGACCGGTGGGTTTGGCGGCCTGCGCCGTGTTGAAGCGCAATGGCGCCTCCAATGTGATCATCTCCGAGCCGGAGGAGAGCAGGGCGGAGATCGCCCGCAAGCTGGGTGCCGATCATGTGATCAACCCGCAGAAGGAGGGCATGGCGGATCGGGTGCTGGAGATTACTCGGGGGATGGGTGCGTCGCTCTATCTGGAGGCCACCGGCCTGCCGACCGTGGTCTATCCGGAGATCGAGCGCTGCATTTGGGAAGGAAGAACCTTGAACAGCACGGTCGTGGTGGTGGCCAGGGCGGACGCCAAGATTCCGGTCACCGGAGAGGTGCTGCAGGTGCGCCGGGCCCGGATTGTCGGTTCCCAGGGACATTCAGGCCACGGAACCTTCCCCCGTGTGATCGCCTCGATGGCTGCCGGAATGAACATGCTGCCGATGATGACCAAGACAATCACCCTGGAGGAAGTGCCCAAGCACATAGAGATGCTGCGCGCCGACAGGCATGAGGCCAAGATCACCTGCCTGATGGACTAAAACGGCCGCCCGCAGGGAGCCGCCTCCCGGCCGCTGGCCGCGGGGAAAAAGGAAAACAGATGAGTGAAAGAGTAAACGTAGCGGTAATCGGAGCCGGCCGAATCGGGCGGCTTCACGCGGGGCACCTTGCCCATAGGATTAGAGGAGCTCGACTTGCGGCGGTCACCGATATCCGCCTGGAAGCATCCCGGCAGTGTGCCGCCGACCTGGGTGTGTCGAAGGTCTTCGAGGACTATCGCAGGGTTCTCGATGACGCGCAGGTTCAGGCCGTGGTGATCTGTTCGAGCACGGACACCCACGCCTCCATCATCAAGGATGCAGCGCAGGCGGGAAAGCAGATCTTCTGTGAAAAACCGATCGCCCTGGATTTGAAACAGATAGACCAAGCCCTGGCCGCGGTAACGGCCGCCGGGGTCAAGCTCCAGGTCGGCTTCAACCGCCGATTCGATCCCAATTTTCGCCGTATCCGGGAGCTGGTACGGGAAGGCGCAATAGGGGAGCCCCATCTGCTTCGTATCGCCAGTCGCGACCCGGAGCCGCCGCCGATGGAGTATGTCAGGGTATCCGGGGGGATCTTTCTGGATATGATGATCCATGACTTCGACATGGCGCGCTATGTCGTTGGTGATGAAGTGCAGGAACTGTACGCTTTGGGAGGTGTACGGATCGATCCGGAGATCGGTAGGGCCGGAGACGTCGATACGGCTGTCGTAACCCTGAGGTTTGCAGGCGGCTGTTTCGGTACGATCGACAACAGCCGCCAGGCGGTTTACGGTTACGACCAGAGGGTCGAGGTGTTCGGATCCAAAGGTATGGTCACTACGGAGAACAACACCCCCAACCGTACCCGGTTGGCGACGGATGCGGCGGTCCGGGAAGATCTTCCCCTCCGCTTCTTCATGGAGCGCTACACCGAGTCCTACCTGAACGAGATGAACGCCTTCATACAGTGCATTCGAGAAGACAAGGATCCGCCGGTGACGGGGGCGGATGCCCGGGTTCCCGTGGTGATGGGCAAGGCGGCCCGCCTGTCCTGCGAGCAGAACCGGCCGGTGGCTCTGTCGGAAGTATCCTGAGGAGATTTTGAATATGTTGTGGAAAAAAGAGAAGTCGGTTATAGATAAAATCAAAACCTACCTGGAGCAGGTGGACAGGTGCCGCAGCCGCTTCCGTCTATGCGTCGAGAAGCTCGTACTGGAACCGGAGAATCCGGAGAATGCGGCGATCGTCGAAGAGGTGCACAGATCAGAATCCAAAGCGGATGATCTGCGCAGGAGCATCGAGCTGCAGCTGTACGAACGGGCTCTGATCCCGGAATCCAGGGGGGATGTGCTGGGATTGCTGGAAACTATGGATGTGATTCCGGGCATGTTTCAATCTCTCTGCTATCAACTTCTGCTGGAGAAGATCGTGTTTCCCGAGCAGTTCGGGGAACGCTTCCTTCATCTGGTGGATGTCAACCTCAAGTCCTACGACTTGGTGCGCCAGGCGGTGCTGGGCCTGTTTTACAGCAAGGACGTGAAGGATCAGACGGACCTGGTGGATGCTGTGGAAAGCGATTCGGACCATATAGAGAGGGATCTTATCCGGGATATCTTCAACTGCAAGATGGACAAAGCGGATAAGATCCTGTTGAAGGAGATCGTGATCTTTACGGGAGACATCTCCGATCAGGCGGAGACCGTAAAAGACAGGCTGATTCTGGCCATCATCAAGCGCAAGATTTAGTACAATGTACCGCCTGCTTAGCGGGGTTTTCTTGGGCTGGTCCCTTGGCGCCAATAATTCCGCCAATAACTTCGGAACCGCTGTATTTTCCAAGAAGATCCGTTACCGAACTGCGGTTATTCTATGTGCCGTTTTCGTGATTGTGGGTGCGCTTTTGGAAGGGCAGGCGGGGATGCACACGCTGGGCGGCCTGGTGGAACAGACCGCGGACAGCGCCTTTGCAGCCACCCTGGCCGCAGCCCTGACCGCTACCCTGATGAGTGTCCTGAAACTGCCGATCTCGACTTCCCAGGCTATGGTCGGGGCGATAATCGGCATCGGCCTCCTGCGAGGTGAGGTGAATCTCAGCGGATTGACCAAGGTTGTGATCGCTTGGATTGCCACGCCGGTAGGTACGATCATAGCCACCCTGGTCCTCTATCCTCTGATCGGGCGGTTTTTACGCCTGCTTAGCTTCAATATCTTTACCCGGGATCTGATTCTCAAGTGGGGTCTGATAGTGGCCGGCTGCTACGGCTCCTATGCCCTGGGCGCCAACAACGTGGCCAACGTAACCGGGTTGTATACCCAGACCGGACAACTCACCGAATTTCAGGCTGTGCTGTTGGGAGGCGTCAGCATAGCCCTGGGTGCGCTGACCTACAGCAAGAACGTGATGATCACCGTGGGAAAGAAGCTGGTCAGCCTCGATCCTTTCAGTGCCTTTATCGCCGTGTTTTCCATGGCCCTGGTCGTCCACGGTTTCGCAATCATCGGGGTGCCCGTTTCCACCTCCCAGGGGATTGTCGGTTCGGTGCTGGGGATAGGGATAGTCAAAGGAGTGCAGACTATCAAAATACGTACGCTTCTCATGATCCTGTTCGGCTGGATCGGGACACCATCGATCGCCCTGGTCATCGCCTACCTGATCTTCCGTTTCGTTTTCATTTGATCCTACCATGGTGGCGAGACCCGGGGTGCCGACCCGGTTAGATGATCAGGGTCTTCCCGTGAATCGTTCGCGGATCAGACCTTCGATAGCTTCAGGGGAGGAGCTGAACGGACCGTTTGACTCCATCTTGAGGCTCGTGATCGCTGCAGCCCAGATCACGGCCTCCTCCGGTTCGGACATCAGGCGGCGGCAGGCGTAGGCGGCGATGCAGGTGTCACCCCGACCGCTGCGTCCGATCAACTTTCTCGGATAGAAACCCGCCTCGTAGTACCGGCGGCCGTCGTAGACCAGAACGCCGTCTCTGTGGGTCAGGACGATCTCTTTGGAACCCAGGCCCGCGAGCAACCGCGCCGCCCCGCGCAGATCCTTCGTCCCGGTCAGGATATCAGCCTCGGCGATGTCCGCCTTCAGGTATCGAACAAGGGTCAGGATTGCTTCTTTTTCCTGCCACGGTTCAGCAACCAGCAGCCCATTTTTTACCGATCGCACGAATCCCTGGACGTCCAGGGCAATTTGCGTCTTTCTGCCCCTCAGGATCCGCAGTACTTCCAGCCCGACCTCTCCACGAAAGGATGCGCCGACCACGGCAGTTTTGACGTCTAGATCCGCCACCTGCTCCGGCCGGAAAGAACCCGCGGATGAATCTACATAGATTCGGCGCTCGTCGGGATTATCGCCGGGATACACCAGGCGTAATCGGGTCGAATCCGGGGTGTACTCGGGGAACACATCCACGCCGAGTTTCTCCAGGCGCTCTACTACGTGGCCATCCTGTTCGGATAGCCTCGTGACGGCGCAGGTCCTGAACCCGAGTCTGACTGCCACGTTGGCGCCGTAGTTGAAGGCGCCGCCGTCCACCACCCGCTCGCCACGGGAATCGATGATCGTGTCCTTCGTGTAGTTTCCGATGAAGGCAATATCGTAGCTCTTCATTGTCGGGGCGCTCCAAAATCAGTGAAGAATTTCGCTCCAGAGGGCGCGGATTCGTCGCAGCGATTCCATCGAATCGCCCAGAGGGCTGTACTCGAATCCAACAAAACCGTCATACTGTGCAGTCTGGAGCCAGCGGAGCACCCCTTTCCAGTCGATGTTTCCGGTTCCCGGCTCGTGCCGACCGGGTATATCGGCGATATGGATATAACCGATATCTTCGATATGCCGCTTCAGCGCATCCCTCAGATCGACCCCCATTACCCCCAAATGATAGAGATCGCAGAGCACTTTCAGCCGGCTGTCCCCGATTTCTCGAACAAGCTGTACGGCCGTGTCCAAATCGGAGAGCCAATAGCCGGGATGGTCGATGCGGGTGTTCAGCGGCTCGAGCACCAGCCGGAGATCTCGGGGTAACAACCCGAGAGCTTTCCTGAGACCCTCTTGAACATTCCTGTACTTTTGTTCCGAGGGAATTCCGGGATAGGAGTCGGCAACCGCACCGCTTTCGGTAAGCTCATTGCTCAGCAGCATCAGGGTGCCGCATTCCAGAATCCGGGCCGTGGCAACGGCCGCTTGCAATTCGTCGAGAAAAAGGTCATGGGTCTGCTCAGCTACCAGGCTCCCCCGGCGATGACCGCTGAAATTTGCCACCTGCACTCCCACTCGCCCACAGACTGCGGTGAGTGCCGGAATGTCTTTGTCTCTCCAACCCCAGAACTCGACGAATTCGAACCCTTGTTCGGCAATTTCGCCGATCTTTTCCACCGGATCCAGATCCGGGAAGAGCATCTCGAAGCAGATAACCGGTTTCAACCCGCCGGCTCCTCCGCCGGGAGGATGTGCAGGCTCTTCTCCTTGAGAAGGACGGCCACCTCCTGGTCGACCGCGAAGAGGGTGTGTTCCTCAGGGTTGGGGACCTTCACGGTGATAAGCCTGTCTTCCAGCTGAACTTCGTACACGGTCTCGGAGCCCAAATACACCGACTCCTGGATAACTCCGGTGAGCCCTCCAGCTGGTTTGGATTCCAGGGCTACGCTTTCGGGTCGGACCACGACGATCACGTTCATGCCCTCCGCCAGGCTCTCGGTAGCGGCGGACACCTTCAGGTCCGTCCCGTAGACATCCAATGTCAGGCCTGTCGGTGAGTCGACGGCGGCGATCCTGGCGTCCAGAAAGTTCGCTTTG
This sequence comes from uncultured Spirochaetaceae bacterium, assembly GCA_964551205.1. Taxonomy (GTDB): domain Bacteria; phylum Spirochaetota; class Spirochaetia; order SZUA-6; family DRHE01; genus JAFGQJ01. The sequence goes on from CAZKCQ010000134.1 coordinate 7,172, forward strand.
CCTATGAAATCCGCAACAAAACGATTGGCCGGATGGGAGTAGATCTCCGAGGGTGTGCCGATCTGCTGGATGCGTCCTTCGTTCATGATCACGACCCTGTCTGACAGGGTCATGGCTTCCTCCTGGTCGTGGGTTACGTACACCGAAGTGATGCCGACCCGGCGCTGGAGCTTGCGGATCTCGATACGGGTGGATTCCCGCAGCTTGGCATCGAGATTCGAAAGGGGCTCGTCCAGCAGAAGCACTTTCGGTTCCATGATCAATGAGCGTGCCAGGCTGACCCGTTGCTGCTGGCCTCCGGACAGTTGTGCCGGTGGACGGCCGCCCATCCCCTTCAGGCCCACCAGGCGCATCACCTCTTCAACCCGTTCCTTGATTTGTCTGCCCGCCACCCGATGGATCTTCAACCCGTATGCGATATTTTGGGCAACCGACATGTGGGGAAACAGGGCGTAGTTCTGAAAAACCATGGT
>CAZKCQ010000135.1:0-3202 GCA_964551205.1 uncultured Spirochaetaceae bacterium
GAACTATTAAACGAGGAAAAATGGACCCGAGCAACCCTTAATAGCTATTCTATAAGCAATTTTTCCGAGCTCGATGACATTGTTTCCACGACCAAGGAACAGAGTGCCGAAGATGAGGTGCTGGCGGTCTGTGAGGAGCACCTCAAACACACCCGCAACAGCATCGTGGGTCTGTATATCTCCGGCGTTATCTCCCTTAGCAAGCAGTTGGTGGACGATTCCAACCTGATCGTGCTCATCAACATCTTCATGGATAACCACAAGTGGAACATCGTCGAGTATCTGTGCAACAGGATCCTCGAATACGGTGAAAATAAATTTGCCCTGAAAACCCTGGCCGATGTGTATGAGAACAAGAACGAACAGGATCGGAAGTATCAGATCTGGGAACGGTATATCAAGGTCGACTACGAAGAGGCGGAGATCGTAAAATTTCTGGCGGATAAGAAAGAGAAAGACGGGGAACTGGAAAACGCCATCGAGTTCTGGAAGAAAGCCCTGCACCGCTTTACCAACAAGAAGATGTTTTCGAACGTGCGGGAGGTTTGGGAGAAGATAATCGAGTATGCCCCCGAGGATGTAGAGTTTTTCTTCTCCGTGGAGCGAAAGATCGTAAAGGTACTAAGCGGCGACCGGGCAGCCCAGCTGCTGGCCTACCTGATTCCCCACTACAGGGAGAAAGAGGACTGGGACACTGCGATCGAGTTGCTCAAGCGGATCCTCTCCTACGAGCCGAAAAACTCGGAGGCTCGCAAAGAAATCGTGGAATGCTTCCGGCAGAAGTACAAAGACCATAGTCAGCTCGACGAGTATTTGCGGATCTCGAATCTCAGCCAGAGTTGGCGTAATGTTCACGATGCGATAGCCGATTTCGAAAAACACATATCCTTCGACATGGGCAACTACGTGTATCACTCCAGCTGGAAGATCGGTCAGATCAAAGACATCAAGAACGATATCATCGTCATCGACTTCGCCTCCAAACCGGCTCATAAGATGAGTCTGAAGATGGCCGTGAGCGCGCTCAAGGTACTTAGCCCCGATCATATCTGGGTGCTGATCCATACCAAGCCCAAAGAAGAGCTCAGGGCGCAGGTGAAAGAGGATCCCGTGTGGGCATTAAAAACTGTCATCCGCAGCTTTGACAACGCCGCGGATATGAAGATGATCAAAGAGCAACTGGTTCCCGCGGTGCTCGGCGCGGGAGAATGGTCGAAATGGAGCACGGAAGCGCGGAAGATCCTCAAGACCGATCCGATTTTCGGAAACGTCCCCGAGAAGCTGGACCGCTACACGGTACGGGACAAGCCGATCTCCTTCGAGGAAAAAACCTTCAACAAATTCAAAGCCCAGAAGTCGTTTTTCGATCGCGTTCAGACCCTGAGGGATTTCTTGGAGCACGCCGAGCCGGATTCCGATTATTTCGCCGAAATGTTCTCGTACTTCACGGGTTTCCTGAAATCCTCCGGCGCTGTGAATGAGCTGGTACTCTCCAGCTTCATGCTGGTTCAACAGCTCGCCTCCGTGTACCCCTATCTGAACCCGGGTCTGGAGGCCACCTTCGCCGACTTGATTCAGGGAGTCGAGAATATCGAAGAGCTGTTCTCGAAAATCGACGATGCGGAACTGAAGAAGTCCTTCCTCGTGCAGCTGCACCAGAACTATCCTGATTGGCCCTCGGTATACGCCCGGCTGTTCCTCATCTATCAGAGCAAGTTCATCGTCGATGAGCTGGTTAGGGACAAGAAATGGGATACCTTGAAGACCCTGACCGGCCAGGTTCTCAGCCACTTCAAGGAGTACAGAGAGGCCTTCGTCTGGCTGGCGCGCAATCTCCTGGATGAACCCTGGTTCACCAGGATGGAGCTCAGCCGGGAGAATCTGCTGATCGGAATGATCCATCTTCTGGATATAACCTTCCGGGAGATCAATAACAAACGGGATGTGAGCTTCAACAGGAAAATCAACAAGCAGGTCCAGGATTTCCTGTTCAAAGAGAAAAATCTGCTGAATCACATCCTGGAATCCGGAGAAGAATCCATTACCAGACTGTATACTCTTGTAGAAGATGTGAGGGAACTGGACCCTTCGATCCGGATCAGCCTGAAACAGCAGATCAAGTCCAACTTCCCCAACTACGAGTTTTTCGGTGATCAAGAGAAGGAGACGGTGAGCATGGGACTGCTCATTACCCGGGACAGCTACCATAGCAAGCAGAACGAGCTGCGGGAGATCATCGAAAATCAGATCCCCCAAAACTCCACGGAGATCGGAGTGGCCATGGAAAAGGGGGATCTTCGGGAGAACGCGGAATACAAAGCCGCCCTGGAGCGGCAGGAACTGCTCAAAGCCACGGCCGTGAAGATCCAGGAAGACCTTCAGAAAGCTCAGATATTCGACGAAACCCAGATCTCAACCGATGAGATTTCCTTCGGCACCAAGGTCAAATTGAAGAATCTCCTCGACGAATCAGAAGAGGAATATACGATTCTGGGGCCGTGGGAATCCAACCCGGTGAAGAACATCATCTCCTATCGTTCACCCCTCGGTGCCAAGCTGATGAATCATAAGACCGGCGATCGGTTGAAATTCACCATCAGCGATCAAAACTTCAAGTACCAGGTCGAGGGGATTGAAAGAGTGAAACTCTCCGGAGAGTAGGGTATGAAACCTAAACGTATAATTATTATCGTTGCCCTGCTGGGCATCGGCATCCTGGCGTGGTCAGCGGGCATCGACGTCGTAGTCATGGTGGATACCTCGGAAAGCATGTTCCCCGTGTTCGACGACGTCGTGAACTACCTTCTGCGGGACCTGTTGGAAAACAGACTCCATACGGGAGACTCCTTTCATCTGCTCAGCTTTGCCGATGCTCCCGAAGAGGAGATCCGGCTGGATATCGAAGATCGTGCGGATATCACCGCGGTGATCGACCGGATCCTGCTCCTGAAACCCCTTGGACAGTACACCGATCTGATCGCAGCGGTTGAGTTCCTCTACGACTACACCCGGGCGTTAGACCCGCAGAACAAAAAACTGATCCTGCTGCTCACCGACGGAATTCACGACCCGCCGCCGGGCAGCCCACACCGCCTCGATGAGGCCGGCGTGGTCGCCGCCCTGCTCGAATCGAGCGAAAAGATAAAACGCGAAGGCTGGGATGTTCACATCCTGCGCATGCCCGGTGAAGAGGCGGCAGGCG
>CAZKCQ010000135.1:3302-7635 GCA_964551205.1 uncultured Spirochaetaceae bacterium
CGGTGAAGAGGCGGCAGGCGAAGCCTCCGATCGGATAGGAGCGGGGATGGATGTCCTTGATCAGCTGTCCGATCAGCTGGAGAGCGATGTACTGTCCTATGAGGATGTCGAAAAGGAGAGCCTGACAGATCAGCTCACCGGCTTCTCCACCCTGAGTTTCCCGGATGCTCTGGGGCGTGTCCGGCGTCGATTCGATCTGCCCTTTACCGTGCAGAACAATTCCGAGAAGTCCCTTCGGTATACCCTGGTAGGCGTGGACAGTGCCTACGGGGACCTGCTCAGTCGTCGGGTCTCGGTCACGGTCCCCGGGAAACAAACGACGGAGCTGGTCGCTGCCCTGCGCCTGCCCTCAGGTGTAGAGCCGGGGATTCAAAACCTGAGGGTAACCCTTGAGTTCGCCGACCCGGAGGTGCGGATCTCGCCCCTGGAGGGCACGCTCGCCTTCGAGTACGTGCCGCTTATCAGTTGGAGCGGTGCCCGCCTGCCCCTGACCTACCTGCTCTACGCACTGGCCGCTCTGATCCTGATCGGGGTGATCATTATTCTGGTTTTCGTGATCCGTCACCGCCTGCAGGATGCAGCCTTCGACCGTCTGTTCGCCGGGGCTGTCGAATCGCGCCGAAGGCGGAGGAGAAGCATCCGTCCGCTGATCCTGAAGGTGGATACGCAAAACCCCAACATCGGCACCCGCAATATCCACCCGGTTCCCCCCGGTTCCAGGCGCAGCGTGGGCGGCGACGGTTCCACCTTCCTGATCTACTACATTCCCATGCCCAGACGAATCGGGGAGATTCGTAACGACGGCAAGCAGTATCGCTTCATTCCCAAGCAGCCGGAACACTTCCCCGATCTGAGCAAACCCCTTGCCGACTGCCTGGGCAAACCGATCCGGGCGGTATCCTCCCAAGGGCGGGAGGTGATCTTTCACTTCCACGAGTACGTATCCCCCCTGGAGCAGCTCAACCGCCTGATGCGCTCGGTTCCCAAGTATCATATCGGGGATGTCCCCCTGAAGCATCCGTCGAGCCAAAAGAGTGCGGGAGGAAGAGGCGGCGGGAAGTAGAGAGACGGAATCCGAAAGCGGCGATCCCGCTGCGGAATTACCAGATCATCTTCCCCTGCTCCGGCCGTTTTGCAACAGGAGGAATCAGGTTCCTACAGACCTTCCAGGACCGACAGGGCCACCTGGCGGGCGGCGGGATAGGGATCGTCGGTGGATACCTTCTCCACCTTTTCCCGCAGGGTCCGCAGGCCGTTTCTCCCGATCCCCCGCAGGGCGTAGATCCTCACGTAAACGTTCGGGCTGTTCAGGAAGCGTTCGTAGAACCACTTGAGGCCGGGAGCTTCGGTGGTGGAGAGTTTTCGGGCCGTAAACTCGACGACTTTCTGATCCTTACTGCCCCACTCCTGCTCGATCACCTCCCGGAACACGTCCAGGTTTTCCCGCAGGGCGTTTTCACAGAGGGCGGTGAAGGCCGCCTCCCGGTACTCGGGAAGGGCGATCCTGTCCCGGTACAGATCCTGCAGGTAGCTGTAGGCCGGGGGGGTTCCGATGACCCCGAGGGCTTCGATAGACTGCAGGCGAACCTGGCGCTCCGGGTCGTGCTTTGCCTTGTAGACCAGGATGTCAACGCTGTTGCGGGCCTGTTCATTGGCCAGCCCCTTGGCCGCGGCAACCCGGACCCGAACGTTCGAATCTCTCAAACCCTGCTGCAGCAGGCCCTCCACCTCGCCCATGTTGAATTTGGCCAGGGCCGAAGCGGCATAGGCTTTGATCAGGCTGTCGGACTCGCTGAACAGGGCCCGCAGGTGGGATACGGCCCGGGTCTCCCCGATCTCCCCCAGGGAGGAAGCCGCGTACATACGCCAGATGCGCTCCTCATCCCTGTTGTCAACGATCCCGATCAGGGCGTCCACCGCTCCGGCATACTTCATCTTTCCCAGGGCCAGGATGATCTCCGGTTTCTGTTCCGCCGGAAAGTCCACGTCCTGCAGGCGATCCACCAGAAGCCGCCCCGCCTCTTCCCCTCCCACCTCCCCCAGTGCGGTAATGGCGGTCTCCGCTATTCCGGCGTCCCGGTGGTCCACGTATTCCAGCAGCCGAGACTCGAGTCCCGGGGATTGGATGGCGGTGAGATAACGTATACAGGCCACGATCACCCGGCTGTCTTGCAGTGCCTCCTCCTCCGCCAGCAGCGCGCCTGCCGCAGTTTCGGCGTCCCGGATCTTCTGGGCGGAGAAGTAGTCCAGCACGGCCTTGCGCACCTCGAAATTCAGGGATTCGGCGAACAGCACGGTCAGCTCCTCGTTCAGGGACTGCTCCTGGCTCTCCGCGATGCCCTTGATGACCTCGAGCACCTCGTTGTCGATGCCATAGCGCAGCACATCCCGCCACTGTTCTACGATCGGCCGGTCCTCCTGGCACCAGCCCGTCGGCTGGATCAGCAGGGCCAGGGACGCGGCCAGAATCAGGATCTGCAGGGTCTTCATCTGGTTTTCCTTCTTTTCATGAGCTCTTGGATCACCTCCACCCCCAGAATCCGGTACATGCCCAGCAGAATCACAGCCGCTGCAAGCACTTCACCCAGAAGCAGAAACAGATTTCCCAGGGAACTGCCCGGGGTCCACAGGGATCGGGTCAGGCGCTTTAAGATCAGGATGAAGCCGACAAAGGGCAGCAGGGAGGCGCCCATCCTGCCCACGGTTCGAACGATCTCAACGCCCCTTAAGTGTCCCAACGCCTTCCGGGCCCAGATCAACAGCAGGATGAACCCGGCGGTAAAGGCGATCGAATTGGCAACCGCCAGGCCGATCACCCGCAAGCGGGTCTGTCTCAACCACAGGGAGAGAAGGATGTCGGAGACGCTGACCACCAGCGCGGCGATCAGGGGTTTCTTGAAATCCTGACTGGAGTAGAAGAAGCGCTGCAGGAAGGTAAAACCTCCCAGACTGAACAGACCCAGGGAATAGCCGGCCAGTACGTGGGATGTGCTCAAGGTGCCCAGGGCGGTGAAGGCCCGCCGCTGCAGGGCCACTGCGATGATCTGTTCGCCCAGCAGGATATACACCAATGCCGCGGGGATCAGCAGCAGCATGATGTAGCGCAGGCCGTAGCTCACGGTTTCACCCAGCCCTTGCCTGTCCTTCCCGGCAGCCTGGCGGCTCATCCTGGGGAACAGGACCGTGATGATGGATATGGAGAAGATCCCGAAGGGTAGCTGAAAGAACACCAGGGCATAGCTCAGGGCGGAGGTGCTCCCGTCCTCCAGGCCGCTGGCCAGCAGTACGGCGACCTGCTGGGTTATGGCGAAGATGGTCGCCGAGCCCAGAACGGGCAGCCAAGCCTTGAGCACGCTCCGGAAGCGTTCGTGCCCAAAGACGAAATCCGGTTTGAAATCGTATCCCAACTTCAAAAAACGGGGAAGCTGACAGAGGATCTGGGCGATTCCTCCGCTCAAGACCCCGATCACCATCGAGTAGATGCCCAGCCTGCGGAAAAACATGAGTGTGGCGGTGATCACACACACGGAGAACAGGACCGGCGACAGGGCAGGGATCACGAAGATGCCGTGAGAATTGAGCACGGCCATCAACACGGCACTCAGGCTGATGAACAGCAGATAGGCGAACACCCAGCGGAACAGGCTCACGGAGAGATGCATCTTCTGGGGATCGGGGAAGGCCAGCAGGATCCCCACGACCTGCCGGGCGAACAGGGCGCAGAGCAACACCAGGGGGATGAGGATAGCGAGCTGCAGGGAGAGCACCTTTCTGGTGATCCTGCGAGCCTCCAGGCCGGAATGATCCTCGACTAGACTGGCCGACAGGGAGGGGATGAAGGCGGAGGACAGAGCCCCCTCGGCCATGAGTTTGCGGAGGTTGTTGGGAATCGTAAATACGGCGTTCCAGACGTCGGCGGTGCCGGAGGCCCCGAAGAGCGCGCCGATCACGGCGATACGCACGAATCCCAACAGCCTGGACAGCAGCGTACAGGCCATGACCAGCACCGTCACCACGGTGCTGCTGCGGGTCCTGTCTATGGTTCGGGGCTCTACCAAGTGCTGCTCCACCTCGTCCAGTCTGATGTTCGGCATATCAGAGGCCCCCGTTCACCCTGAATTGTTCGTTTGCGCGTTCGCCGGCACTTTCGCCGGAGCCCTGGCTGGAGCGCCGGCCGTAGCGATCCAGATAGCGGTCCTTGAACAGAAGGAACGTCCCCTCCCCGATGGATTGCCGGATCGACACGACCAGGGACTGGATGAAGGACAGATTATGCTGGGTGGTGAGCATGGCGGCCAGGATCTCTTTGGTCTTGAACAGATGTCGAAGATAC
>CAZKCQ010000136.1:0-7613 GCA_964551205.1 uncultured Spirochaetaceae bacterium
TTCCCCGGCTTTTCTGTTTCAACCTGCCCCGTGAATAGATTGGCACTCCGGAAGTTTGTGAGATTCCGTGATTTGACTTAGTTGTTGTATATCCCGCATTCTATATCCTCCATAACGTTGACATCTACACGCCTCTATTCTATTCTAGAGAGTCGTGCAAAATGCAACTCAAGCATTGAGCACAAGTCTTTAAACCAAAGGAGGGTACTTATGAAAAAGGTACTCATGGTCCTGCTGGCGTTGTTACTAACAGCAGGAATCGCCCTTGCTTCTCCCGGAGTTGAACAGCCCGGAAAGACCCTGGTATTCGGCAGCAGCGGAGATGCGGTCCGATTGGATCCCGCCGATGTCACAGACGGCGAGTCGATTCAGCGGATGGACAACATCTTCGAAGGTCTCGTTGAATATGAAACGGGGTCCACCGAGATTAAGCCCTGCCTGGCCGAGTCCTGGACAACCTCGGCAGATGGAACGGAGATCACTTTCAAGCTCCGCCGGGGAGTGAAGTTCCACGACGGCACTGATTTCAACGCCGATGCAGTGGTCTTTTCCTTTGCCCGACAATACGACCAGGAGCACTGGTTTCACGGGTACGGCGAGTGGGCGTACTGGGGCTACATGTTCGGCGATGTGGACAGAATGGAAAAGATCGACGACTACACGGTCAGGCTGGTTATGAAGGCGCCGAACTCTTCGATCATGACCAGTCTGGCGATGTTCACTGTGGCCAGTGTGAGCCCGGCCAATGCTGAAAAATACAAGGAAGACATGTTCCGTCATCCGGTGGGCACCGGACCCTTCAAGTTCGTCGAATGGGTCAAGGATGACCACATCACCCTGGCGAGGAACGAGAATTATTGGAGGGATCCCGCGCAGCTGGATCAGTTGATCTTCAAGGTGATACCCGATACCTCGGCCCGTCTGCTGGCCCTGGAAGTGGGGGAGATCCAAGGCATGGAGTATCCCGATCCGAATGATTTCGACAGGATCCGCGACAATCCCGATCTAGTTTTGAGAAGCGAGCCCGGGATGAACATAGGCTACATGGCCATGAATACGGGCTACGGATACATCGACGACAATGGGAACGGTGTCCGGGATCCCGGCGAAGGACCGGACAAGACTCCTGGCTATCTTGAACCCCTGACTAAAGTAAAGGTGCGCCAGGCTATCAACTACGCTATTGACAAGAAATCGATCGTCGACAACCTGTACCTGGGAACCGCTTCAGTGGCCAAGAACGGTATGCCCCCCTTTATGCTGGGCTACAACGATGCTATCCAAGATTACGAGTACGATCCGGCCAAGGCGAAGCAACTTCTGGCCGAAGCCGGCTACCCCAATGGATTCAAGGTTCAGCTGCATGTAATGCCGGTTTCCAGGCCGTACATGTTTGATCCCCCCAAGATCGGCGAGGCAATCCAGAGCTATCTCGGAGCCGTGGGTATCGATGTGAGTATCTACCAGGTCGACTGGGGTACTTATCTGCAGGAGACCGAGTCGGGGATGCATAATATGTGTCTGCTCGGCTGGACCGGTGATAACGGCGATCCGGACAACTTCATGAATGTTCTCTATGGTCCGAATGCGGCCAACATTGGAGCCGCCGGCAACTACGCGTTCATCATGCGTCCAGAGCTGCAGGAAGAGCTGACTGCCGCCGTGAGAACCTACGACGTCGAAGAACGGGCCAGGCACTATAAACGAGCCCAGGAGATGATCCACGAAGATGCCGGCTGGGTCTTCATCGCCCATGCAAACCAGAACCTGGCATTCAGGAAAAACGTGAAGGGATATGTGCTGCATCCTACCTCCCGGAAATTCTTCTATCCGGTAACTCTGGAGTAGACGGATATCTCTTGCAACTCTCTTTGACTCAGACCTCAAGGGAGGGGTGATTCTCACCCCTCCCTTGCTATACGGAATCGTCAAATAGCTGGAGCAGGAAGCTTGTAATGGGATGGTACATTTTTAAACGACTGGTGATGATGATTCCCGTGTTGCTCGGGGCTTCCATCATCGCCTTTTCCCTGATTCATCTGGCTCCGGGGGATCCGGCTCGGACCATCGCAGGGGAGCACGCCACGATACAAACCCTGGAACGGATTCGGGAAAAATACGGACTGAATGATCCCCTTCCTGTTCAGTATTGGATCTGGCTCAAACAGGCGATGCGAGGGGATTTGGGGCGTTCCATCGTGTCTAACGAGCAGGTCACCACTGAAATCCTGGAACGGTTTCCAAACACCGTAGAATTAACCCTCTGCGCCATGATCCTGGCCATCGGTGTCGGCTCGGTAGCCGGGATCGTGTCTGCGTCCAAGCAGTACTCAGCCCTGGACTACGCGACAATGGGAGTGGCCCTGTTCGGCGTCTCTATGCCCGTGTTCTGGTTGGGCATCATGTTGATGATGATATTCGGGGTTTTCCTGCGCTGGTTGCCGATCAGCGGCCGTATAGATACGCTCATTCCTTTCACCAGGATAACAGGATTCTACATATTGGACTGCATCATTACCCTGAACTTTCGGGCACTGATCAGTTCGATCCGTTATCTGATTCTTCCCTCTGTAGCTCTGGGTACGATCCCCATGGCTACGGTTGCCAGGGTCACCAGATCCAGCATGCTCGAGGTATTGCGGCAGGATTATATCAGGACGGAGCGGGCAAAGGGATTGTCTGAACGGCTGGTCATCTACCGGCATGCAGTTCGCAACGCCATGATCCCGGTAGTGACGGTCATTGCCCTGAACTTCGGTTTGCTACTAGCCGGAGCCTTGCTCACGGAAACCGTATTTGCCTGGCCCGGCATCGGCAGATACGTGGTAAAGGCGGTCGGCATGAGGGACTATCCGGTTGTCCAGGGGTGCGTCATGTTCTTTGCCCTGATTTTTGTTGTCGTCAATTTGGTCGCCGATGTGCTGTACGTGTACATCGATCCCCGCATCAAGTACAAGTAGGAGCGAACTGCAGGTGGAACAGAAGCCGACAAAACAAGCAGGACAGCTCTTTCGCAGACTCCGGGAGAACAAATCGGCAATGTTCGGTTTCGGAATTCTGGTGGTCCTCGTACTGAGTGCGCTGTTGGCGGGAATTATTGCGCCCAACGATCCGAATCCATCTCCCCCCCAACTCGAGTTCAAATTGAAGCCGGGCTTTTGGAGTGACGAGGGGGTAAAAGGCATGCCTCTGGGTACCGACGCCTTGGGTCGATGCGTTCTCAGCCGGATTATATATGGCGCGCGAGTCAGCCTGAGCGCCGGATTCGTTGCGGTGACCATCGCAATGGTTCTGGGTATCCTATTCGGCACAATCGCCGGCTATTTCGGCGGGTGGGTCGATTCCCTGATCATGAGATTCGTGGACATAATGTTTGCCTTTCCAGCTCTCCTGCTGGCGATCGTAATCGTAGCGGTTATCGGACAGGGATTGGATAAAGCCATGATTGCGATAGGAGTGGTTTATACACCTCAAATGGCGAGAATCATCAGAAGTTCCGTCCTGTACATCAAAGAAATGGAATATATCGAGTTTCAGAAAGCAGTAGGATCCTCGAATCTTAGAATTATATTCCGTCACGTTATTCCCAACAGCGTTGCGCCCGTCATTGTCTACGGAACTCTGATGCTGGCTACGGCGATTCTTGATGCAGCGGCTCTCGGATTTTTGGGGCTGGGTGCCCAGCCTCCTACACCCGAGTGGGGAGCGATGCTTTCCAAAAGCTACAACTACATCGTTGGAGGCGCCTGGTGGGCCGCAACGTTTCCCGGGGTTGCCATTCTCTTGTCCGTGCTTGGATTGAATCTCCTAGGAGACGGCCTTCGGGATACGCTGGATCCCCGGCTGAAGACGTGAAGATCCTATGCAAGAGCTACTGAAGATCGAAGATTTGAAGACCCACTTCTTTACCCATGACGGCACGGTCAAAGCGGTGGACGGCGTGAGCCTGCAGATCAATCGTGGAGAAACCCTGGGAATCGTAGGCGAGTCGGGATGCGGTAAAAGCGTCACTGCTCTTTCGATTATGAGGCTGATCGCCGATCCACCAGGTAAAATTGTGGGCGGAAAGGTACTGTTTGAAGGAAAGAACCTGTTGGATTTGGATGATAGGAAAATGCGAGACGTCAGGGGCAAGAAAATATCGATGATTTTTCAAGAACCCATGACCTCTCTCGATCCAGTATTTACGATCGGGCAAGAGATTATTGAAACACTCCAGATTCATCAGAATCTCGGCAAAAAAGAAGCACGTCAACGAACGATTGAGGTCTTGTCTACCGTTGGTATTCCCGATGCGGACAAGAGAGTTGACAACTACCCACATGAGCTGTCCGGAGGTATGCGTCAAAGAGCCATGATTGCCATGGCTTTGGCTTGCAATCCCGTGTTGCTCATTGCCGACGAACCAACTACAGCGTTGGACGTGACGATCCAAGCCCAGATTCTCCAGTTGATCAATGATTTGAAGACCGAGTTTAATACTTCCGTCCTCCTTATTACCCACGACCTGGGGGTCATAGCGGAAATGTCGGAGTACGTCGCCGTCATGTACTGCGGCCACATAGTTGAATACGCCGATGTGCACACACTGTTCGAGGACCCCCTCCACCCTTATACAAAAGGTCTATACAAATCCATACCAAGGTTGGATGTTGAAACGAAACGACTCGATACAATCACTGGTATGGTGCCGAACCTGATTGACTTACCGCCGGGATGTCCATACCAGAATCGCTGTGAGTTCTGTTTCGACACCTGTCTGAAAGAAATGCCTGCGCTGCTTTCCGTTAGCGATCAACACCTTGTGAAATGCCATCTGTACAGAGGAAAATGAACCGTGGGGAATCTGATAGAAGTTAAGAACCTCAAGAAATGGTTCTGGGCCGGGAGTGTAATCGGCGGACGAAAGCAAGCTGTTCGTGCCGTGGATGATGTCAGTTTTTCCATAGCTCGCAGGGAAATACTTGGTTTGGTAGGAGAATCGGGCTGCGGAAAGACTACATGCGGAAAGGTGATCTTGAGAATACACGAACCTACCTCAGGCAGGGTTTTCTACGACAACGAGGATATTACCCACATCAAACGCAGGGACTTAATTCGAATAAAAAGGAAGATGATGATAATCTACCAGGATCCTTTTGGTTCCCTGGATCCAAGAATGACGATCGGCAGCGCAATTGCCGAGCCGATGGAGGTTCACAAGACGCTTGCCAAAGGCGAACAACGAAAGAAAGTGATGGATTTGATGGCAAAGGTAGGGTTGTCCTCCGACCAGATAAATCGCTATCCTCACGAGTTCAGCGGCGGCCAGCGCCAGCGTATCGGCATAGCCAGAGCGCTGGCTACCAACCCCGAGTTCGTTGTGGCCGACGAGTCCGTATCCGCTTTGGATGTTTCAATTCAAGCCCAGATAATAAACCTCCTCAAAGACCTGCAGGAGGAGTTCGGTCTTACCATGTTGTTTATTGCTCACGATTTGAGTGTGATCAAACACATCAGCGACCGAGTAGCTGTCATGTACCTGGGTAAGCTTGTTGAAACCGCACCGAAAGCGGCACTGTTTTCCGATCCCAAGCACCCATACACTGTAGCGCTGTTATCGGCGATTCCTATTCCGGATCCAAAAAAACGGAAGAGAGGGCAAATACTCATGGGCGATGTTCCGAGTCCCGTCAATCCACCGCCCGGCTGCCGTTTTCACACGCGCTGTCAACATGTAATGCCCATCTGCAAAGAAGCAGAACCGGCGATAATCGATCTAAACGATTCCCACCGAGTAGCGTGTTACTTGTACAAATAATAAATGAGAACTAGACCTTAACCACCTTGCCGCTGCGCAGACAGCGGGTGCAGACCTTGAGGGTGGTGTGGGTCTTGCCGACAACGGTCCTGACCTTGTGGATGTTGGGCTTCCACACGCGACGGGTCTTGTTGTGGGCGTGGCTGACGTTGTTGCCCGTAACTGTTTGTTTTCCGCAGATATCACACTTGCGTGCCATTGTACGTTTTCCTTCTATACTATGCTGAATTATCGGTTTCTATGGTCGAACAGTTGCCCAATGTAACAAAATCTTCCCGTCGTGTAAAGCGTGATGCACGTGCTTTTTTCTTGCGGCTGGATGCCAAGGGAGCATCCGCCTCAATCTGCGCTGCTCGTACTGATTTTGCGGAAGATCAGGACCAGGGCGGCCTGGGCCGCAGCAGCGGCCGCCACCACGGTGCAGGCGAACACCAGCACCCGGGCGAACCCGCCGCTCTGGTAGAGAATGCCCCCGATAGCCGAACCGGCGACCATGCCCGCGGTCAGCAGGCCCTCATGAACAGCCATGCGGGTCGACCGCCGGCTGCTACCGCTGACGCCGTGGAACAGGCTGTTGTTGTAGCTCAAGGCGAACAGGAGGCCGAACAGGGCCATGGCCAGGGAGAAGCCGAAGAAGGTGCGCAGAGCGATCATCAGTGCCACCACCGCGATGATTAATCCCTGACCCAGGACCATCAGCCGGGATTTGTAATGCCAGAATGAGAACCGGGACAGGATGATGAAGCCGAGGGTCGAGAACAGGGCGCGGAAAAGAATCAGCAAACCTATCCGCGTTTCCGAAAGTCCGATCTCCTCCCGCAGGTACAAAAGGAAGGCGCTCATGGTGATTCCCAGGACCACGTAGGAGGCGCACAGGCCGATCCAGGCCGGGTAGCGCAGAGGGGTACTGCGATCTTCGAGCGCTTCTTCGCCCCTGCGCAGCGGCTCTCTCTGTCGATCCTGCCGGATTCCCGGAACGACGAAAGAGGCGGTGAGGACGGTCAGGCAGACGGCCGCCATGATGACCGCGGCCGCCCTGAAGGGTACGCCGATGCCCATCTGCAGCAGGAAACCCGCTATAGCCGGAGCGATGATGTTTCCCCCGCTCCAGGAGAGATTGAAACCGCCCAGTGTGGTGTTGAGCACCCGTTCCTCCTTCCCGAAGGAGAGCCAGCCCATCAGGGGCGGCCAGAACAGGGACAGGGAGAAGCCGAACAGCCCGTAGAGGACAAAGAGCAGAGGCAGGGAGCCTGCCAGAAGCATGCCCGCCAGCAGGACCCCCGAGGCGGCGGTTGCCAGGATCAGGGAGTGCCTGGGCAAAAGGAGCCGGTACAACGGCCGAAACAGGAAACAGCCGCTGAAGTAGCAGAGGTAGGGAAGGGCGGCCAGCCAGCCGATCAGGGATGAGGATGCCTGAAACACGTCCCTGGCGTAGAAGATCATGCTGAAGGTCGTTACGATCAGCGCCGTATAGAAGACCAGAGTGATCGGCAGAATCAGGGCCGATTTATGGAATTTACGGCCTCTCATCGGCTGCCCGGCGGGGAGAAGCGCTTCATCCCCTCGGCCACCTTGCGCACCAGGTAGGGGCGCAGCTGCGCCAGGGTGATGATATCATCGATCGATCCTACTTCCCGAGCCCGCTCCACCGAGTGGATCGAATCGAACTGTTGTGCCAAGGCGCTCTGCTTTTCCGCATACACCTTTTGATACAGCTCGTCGAACTCTTTTCGATAGCGGGCGCCGCCGGAGCCGAGCTGCATTCTGGCTTTCTCGACCCGGGGATCTTGATTCGTTTCCTTCGAGACCATGC
>CAZKCQ010000137.1:0-7611 GCA_964551205.1 uncultured Spirochaetaceae bacterium
CACGACTCTCGGTCCCTTGGGAAGGGAATCGAGAATTTGCAGGCTTTTAGCGCTCATCGCCTGTCGGGTCCAGAGGATCGCCGATCGAGCCACTTCGTTGAACCAATCCAGATTTGTCGGGTTGGCCACGGTCTTGTCGTGATTTCCCCGCACCGTCAGTTCCGTGAGATCCGCCAGCCGGCGTGTGCAGTAATCCGGATCGGCGTTGTACCCTACCGCATCCCCGAGGTTGAGGATGGCGTCCACCGCCAGATCCCGGAGGCTGCGCTCCACTTCCCTGAGGGCCTCTTTGTTTGCGTGCACGTCGCTGAGTACGGCGATTCTCATCGGGCTCTAATGTAGTTCAAGAAACCGCCTCGGTTCAAGGCGGCCGGTTTCAGAAGTTTCAGATAAGTACGCGGTGAGGCTCAAGGCAGGTAATCCCTGTTGATACGCCAGGGGGCGTTGTACAGATTCTCTTTCACGTGCTTGTTTTTCCGCTTGACCTGTCTGATCAGATCTTTGAAGAATGCCCGTTGATTGTCCGGCTTCCGGGGGCAGTTTATATCGAATACCGGAAGGGGATAGATCTTCTGCAAACGAAGGACATCTCTTTCCTCAACTTCGCACATCGGCCGGATGATCTTGATCTGTCCGTCAAAAAAATCCTGTACGGGGAGCATCGTGGCGATCTCCCCTTTGAAGAACAGATTCATCAGCGTTGTTTCGATGATGTCGTCCAGGTGATGGCCTACGGCGACCTTGTGCAGATCCAGCCGCTTCGCCTCCTCAAATAGGATCCGTTTGCGGTTCCGCGAACAGATGTAGCAGTTGAAGGGCTTGTCGTAGGTGATCGGGTAGATGCCGGCCTCCACAATCCGGCAGGGAATGTCGAGTGAGTCCATGAACTCCAGCAGCCGCTTGCGATTCTCCGCTCCGGCGGGATACTCGCGCCAGTCGATGAACAGGCCGTGAAGCTCATAATCCATGGGCACCCAGTTTTTTCGTTCGGACAGGGCCAGACAGAGCGCCAGGGAATCTTTCCCTCCGGAGACGCTGATCAGGAGTTTCTCCCCCGGTTCGATCATCCGATGCCTGTTGATTCCGCGCCCCACTTTCTTGATGAACACATTCATCCGCCGGGCCGCGATAGGGGATAAAACAACGCTCGACAAGGCTCTACCCCATTCCCCTTTGAAGGATCTTCCTGGCGCCGATCTTCTCCAAAGTGCGGTCAAGGTCATCGGCTTGCTCGGTGAACAGAGAAATGGTTCGCAGTGAGTGCACGAAGGAACGCACACTGTCGCGGTTGAACACGCTGCGGGAATGTTCGTAGACGGTTACCTCGCCGGTCTCGGGCTGAAGAACAGGAAGATTGATCTCGAAATTGATCGGCTCGGGAACATCGATGATCAGGCTTTCAGCAGGCACCTTTCTGCCCACAAGCTTCTCAACCGCTTTACCCAAGTCCTCCTCAAAGACCAGACGGTCGTGCACATTCTGGAGTTGCCGATGCAGGGGGTTGTCGGCATCGAAGGGAACAGCGGCGGCCAGCTTGTACAGCCGCCGTTCGATGACCCGGCGGATCAGCCGGAGAGGGGCAAAAGCGTGTTTCTCGGTCAGGGAGGAAAACTCGTAATCATCCAGCCAGTAAAGATCCTCGGGTTGAAGCACAGCCTCCCGCAGTGCCAGAAGAACCGCTTTTTTTATCATAGCGGTGGCGATGCGTACGGTTTTGTGCCAGTACACGGTTTTGTACATCAGGTATTTGGAGAACAGGATACTCTCCACCGCGCTCAGTCCCTTCTCCGTCACGGCCAGTCCGTCGGCGCGGGGCCGGATCTCGGCCAGGATGAAATCGACATCCTGAATGCCGTGGGGCACACCGCAGAAATAGGCGTCCCGATTCAAATAGTCAAGCTTGTCAGGATCGAGCACACCGGAGAGAAGATTGCGAAAAAAAACCAGGTCTTTGCTTTCGTGGGACAGAGAGGAATCCACGATCGCGGCCGCCAACCGGGGATCCGCCCCCACCTTCTCGCTAATCAGAGTGGACAAATCCGCCTGGAGGATCCGCTCGGCCGTCAGGGATTCGTGACTGCGTAGCCCTACGTCTTTGAGGGAGTGGGCGTATGGATAATGACCGAGATCGTGCAGAAGGGAGGCACAGAGGAAAGCCTTGGTGCCTTCCAGGCTGAGCTGAGGTACGGTCGGATCGGCGGATCCTGCAGCCGTACGGGTAGAGCTGCCCCCCCCAAGCAGATTCACGATCATCCTCCGGGCCAGGTGGAATACCCCCAGACTGTGATTAAGGCGGGTATGGGTGGCACCGGGATAGACTAAATAGGTGGGGCCCAGCTGCTTGATCCCATTGAGTTTCTGAAAGGCCCTGTGGGAGGCGACCTCCAGCAATCCGCGGGACAGGGTGATGTTTTTCCACAGGGGGTCCTTGATCGGCTCACCGTACTCGCGGGTGAGGTGCTCGAGGACCGCCGAAGATTCTTTCATTGGCGTAGGTATTATATCAGGATTTTCGGTTGGAGGTGTATTCTCTATGATTCAGCAAGAAAAACTTCCACCGCTTCCCGAAGGGCACGGTCGGCGCAAGTTCGTTTTTCTATTCTTTCGGTTTGTCTTCTCCGGTACGCCTCGAGTCTCTTGCGTCTCTCTGAGATCATCCCCGCAACCGTCGGGGGAGCTACACCGCCAAATGAATCATGAGCTGCCACAAACCGCACCGGGTTTATGCTCGACTGCAGCACCTCCGCCGACAGCTTGATCCCTTCCCCCAGCAGCTCGCGGGAAACTTGCTCGACAACCTCCGGCGTAATATCTTGCGGGCTTTTACCTTCGCTTATCATTTTCCGAACGATCTCAGCCACAACTCCGTGAGCCATCCGCAGCGGAACCGAAGACTCGCGGTACAACACCGCAGCAAGCTCGGTTGCGGTGGAAAAACCTCTCCGGGCTAAATCCAGCATCCTCTCATCTTTCACGATCAGGGTATCGATAGCCCTGTTCATTATACGCAGCTGTTTTACCGTCTCCTGCAGCCTTGGATGTATCGAGTAGGAAAGTTCCCTCATTTCAATTACATCACCATATTGCGTCCCATGAGCTCCGCAGACAATTTCAGAGTACGCGCCCAGAATCTTGCCAAGGGTCATCCTACAGAACTCGAATAAAGCCGGATTTTTCTTCTGAGGCATCATGCTGGACGGATTGCACATCTCGTCGGCGACCTCAACCATGGAAAATTCGAAGGATGACCAAATATCGAGGTCACTCGCTACCCTGCTTAGAGGGATGAACAAGTTGGTTATAGCTGCCAGTATATCGATAAGAAAATCAGTCGCTGCCACCGAATCATTCGAATGCTCCAGGATCCCATCAAAGCCGAGCAGCTGCGCCGGGTACGCCCGGTCTATCTTGAAGCTGGTCCCCGATAGAGCGCCGCAGCCAAGCTCGAATTGATTCGTTCTTGCATATGCAGTCTCCAGTTCACCTAGAGCCCTGAACAGAGGGTCATGCACACCGACCAGATAGTGCCCGTAAGTCATGGGCTGGGCATGCTGCAGATGGGTATACCCCGGCATCACCGTATCGATATGCTTCTCCGCGTTGTCCAGGAGCATAACGAGAAACCCGATCGTTTCATCGATCACCTCGAGAAGAAGGGGTATCAGCTCCATCCTGTAGAAGGGAGGTGGGATTGTCCGAGCAATATTCAGATCGCTGGCTATCTGACCGACTTTCGACGTGAGATACTGTTCCAGCTGCACCAGAGGCTCCCAGCTGGCCGGATTCCAATTAGAGAGCATCTCTTCCAGGCCTTCTTCATCGATTTCCTCCAAGGCTTTCATGATCTTGCCTGCACGCTCCTCCTTGACAATGCCCTGCTTTGCCAGCATCAGCAGCCAGGCCTGATGGACTTTTACAAAAAGCGGGAGCTGGCTGTGTATCGTCTTCATGAACTGCTCCTGCCTCTCATAGTCCAAAACGGACCAATTCTTCCTGCCACCGACTCTTCCAAACGGATCTATCGCCCTTTTCTCATTCAGCAGATTGTCCACAATTCAATCTCCACCTATAGCGAGGTAAATCTCCCATACCACGTGTCCGGCATCAACAACCCCCGTCGGATGTGTTCCACCGTCATCACTCCCTCGGGAAGTTGAGCAACAGGTCCTTTGTTCAAGGCAAGGTTCACATCGGGGCCATAGTGCAGTATGAACCACTGGCAGGTGCGTATATTATCCGATATTTCGAAAAGCAGATTTTCGTACCCGATTTCATCAATAATCTCCTTCATGGTGGCTCCACTCTTTGCATCGTTCCAAGGCTGCATGAATTCGATTACATCGGATTCGAGAATCACTTTCCATGCTCCCGACTCCAGATATTTTTTTGACTCGCGGATAACCTCCCTCGGCTCGTATGGGGCTTTGGCGTAGTGGGGCCCCAACTCCGCCATCACCTTGAAACCGAGGCGAGCACTCATCTCGACAAGGCTGATTTTCGTCGATGGGATCATCCTGCTCTCGCTCTCGGAAACCTCCATCACCTCAAAACCCAAGTTCAGGGCTTCCTTCAAGAACGCCTCGCACTTCCCGCAGATAAGAGCGGCCTCCAGGTACATACCCCCCATAAAGGGTTTTATATCATGCTTCCGGTAGAGGGCGATTTTCTCTTTTAGATAATCCAAAGGCTGGAGTCCTGCAGACAACGCCGGTAATTTGGCCAGGTCGAGGTGATCGCCGACAGCATCGAGCATCTCCCCCAAATATGAGATCCCCGCTCCCCAGTCCAGAAACCAGGTCAGACCGCACTCCCTTGGTTTCTCTTTCCTCTTTACCGGGAACCACACGGTTGATTCAAAAGCCCTGATCCTCTCATTTCCCATTGTTTACTCCCCTCCGCAACGGTATTTCTTTTCGATCTCGTCGGTGCGCCTGTGGAACTCCTTCCAGCGATCCGAGGCATCCGCCGGTTCGCTGCGAAACCACTCCTCCACGATTTCCACGGCTAGCTTTTCACCGGTAAGGCGGATTCCCAACACCAGCACATTGGCGTTGTTCGCCTGCCGTGCGACTCTGGCGGAAAAGGCATCGGGGCACAGAGCCGCGCGCACGCCGGGCAGCTTGTTGGCGATCAGGGTTACCCCCGTCCCGGTATTGCAGAAAAGAATACCCTGGTCGCATTCACCCTTCATAATGAGCTCTCCCAGCTCGATGGCGGCGTCTATGTAGTCCGTGGGTTTCCCCGACAGGGTGCCGCACAGGATTGGTTCTATCCCTTTTGATCGAAGATGTTGGGTCACCGTATCCGCGAGATTACACATATTCGGACTTCCCAGCCCGACGGCTATTTTCATCCTATCCTCCAAACTCGATTCAATTTTACTACTCAAAAAGAATACAGCGAACAAAATGTCCCGTCCCATGCTCCTTCAACTCCGGTACCTGTTTGTCGCAAATCGGCAAACGTCGCGGACACCTCGGATGGAAATGACAACCGGCAGGCGGATCGATGGCACTGGGGATTTCACCTTTTAGAATTATCTTCTCCTTTTCCAGGAACGGATCAGGATCGGGATTGGCATACAACAGGGCGGCGGTATACGGATGTACCTGCTCCCCCATCAGCTCGCTGACCCGGGCTATTTCTACAATTCGACCCAGGTACATTACCGCTACCCTATCACTGATATGCTTTACGACGTTCAGATTATGAGAAATAAACAGATAGGTGAGGTGCAGGCGGGTCTGCAGTTTCATCAGCAGATTCAGTATCTGAGCCTGGATGGAGACATCCAGTGCCGAGGTCACTTCGTCACAGACAATAAAAGCCGGATTCAACGCCAGGGCACGGGCAATACAGATCCTCTGGCGCTGGCCGCCTGAAAATTCGTGGGGATATCTTTTCAAGGCTTCCTCCGTCATTTCCACGCTGTCCAGCAGTTCAGCCACCCACTTCTGTCGTTCGAGTTTTGTTCCCAGGCCATGGATCACAAACGGATCCAGAAGGATACTCTCCACCGTTCGACGGGGATTCAAGGACGCTATCGGATCCTGAAAAACGATCTGAATTTCCCTCCTGAATCTTTTAAGCATGCGGGGACTTCTGCCTGTGATCGCTTTGCCTCTGAAGAACACCTGTCCATCAGAAGGATCCTCCAATTTGAGAATAAGCTGACCCAGAGTGGACTTGCCACAACCGCTTTCCCCCACGAGTCCCAGGGTTTCTCCCAATCCTACATTCAGGTCAACAGAGTCTACAGCTTTAACTACGGAACTTCCCGCAGAGAGCAGGCCCCCTTTCACCCGGTAGTACTTTTTCAGATTCTCTGTGCTTACTATATTTTCTTCCGCTCTCTGATTCTTCATCGACTGATCACAACCTGGATATTCAAACGTTCCAGCACCTCACCCAATGTCCTTCATCGATTTGTTGGAATGCGGGTTTTTCGTACACACATCTTTCACTGCTGCAGTCGATACATCTGTTCTTGAACGCGCATCCCGGAGGAAGATTCATCAGGCTGGGTACTCTTCCCTTGATCGTCCTGAAGGGCTTTTTCCAATTATCGATCGTCCGCTTCGGCACGGAAGCCAGCAGTCCCCGCGTATAGGGATGCTGCGGATAGCGGAAAAGAGATTTCACGTCCGCCATCTCGACGATCGCGCCGGCATACATCACCACCACCCTTTGTACGTTTTCCGCTACAATTCCTAGATCATGGGTGATGAGAAGTATTGAACTTCCGTTCTTCTCTTTCATCGCCTTCATCAGGTTCAGTATCTGAGCCTGGATCGTGACATCCAACGCCGTGGTCGGTTCATCGGCAATGAGGAGTCTAGGGTTACAGGCGAAGGCCATGGCTATCATGATCCTCTGCCGCATACCCCCGCTCATCTGATGCGGGTATTCTCTGGACCGCTGGAGGGCTGAGGGGATACCGACCGCTTTCAACATCTCGACGGCCTCCCTCTCCGCTGCTCTGCGTCTCATCCCCTGATGGATCTGCAGCGTCTCGGCTATCTGCCTGCCTATCGGAAACACCGGGTTGAGAGAAGTCATCGGTTCCTGGAAAACCATCGATATGGCGTTCCCGCGGATGTCCCGCATCTGCTCATCCGAGAGGCTCATGAGGCTCTTTCCGTCAAAGATTATGTCTCCGGAGACGATTCTGCCGGGGGGCTGGGGAATCAACCTCAGGATCGAGAGTGCGGTAACGCTTTTTCCCGAACCTGATTCACCGACCACACCAACCGTCTCCCCGTTGTTCACATAGAAATCAACGCCGTTTACCGCCCTGACGATGCCTTCCTGGGTGTAGAACTGTGTTTTCAGGTCGATAATATCCAGGATTCTTTCAGCCAACTTTGGTCTCCACCAATTTCACGTCAAGGGCATCTCTAAGACCGTCCCCCAGGAAGTTGAAGGCCAATACCAGGAGGAATATTGCCAACCCCGGAAAGATCGAGACCCAAGGGGCAACGCGAAAAAAGGCATAACCGGCCCGCAACATCGATCCCCAGGCCGCTTGGGGCGTGACTACCCCGATCCCCAGGAAACTCAATCCGGCCTCCGCGATTATCGCCTGGCCCGCCATCAGGGACCCGTAAACAA
>CAZKCQ010000138.1:0-7578 GCA_964551205.1 uncultured Spirochaetaceae bacterium
AAACTCCCCATCATGCGCTGGGCGGCCTGCCCGTACTCGGATGAGGCGTCGATCTTGATCGCGTCCTGCAAGGACTTCTGTGCCTGGGTTCTGTTGTCCAGTCCCTGGTGGCACACAGCCGACAGAAAGTATACAACCTGGGTAGTTTCTCCCATGTCGGGGTGCGCAAGGTACTCGGAGAACAGATCCAGGGCGTCGGCGAAGGCGAGGTTTTCGATCAGGAGCTTTCCCTTCAGCAGCACGTAATCGGTAAAGATGGCGGCATCCGATTTTAGAGCCATGTCTTCCAGCATAATCAAGGCCACGGCGTTGTCCCCTTTGAGGGAATGGGCGTAAGCCGCATAAAAGAGGTACTCGGAGCGCTCGTCCTCGGTCAGCGCCCAGTCGGCTCCGTTCTTGAACACGGGAATCGCTTCTTCGAACAGGCCGTTGGCGAGAAGCTGTTTTCCCTTCTCCATGA
Organism: uncultured Spirochaetaceae bacterium; assembly: GCA_964551205.1. GTDB lineage: Bacteria > Spirochaetota > Spirochaetia > SZUA-6 > DRHE01 > JAFGQJ01. Next base: position 461 of record CAZKCQ010000138.1, read on the forward strand.
ACTCTCCGCCCTCTTCGACCCAGGTAAGCTCACCCTGGTCCGCGGCAGCCCCGCGGACACCCATGACCGCGGTCTCCCCCTGTTGTACGGGGCTGATCAGCTTGGAGAGCTTGGAGTTGACCACGCCCCCGATGTTCCAGGAGGCGACCTTCTGTCCGGAACGGAGCAGACTCTGGGTATCGTAGGTTCCGTCATCACTTAGAGTGACCGTCACGTTTCGGGTCGAGAGCTCGGCAAAGCCATGGTCGGAGAGACGGATCAGGCTGTTCTCCGCAACCATGTCTCCGATGTACAACTCGGCCCAGATCGAACCCTCCTTTACTTCCAGGGTCCCTTCCAGGTATTCCACCAGCAGATCCTCTGCAACCAGAGGCATCGCGGTTATAGCTATTAACAGGATAATCGTAGCCGCTCGTTTCATGCGTAACTCCTCCCTTATTAAAAAAGTATACCTTTTTCCGGGCGGAATTTCCACGCCACGCTGAATTCGTGTTATCGTTGCGTGAAAGTCGTGCAAATGGGCTGGCCGTCCCCGTCCGGAAATTCCATGCCGGTGCCTTGTATCGCCCGCGGCCGCGCGGACTCCGTCCCCGCTCTATTGATTAAGACGGATCGAACCGAAAGAATAGAGTAGGCTGAATTTTATTCGCAAATACTATACACTAATAGTGACACATTCTTAATAAAATTAGCTACGGGGATTGGATGGGCAATATTGCGGTCCTGAGTACCGACGACAAGACGAACAAGGTCATCCTGCAGATCTGCACGGAGTTCGGCGATGAGTTCGTCCCGATTTACCTGCGCGACAAGAACCGGATTGTCCAGCATCTCAACTACGAACTTCCCGAGATTATCATAATAAACTGCACGGACAAGTACATTAAGTTAAAAACCATCCTCAAGGAGATCAAGAGCGATCCGTGGCTGTACTCCGGCGGGTTCGTCATCCTCCACGACGAGGAGAACGAGCACGAGATCCTGAAGTTGTTTTCCGGCATCAACACGATCTCGGTCATTCACAAGAACAACCTGGAGGACTACTTCACCCGGCTGCTGCGGATCTTGAGCCAGAATCGGGGCATTCTGTTTCAGCGGGATCTGCATTTCATCCTTCAGGCCAACCTCTCCGGATCGTTCATCCTGGAAAACGATCCTTTCGACCTGGTAACCTATTCGAACCTGCTGGCCAACTTCCTCTTCAACTCCAACCTCGTCGATCACGAGCAGAAGGTACGATTCTATCTGGCAATGATGGAGCTGCTGATCAACGCCATTGAACACGGGAACTGCAAGATCTCCTATGAGGAAAAATCGGAATGGCTGAACAGCGGCAAGGATATCCTGGAACTGGTTCGAGAGAAAAACAAGGATCCCGAGATCTGCGAGAAAAAGGTTTACCTGAGCTACAAGATCACCCCCAAGAAATCGACCTTCAAGATCCGGGATGAGGGGGACGGTTTCGACTGGAAGGCTCAGACGGCGGCTACGGGGGAAGATGGGTTGGAGGAAATGCACGGGCGGGGCATCGCCATGGCCTCACACTACGTCTCCAAGCTGGTCTACAACGACAAGGGGAATGAGGCCAACTTCGAGATCGCGCATATGAGCCACGAAGGCAACGTGGTTCCGAAGGTGTTCACCGACCAGGAGGAGGTCGTGTTTCAGGACGGGAACATAGTTTTTACTCAAGGTGAGAAGTCCAGCTATCTGTACTATATCGTTTCCGGTCAATTCGAGATCATCGCCAACGGAAAACAGGTTTCCATCCTTACCCCGGAAGATATCTTTCTTGGGGAGATGTCCTTTCTTTTGGACAATCGCCGTTCCGCCACCGTGAAATCCATGGGACGGGGAATCCTGATCAAGATCTCCAAGGAAGCATTCATCAACGCTATCAAAGAGCGGCCGCATTACGGTATCTTCTTAGCCAGACTGCTTGCCCAGCGTTTAGTAAAGCTCCACAAAGTCACCACGGCCTGATTGATCCACTGAAACCCTGTTGATATAATGAGCGCTCCTAACTACCGAGGGAGCAGTGATGGACTTCTGGCGTGTACCCTTGGACGCGGAGAAGCGCGAAGTCGTCATCGGCAAGGTGAACGTCATCGACTACCGCTGCAAGGGCTGCAAGTACTGCATCGAGTTCTGCCCAAACGACGTCTTGGAAGAGTCCGATGAGTTCAACGAAAAGGGCTACTACCCACCCCGGGTCAAGCATGAGGGAAGGTGCATCAACTGCAGCTTCTGCGAGACCGTTTGCCCTGAGTTTGCCATCTACTGCACTGTAGCTGAACGCAGACCTCTTCAACCTCAGGATGTAATTCATATCGAGAAAATCTCCAGAAGAATGCGGCACCGCCGAAGTTTCGAGATCGCAAAGGCCGATCCGTGACAGGCAGGACGCGCAGGGGTGATCTGAAACTCCTTACCGGCACCCATTTCATCAATGGGGATGAGGCCTGCGCCGAGGGGGCGGTGGCGGCGGGATGCACCTTTTTCGCCGGCTACCCCATCACCCCCGCCACGGAAGTGGCCGAGCGTATGGCTCTGCGCCTGCCCCAGGTGGACGGTGTGTACATCCAGATGGAGGACGAGCTGGCTTCCATGGCGGCGATTGTCGGTGCCTCCTGCGCAGGAGCCAGGGCCATGACCTCCACCTCCGGACCGGGTTTTTCCCTGATGATGGAAAACGTCGGTCTGGCCGCCATGCTCGAGGCCCCCTGCGTGCTGGTAAACATCATGCGGGGAGGACCCTCCACGGGTTTACCCACCCTGGTCGGACAGCAGGATGTGATGCAGGCGCGTTGGGGCTCCCACGGGGACTACGAGGTGATCGCCCTGGCTCCGGAGTCCCCTCAGGAGGCATTCGAGCTGACCTATGAAGCCTTCAACGTAGCCGACAGGTACCGCACCCCCGTCATGATCCTGAGTGACGAGGTGGTCGGACACATGACCGAGAAAGTCACGATCCCTTCGGCGGAGTCTCTGGTGCCCGCGGCCCGGCGCGGGCGCAAGCCGCTGAAGAGAGGCTTTGCCCCCTTCTTGCCGGGGGAGAACGAAGTGCCCCCCATGGTGTTTGCCGGAGAGGGATATCACATCCACGCCACCGGCCTGACCCACGATGAGTACGGCTACCCGCTGATCACCCCGGAGGCTCAGGAGCGACTGGTGCAGCGGCTGGTGCGCAAGATTCGCGACCATGCCGATGAGATCGTCCGAACCGAAGAGCTGTACACCGAGGATGCGGAGGTGATCGTGGTGTCCTATGGGTGCTCGGCGCGTACGACCCGGGAGGTGGTAGAACAGGCGCGAAAGAGGGGCATGAAGGTGGGGATGCTGCGCCTGATCACCGTCTGGCCGTTTGCAGAGAAGCGGATCCGGCAGCTCTCGGGCAGAGTGAAAGCCTTTGTGGTGGCGGAGATCAACGCCGGCCAAATCGCCTATGAGGTGGAGCGTTGCAGCGAAGGAAGAGCGAAAACCGTACTGGCAGGTTTCATGGGCGGGCGCATCTTCTCACCGGATGAGCTTTTCCCGATCGTCGAGGAGGCGCTGAGTTGATTCAGAAACTGGTGCCCCAGCAGGCGCTCGAGGCGGACAAAAGGAATTGGCAGAAGGGACACGGCGATCATCCTCTGGACCGATTCCTCAAAGAGGGCCGGATCCCCCACATCTGGTGCTCGGGCTGCGGCATCGGTATCGCCTTCACCGCATTCGTGCGGGCCCTGGAAAAGGGGCAGTTCGACTGCGACAAGACCGCGGTCGTTTCGGGGATCGGCTGCTCGGGGAGAGCCGCCGGCTATCTCAACCTGGACACCTACCACACGACCCATGGGCGGGCCATCCCCTTTGCCACCGGCCTCAAGCTGGCCAGGCCGGAGCTGAAAGTCGTGGTGTTCAGCGGCGACGGGGATCTGTTCGCCATCGGCGGGAATCACATCATCCATGCAGCCCGGCGAAACGTCGACATCACGGTGATCTGTATCAACAACTTCAACTACGGTATGACCGGGGGTCAGGGAGGACCCACTACGCCCCTGGAAGCCCGGACCACCACGACCCCGTACGGGTGCGCCGAACATCCCTTCAATCTCATCTACCTGGCCAAGGCGGCCGGAGCGGTGTACGTAGCCCGTTGGACGGTGCTGCACACCTACGAGATGCGGGATGCGATGATCGAGGGGATGAACAAGCGGGGTTTCAGTTTCATCGAAATCGTCTCCCCCTGTCCCACCGGCTACGCCCGGCGCAACAAGCTCGGCTCCACCCTCGATCTGATGCGATTCTACCGGGACAACTCCTACCTTGCCGCCGAGCTGGATCCGGAGAACACGGCGCTGCCGTTCAAGGGCCGGGTCGCGGTCGGAAAATTTGTGGATGTCGAGAAGCCGACCTTCATGGACATGTGGGAAAGCTGCGTGGTGAACAAGGCGAGGAAGTGATGGGAAGCGTTGCAAAGACCGGTGTCCGCCTGGCCGGCTTCGGCGGTCAGGGGATCGTGCTGGCCGGTATGATCCTCGGCAAGGCGGTCACCCTCTACGAAGGCGCGAATGCCGTAATGACGCAGAGCTACGGACCTGAAGCCCGCGGGGGAGCCTGCAGCGCCGATGTGGTCATCTCCAGGGATCGAATCAACTATCCCCGCGTGACCGTGCCGGATGTGCTGGTGCTGATGTCCGAAGAAGCGGCCCGCACCTACGGTCCTGACACCGTGGAGCAGGCTCTGGTGCTGGTCAACGAAGATCTGGTCAAAACCCTTCCCAAGGGAAGCTCCCAGAGGATCCACCGGGTACCGGCTACAGGCATCGCGGAGAAGCTGGGTAGGGTGATCGTTGCCAACATCGTGATGCTGGGATTCATCACGGCGGTTTCTGGAATCGTGAGCCTGGAATCCATGAAGAAGGCGGTTTTGGACTCGATCCCCAAGGGAACGGAGGATCTGAACCTCTCGGCTCTCCAGGCCGGCTACGATCACGGTGTAGCGACCATGGAAGGGAAGTAAAGATTGGCAGGCGAAACGCGAGTTAGTGAAAACGGTGGCCTGGCTGCGGGAGAGCCCCGGGTAGGGGTGTACGTCTGCCACTGCGGCCTGAACATCGGCGGCACGGTGGACTGCGAAGCGGTGGCCCTGCACGCCTCCAAGCTGGAAAACGTCGTGTATGCCGAACACCAGCTGTACACCTGTTCCGAACCGGGGCAGGAAAAGATCAAACGGGATATCGCTGAACACAATCTGAACCGCATCGTGGTGGCCGCCTGCTCGCCCCGGATGCACGAACCGACCTTCCGCAGCTGTATCCAGGCCGCCGGCTTGAATCAGTATCTCCTGGAAATGGCCAACATCCGGGAACACTGCTCATGGGTCCACCTGCACGACAAGAAGGAGGCGACGGAGAAGGCCAAAGACCTGGTGCGGATGTCCGTGGCCCGGGCCCGCCTGCTCGAGGCCCAGGAGGAGGTGGATATCCCGGTGATTCAAAAGGCCTTGGTCATCGGAGGCGGGGTGGCGGGCATCCAGGCCGCCTTGGACCTTGCCGATTCCGGATACGAGGTCATGCTGGTCGAAAAAGAACCATCGATCGGCGGGCGCATGGCCCAGATCGATAAGACTTTTCCCACCATGGATTGTTCGATCTGTATACTGGCACCGAAAATGGCCGAGGCGGGACGTCATCCTCGGATCAAGCTGATGAGCTTGACGGAGGTAACCAATATCTCGGGTTATGTCGGGAATTTCAGCGTGACGGTGCGTCATCGGGCCCGCTACGTGACCAGCGACTGTTCGGCCTGCGGGGAGTGTTCCGAGGTCTGTCCCCAGTTCGCCCCCAACGAGTTCGACATAGGTCTGGCCACCCGCAACGCCATCTACCTGCCCTTCGCCCAGGCCGTGCCCGCCACCTATCGGATCGACATGGATCTTTGCCTGAACAGGGGGGGAGTCCGGGTCTGCGAAAAGTGCGTGGAGGCCTGCGAGCGTAAGTGCATCGATTTCAACGACCGGGAAACCGAAGAAAGTTTCGAGGTCGGAACGATCGTCGTGGCCACCGGGGTGGATGTCTTCGATGCCCGGGAGATCCCGCAGTACCAGTACGGTCGGGCCGCGAACGTGATCACCAGCCTCGAGTTCGAGCGCATGATCAACGCCGGCGGACCCACCGGGGGGAATCTGATCCGCCCTTTGGATCATCAGGTGCCGAAGAGCGTGGCTTTCCTCCAGTGCATCGGCTCCCGATCCAGCAAGACCAATCCCTACTGCAGCAATGTCTGCTGCATGAATACGATCAAGGACAGCCTGCTTATCAAGGAGCACTGGCCGGATACCCAAATTACGGTCTTCTACATAGACATCCGGGCCTTCGGCAAAGGATTCGAGGATCTGTTCCAGCGCGCAAAAATGGCGGGGGTGCAGTTCATCCACGGGCTCCCGGGGGAGATTATCCCCCTGAAGAACGGTAATCTCCGGCTGGTGGGGGAATCCACCCTGCTGAGCAAGCTCTACGATATCGAAGTGGAGCTGGCGATTCTCTCGGTGGGATTGAAGCCCAGCACGGGGAGCGATCTGGTACGCCGTTTCCTGACCCTGTCGCTGACCTCCGGGGGCTTTTTCATGGTGGCTCATCCCAAGCTCCGACCCGTGGACACCTCGACCCGGGGGGTTTTCCTGGCCGGCTGCGCTGAGGGGCCCAAGGACATCAAGGATTCAGTCACCCAGGCCTCCGCCGCCGCAGCCCGGGCCAACATCATCATGCGCCGGGGAAAGGTTACGGTGGAGGCGATCACCGCCAGGGTGGATGCAGGGGCCTGTACCGGCTGCGGCGCCTGCATCAAGGTCTGCCCCTATCAGGCGATCTATCTCGACGAGAACAAAAAAGCCGTGGTCGTGGAAGCCGCCTGTACAGGCTGCGGCACCTGCGGAGCGGAATGCCAGTTCTCCGCCATCACCATGCGTCATTTCACGGACGAGCAGATCCTCGCTCAAATCGACGTCTTCACCGAGTACGAATCCGACAAGAAGATCCTGGCCTTTAACTGCAACTGGTGCTCCTACGCCGGGGCGGATTTCGCCGGGGTCAGCCGCATGCAGTATCCCACCGAGGTGAGGATCATCCGCACGATGT
>CAZKCQ010000139.1:0-7543 GCA_964551205.1 uncultured Spirochaetaceae bacterium
CCGATTTCCCGACAGCCGGTGATTGGGTGGGGATCCAGATCGATCCGCAGGAAGCCGGCAACAGCGGGACGGGTATCATCCACTTTACTCTGCCGCGAAGAACCTGGCTTTCCCGTAAAGCGGCGGGGGAAAAGGTAGAGCAGCAGCTGATCTGCGCCAACGTCGACCGGGTGTTTCTGGTCTCGGGGCTCGATCGGGATTTCAACCTGCGCCGGATCGAGCGCTATCTCTCGGCGATTTACGAAGGCGGGGCGGAACCGGTGATCGTCCTGAACAAAGTCGACCTCTGCCGGGATCTGGAGATCAAGCTGGCCGACCTCGGGACCGTATCCTTCGACCTGCCGGTGATCTGTACCAACGCCCTGACCGGTGAGGGCTTGAAACAGCTGGATCCTTACTTCGAGGAAGGGAAAACCGTGGCCTTCGTCGGTTCCTCCGGGGCGGGAAAATCCACCCTCATCAACCGTCTGCTGGGTCGTGATGTCCAGGTGACCCGGAATCTGCGCAGTGACGGGAAAGGGCGCCATACCACCACCCATCGCGAGCTGTTCCTGGTTTCCGGAAAAGGGATGGTGATCGACAACCCGGGGATGCGGGAGCTGCAACTTTGGGCCCAAGAGGAGCGAGTTGGAGACACCTTTGCCGAGATCGAGTTTCTGGCCGAATGGTGCCGATTCAGCAACTGCCGCCACGGCAGTGAACCCGGTTGCGCAGTTCAGGAACAGATAGCCGCGGGAACACTGGATCCGAAGCGTTTACGCAGCTATCTCAAACAGAAACGGGAGCTGGAACAGCTCTCCCGAAGCGAGGATCTTACCAGCCAGGACCGCTACAAGCTGCGCCGTCAAGAGGGGCGACGGTGGGAGCAGGAAATCCGTGACCGGTTCAAGGACAAATACTAAAAACCATTAGAACCAGGTCTGTTTCTTATACTCGATATACCTCTGCCCGAAGCACCGTTCCAGGTTCTTCTCTTCGAAGTGGGTCCAGACGGAGATGATGCCGGCCCAGAGAATGGTGGAAAGACAGGCGATGAAACTCTTTGCTATGAAGGGAAATCCGATATGCAGCAGCACTAGGCCGATGTACATCGGATGGCGGATTTTCGAATAGATACCCGTGGTCGTGAGTTTGTCAGCATCCCCGACCCCGTGTTTCTTGAGCTCCGAATACAGGAACAAACCCAATCCTACCGCCGCCAGGGTCACACCGACCGGAATGGATACAGAGGAGGGGATGTTCATCTTGACCGGATCGGCTCCGCTCCAATAGCCCCAGCCGAAGTAGCCGAGAAAGGTCAGGATGAGGAGCAGCCGAAAGTTGATGACACCGCTACCCCTAGTGTAGCTGAATACGTGGGCAGCCAGACGCAGGATATAGCTGAGCAGACAGAGGGTGGCGCCTAGAACGATCAAAATCAGGGTTAGCGTATTGATATCTTCTATGACCAGGAAGGTCATCATCTCGATTTTATCCCTTACCCCCGGTCTTGTATAGTTTCCGGCTCTCTGCGGCTTGCTTGAAAATCCAACAGCGGGTACTGTGGTCGGCGGAGGAGATTGCGCAGGAATCAAACATCTTTCCCCCGTCGATTGAGCGGATTATCCAGCCGCGAATGGTGGACCTGGGCGGTTTTACGGTCCGCCGCAGCCTTCCGGCCGCAGGCGGGCAGGCCGTGGGGCCGTGGATGTTTTTCGACCATATGGGACCGGCTACCTTCGCCCGCGGCAAGGGTGTTGATGTCATTCCCTATCCCCACATCAACCTGGCCACGGTTACCTGCTTGTTCGAGGGGGAAATCGTTCATCGGGATTCTATCGGGAGTGTTCAGACCATTACCCCCGGTGCGGTTAATCTGATGGTGGCGGGCCGCGGGATCGTTCACTCCGAGCGTACCGGCCCCGAATTGCAGGATGCTTTTTCCGAGATTAATAAAAAAGGGGCCAAACCGACGTGACCCCTGTTGATCTAATACTGTATTGGCTCTGGGATTACCAGCGGTTTCGTGAGCCGCCGCCGCCACGGGAGTGATCCTCCCGAGGTTTGCTGACATTCACAGTCAGACTGCGACCCTCGAGCTCGGTGCCGTTGAGCGCTTGAATCGCCGCTTCGGCCTCGGCTTGGGTGCTCATCTCGACGAAGCCAAAGCCCCGCGAACGATCGGTGTATCTGTCTGTGATGACTTTCGCGGATTCTACCGTCCCGTGGGGCTCGAAGAGCTCCGACAATTGTTCATCTGTAACGGAGTAGGGCAGGCCGCCCACATAGAGTTTTTTGTTCATGTTCTCCTCCTAGAGAAATTCATCATCATCTTATTTGCTTAGGACCGTCAAAGGAGCAGAACATGCGTCTGGTCGGTTTACCCTGCCGGTACGAATCGCAAACTCGGAATGATCGGACCTCATTTATAGTATTTCCTTCAGGAGGTCCGTTGCTGAAAGTAAGCGTTCAGAAAATACTGCATATATAGAGATAAGTCAATCATTGTTAGCAGCAAATCGGTGGACCTCCGACTACTTGAATTAGCAGGTTATTTATGTTACTCTGGGTTGCTACGGTCTTATTTGAGAGTATAGGTACTTTCGGAGCATTTGACACAAGTCCTGTCAGGAAATACCGGGGATCCCCTCTGGAGGGCATCCCACCTACAGTCAGGTTGAGCACCGTCTGTCAAATAAAACCTGCGATCATCCGGGGGGAGCCTATCCCTCTCCCTGCAACGACAGGTGGTGCAGTCCATGAAAATTCTATTGGTTTCCCCGTGTAAGGATCCGAATTTCAAGAAGTCGAAGTTCCTCATGATCCCGCAGCTCGCACTGCATCTGATTGCCGGCCTGACTCCGCCGGAACACGAAGTGCGCATCCTCGAGGAGGAGCTGGAAACCATAGACTTGGAGGAAGAGTGCGATCTGGTGGGAATCAGCTGTATGACATCGAATGCCACCAGAGCCTATGTTCTGGCTCGGGAGTACAAGAAGCGCGGCCGGCCCGTGGTGCTCGGGGGGGTGCACCCGACCCTGTTGCCCGACGAAGCGCTGCAGCACTGCGACGCGGTGGTGGTGGGCGAGGCGGAGGGAGTGTGGGAACAGGTGGTCACGGACGCCAAGGCGGGGAGGCTGCAGAAGTTGTATCACCACCCCTATCCCTCCCTGGATCGTTACATCGGTATGGGCAACCGTAGAAATACAAAAAAGAGACTGTTCGACGTAGTCCCGGTTATGACTACCCGGGGATGCCCCTACAACTGCGAGTTTTGCTGCGTACATGATATCTTCGGGCGAAAGATCAGGCATGTGCCGGTGGGCAACGTGGTTCGGGACATTGAAGATTCCGGCGGCAAGATCTTCATCTTTCTGGACGACAACATAATCGGCGATCCTGTTTACGCCAAACAGCTGTTTCAGGCCATCAAACCGCTGAATATCAAATGGGTCGGACAGGCATCCCTATCGTTCATCAAGGATGAGGAGATGATGCGGTTAGCCAACCAGAGCGGCTGCAAGGGATTGTTCTTCGGTCTGGAGAGTGTATCCCAGACTCAGTTGAACCGAATGCGCAAGGCGATCAAAGAGGTGGACAAGATCGGTGAGGCGATCCAGAAAATAAAGGACTTCGGTATCTACTTCCATGCCTCCATGATTTTCGGCTTTGACAGTGACACCAAAGATACCTTCGCCGATACACTGGATTTTCTCGAAAAAAATCACATCAGCTCGGCTTCGATCAACGTGCTAACACCCTATCCCGGTACGGAGGTATTCCGAAGCTTCAAGCAAGAGGGACGACTGTTAACCGAAGACTGGCGCTACTACGACCACTCGACAACTGTCTTCAAACCGAAGAATATGACCCCCTTCGAGCTTCAGGCCGGCCGGCTCTGGGTTATGAAGCAGTTTTCCCAAATGTCGTCGATGCTTCGGCGCCTGCCCCATCATCTGGATTTCCCTCTCCTTCACCTGGCCATGAACCTGGGATTTCATGCCGCCTGTAAGCACGAGATTGGGGAGCTGCCTGAGTTGGCAGCCCGCCTGTTTCCGGTTCCGGAGGGCGAGTTGTCTGAGCAGAGGGGTATCCCGCTGCGAAGCCTGCGCTTGACGGATCTGTTAGGCCGGGGTTTGCTCAAAGCCGATGGAACCGGTGGAATCTGAGGGAGGAGCTGTCGATGCTGATTAAGTATATATTGTATCTGGTCAAAGTTCTCGTAGGAGCTTTCGAGCGCACCATCGGCTGGGTCGTAAGCCTGATGGATTCCCTCGGCGTGATTTACGGCCCAAGGATCATCGCAAAATTGGTACTCGAGACTCTCGAATGGATTGACCAGCTGCTTATGGTGGGAAAACGATACCTGGAACGGGTGGTCAAGACGCTGAGGTATCGGTTGTACTTTGAAGCCGTCACCGGACCCATGCGAGCCCGCTACCGAGAGCTGAAGAGGCGATAACCCAAAACCCCGTCATTACCCAGTCTGTGCAGGAGAGGCTACACCAGGAAGAGCTACTCTCCCTCCGGCTGGATCAGCTCGATCTGCTGCCACTTGCCGCCGCGGAAGCGCAGGAACATCACGATGCCCAGACCCATGACAAAGACGATGAACACCAGCCAGACCTTGACCGGGTCCGCCTTTATGTAGCGGATCAGGAAGATCGCTATCCCTGAAAAAATCCAATGCAACCCGATAGACATGCGCATCACCCAGCGGGTGTCGCCGGCCCCCCTCAGCGCGCCTGTGAATACCAGCTGTGCGGAATCGGCCAGTGTGTATAAGGCAGCCAGCCTGAGCAGCACGATCGCCAGAGAGGCGATGTTCTCTGAGCCGGCCCCGAAACCGGAGGCGAAGGCACCCACCAGATAACGGGTGGCAAAGACGAACAGAGCAACCATGAACCCGGAGTACACCCAGGCGACGCGCAGGGCTACGTAGGTCGAGCGCTTGGCCTCCTCGCGATCCCCGGCCCCGATGTTCTGACCGACAAGGGCGGTGGTGGCGTAACTCATTCCCAGCATGGGAATGAAGGCGACGATGTCCCAATTGAAGGTGATCGTAACCGCGGCGGCCACGTCCGTGCCGTAGGAGTGCATGAACTGTACGAAGAGGTTGAAGGCGGTCACGCTCAAGAACATCTCGAATCCAGCGGGTATGCCGAAGCGCAGCAATCGACGCATGATATGGGGCCGAAAGCGGAGGGAGCGGTTCGTGTTGAACTGCGTACGATTCGCTCCCCGCAGGTAGAACAGCAGGAGTATGAGGAAGATCGTGGCATTCCCCAGTATCGTGCCGATGGCAGCGCCCTGCAGACCAAGAGCCGGAAAGCCCAGCTTGCCGAAAATGAGCACGTAGTTGGCCGGGATGTTGATCAGCATGCCGGCGAAGTTCGACAACATCACCACCGTGGTACGTCCGATGCCGAGGAAAAAACCCGCCAGGGCGTTACGCAGAATGAGAAACACCGATCCAAAGATCAGGGTCTGGAAGTACAAATACCCCAGCTCGATCTGCCGAGGCGCGTGTCCGGCCAGGACAAAGAAGTACCGCACCAGAGGGGACAAAGTCAGCAGGATCGGGTAGCAGACCAAGGCGATCAGGATCGCTTGAAAGGTTGCCTCCCCGCATTGGGAGTAGCGTTTCGCTCCGTAGTACTGGGCCACAACCGCCGTCACATACCCTACTGTTCCGACGAACAGGGAGCTCAGCATGAACATGGTCAAGCCACCGGCCATTGATGCCGCTAGTTGCAGCTCCCCCACCCGGGAGAGAAACATCCTGTCTGCGAACATCATGAATGAATCCGAGGCCTGGGACACAACCATGGGCAGGGCGATTCCGAGAAGTCTCTGAAGTGTGGTTCCACGCGGTTTCGACATGCTACGGAGCTAACTATAAAGATTTAATCTGTTCACGGCGAGGATGCGGCTGTGCAATCGATGATTTTTTTAAAAAGGGGAATCAATCCCTATAGCTGATCACCCGGATCAAACCAATCGTGGCTCCCGAATCATCGGTGGTGCAGGTATCGCTTACCGAGAACAGAGCGCTGATGTTGTTTTCCGAGATGAAGGTGTTGACCTGTTCATCTAGAGATTGCAGCTCTCGTACCGTATGGAAAGGTTTGAGTTCGGTGGTAAATGTCTTCACCTTTATCATCGTTTTTCCCCTTATACCGGATTCTGAGGCGTCATGGCCGGAGTTGTGTCCCTGAACGTACTGCTCGGGGGTAGGGATTGTCAACAAAAAAGCGACGATTAACTTTTTACGTCCTTGGTGTTACAACCGCCCGGAGCGTAAGATTCCGATGAGGAACCACATGCCCAGCACGCCGGCCACGACAAAGCCGCCCAGCCCCAGAATCGGCAAACCGAAAAGTCGAGGGCCCCCCTCTATTCGCATGAAGAAGGAGGAGCTTACCAGCAGACCCGCGATGACAACCGCAAAAGACAGGCGGTTCACCGACCGATCGAACTCCCGAACCCGGGGATCCAGGTCATCCAGGTCCAGAGAAATTTTGAGTTTTCCGGAGCGGGCTTTCTTTAAAAGCTCATGGGCGTCGTAGGGCAGGGAACGCAGGAATCTGCTGGTGTCTTCGAACAGGTCGAAGATCTTATCCGGATCGATCCATTCCTTGACCCGACTCAACCGAATGTGCTCCACGAAGGGTCGGGCCACTTCGATGACATCGAAATCCGGATCCAACTGTTTGCCCAGGCTCTCCACGGTAACCACGACCTTGAGGGTGAGAGCCAGATCGACAGGCAGCGTTATATGGTAGTGGCGGATGATAGCGTTCAAGTCCTGAAAGATCTTGGCCACGGAAAGATGCGCTACGGGAATATGGTGATAGTAGTTCACCAGGCGGGAAAGATCGTAGCTCAGCTCCGTGCGTCGGGCTGTTTCATCCAGGAGCTCCAGGGTAAAGAACACCCGCATGAGTTTGTCCGGATCCCTTTTTACGAACGCCAGAAGCATGGTGACCAGGGCCTGTTTCATTTCCTCATCGAGGGTCCCGACCATCCCGAAATCCAGGGGCACCAGCACGCCGTCATCACGGACGATGAAGTTGGCCGGGTGGGGGTCCGCGTTGTATACCGCATAATCGAATACCTGGGCCAGCACGTACTTCGTCCCGATGAGGGCGATCTTGCGCGTATCGACCCTCTGCTCCGCCAACTTTTCGGTATCGGAGAGCCGGATCCCCTCGATATACTCCATTACCAGAACGGTGCTGGCAGTCAGCCCCCAGTGAACCTGAGGTATGTGAATACCCGAGTCGTGGCGGAAGTTCTCCCGGAACAGATCCATGGTGCGGCCTTCGTAGTAGAAATCCAGTTCGAGGGTCAGAACCCTGGCGAAATGATCGACAAGACGCACCGGCTTGTAGATACGGGCCCTGGGAAGATAGCGCTCGATCAGGGAAGCCAGATCGGCGAGGATGGCCAAATCCGAGCGGATCAAATCCGCGATCCCGGGCCGCTGGATCTTCAGGACGACATCCTGGCCTGCCGGGGTAACGGCCCGGTGGACCTGGGCGATCGACGCCGAAGCCAGAGG
>CAZKCQ010000140.1:0-7525 GCA_964551205.1 uncultured Spirochaetaceae bacterium
GGCTATTGATCTCCCGCCAGTTGAGGATCATCTGCGCATTCGGCTTTTTGTAGTCTTCGTACAGTTGTTTCAGGACCTTGCCGAGGGTAATCGTAGCCTGGCAGGAGCGGATCAGTATATTCCGCGCCCCGTCGTTGATTTTTTTCAGACTCTTGCGGGCCATGTATTGAGCCTGGGGGTTTTTATCGGCCCTGGAGACCATGCCCTGAAGCCGTCGCCCTTCCTCGTGTTCCTCGCTCAACCTGGCGTCAAAGCCGTCGATCTCCTTTGACAGATCCTGGAGTTGATGGAAGCTGTCGGAGAGGAGCTTGGAGGGAGTATTGTCCGTCCACTTTGCCGGGATGAGCAACAGTTCGACCAGCTGTCGGAGGTCGCTCAGAACGATGTCTTTGAGAAAGGCATTCAGACAGTTCAGGGGCAGGGCCAGGGAAAATCCGCCCAGGCCCTTTTTCGCGAACAGTTCATTAGATTCTTCGGTGTAGTTGATGAGCCTGTTGTAGGAAGAGGTCCCGAACAGAGACTTCAACAGATTCTGGATCTTACGGCTGCGCTGCTGTTTGGAGATTTTCTGCAGGGTCGAGTCGATCTGGTGGCGGGTTACCGACAAAAAATCGTCGACGATGTTCGTCGTCTCACTCTGGAGCTTCGGTTTGTAGAATGGATCTTCCTTGATGAGCTGTACCAGAAGCTCCAGCTCCCGGGTTCGGCGCAGCTTGCGGATCAGGGCCAACAGCTTCCGCCACGCGTCTTTGGCAACGATTTCGGCGTTGCGGTAGGTGCGAAGCATATCCCACAGGGAGTTCCAGTTTTGAGCGGGATCGAAAACCGGCAGGATCTCGAGGAACTCCTCTAGCTCCTCACTCAGGTGCTCGGCATTTATACTTTCGAAGCGTGGAGCGTAGTTGGTTTTTCCCTCTGGAAGGTGGGGGTCGAATTTTCTCAAGAAATAGTGGTAGTCGAAGTGGATCAGATTCAGCAGGATGGACAGCGCATGGTAGATCTCATTGATCTCTCTGGTGCGGTTGACGTCGAAACAGGCGAAAAAATCCCTGGTTTCGTTTTTAATTTCGTTGACCAGGTGCTGATAGTCCGTACCTTTGGCTCGCTGTTGGATGGTCTCTTCACTCAGACGTTCCTTGAGGGCCAGCTGATCCTTGTCCAGCACACTTTCGATAACGATGGATCTCAGCACCTTGGATGACTTGGCGTGCTGCAGTATCTTCTGCGCCGGAGCGAAGGTCGTATAAAATTCATACATCAACTTGGCCAGCCCCGGCTCGACCTTTCCCGTTTTTGCGTTGTAGTACTTGGCACCGATCTTGCGGAGGGTTCTGGAGACGGATTTGAGCATGCGCCTTTTCTCTTTTTGGGCGTCGATACTTCCCGTGAAGAGATCGGCCAGCTTATTCAAAAATCCGGCTTGGGATTCGTCGGGGCTTCTGCCGCCTTTCATGGCAATAGGGTAAAGAAAACCCTTTCCGCTGTCAATTCACCGGACATTGCCCCTCTGCGAGGATTCGGCTATCATGGACCACTATGTTTCGACGCTGGTTCGTTCTGTTTCTCTGTCTGTTCGTCTCACTGCCGGTTTTCAGTCTTTGGAAAACCCTCAAAACCGAATCCTTCACCGTTTTTTATCCGAGCGGGCGGGAGAAGCAAGCCCGGGAGATTCTCCAGGTGCTCGAGTACTACAGCAGCTACGCCGGGGATCTGGTCGGCGCACCGGCTCGCCGGGTCGCCGTCGTTCTGGAGGACATCGGGAACGAGAGCAATGGGCTGACCGATGTGACTTCCCACCGTATTTTACTGTTCCGCTCGTCCCCCTCCGAGGGTGAGCTCGGCTATCATCAGAACTGGTGGCGATTGGTGGGGGTGCACGAGTATACCCACTGGAGACATCTCAGCGCCGCCGAAGGTCTGCCAGCCCTTTTAACGGTGCTGTTCGGCAACACCATGGCTCCGGGGAACTACACCCCCGGTTGGCTCAAAGAGGGGATCTGTGTCGTGGCCGAATCGGGGACCTCCTCCTACGAGGGAAGGCTCAACGAGGGCTTGTTCGCTGCCTACGCCACGCTCCTGGCCCAGAGGGGAAGACTTCCGTCGATCGTTCAGGCCACCTACAATTCAGATGTTTTTCCCGGCGGCACCGGCCCGTACCTTTTTGGGGGACAGTTCGTCGAGTTCCTGGTCGGTAAGTTCGGCAGGGAGCAGGTCGCCCGTTTCTTCGTCCACTACAGCGCTTCGATCCTCTCCTACCTGTCCCCCGCCCTGCCGGCAGCCGGATTGGACCGCAGCGCCCGCAAGGTGTTCGGAGAGTCGATCCGCAATCTCTGGCTGGAATGGCAGGATCAGCTGAAACGGGCCAGCGTGTCCTTCAAACGACCCGAGGCGGCCCTCACCGATCACGGCTGGTGGCTGCACAGTCCCGAGTTCGGCGACGGGGAACTGTACTACCAACGCTCCTTTCCTGTGAAACCGGCGCCGTTTTCCACCAGCTGGCAGCACCAGCTCCTGCATCTGGATCCGAAAAGCGGCCGCAGCCGGGTGTTGCTGCGCAGCTCCGCCCCCTTCACAGGACCGATACGGGTGCGCTCCGGAAGACTGTACTACGCCCTTCAGGAGATCGAAGGCGGCTACGATAATCATTACTACAACCGTTTCGGTTATACCTCGGTGCTGTACAGCAGGGAGCTGGACGCTGAACGGCGGGGCGGGAGGCCGGGCAGCTCACACTCGGACAGCCGGCATGTCCGCCGGTTGTTCAAGGAACCGTTTCGAAGTTTTGAAGTTCTGGCCGACGGAGCCATCCTGACCGCTGTGGACAGACAGGATGCCTTCGGGTCGATCATCCGGCTGCACGATCCGGCAGCCAAGGCCGGCGGGCAAGGCGTGAGAAGCGAAGCGCTGCGGGTCACCGATCTGCTGGTCTCTGATATCGTTGCGGATGCCCGGAATTTGTTCGTGGTTGCCCGGGCCGACTGGAGCAACGCCCGGATCTACCGGGTCCTGCTTCCCGGCTGGACGGGGACCGGTGAGTCGCTGTCCGGGCTGGATCCGGCGGATATCCGACTGGAGCCGCTGCACGACACACCCTTCCAGGAAGCGGAGCTCTGTCTGGCTGATGGCCGGCTCTTTTACTCGGCCACCTACGGGGCAAAGCGCACTCTCTACGAACACGAGATAGACACCGGCGTGGTGTGTCGATCGGTAAAAAGTGACTTCGCCCGTTCCCCGGCCTGGGATCAGGACAGCAGCACTCTCTACTACATAGGCTTGAATACCGATGGAGAGGATCTGTACCGGGAAAAGGCGCTGACCCGGCCGACCACCGTGCCCGGCTTCGAAGCGACGCAGGGGGTGGCGGCGAGCGGTGAACAGGCATCAGGAGTGCCGACCGCCGCCGAGCTGGAGATCCCCGACGCCGTAATCCGCCGGGGCGGTTACTTCGACAACCTGGCGTCCCTGCGCCCCAGAACGCTCTTCCCGGTGTTTTCCCTGGGCCCCTACCGGAATACCTATCAGGCCGGCGCCGGGATCGCCGGGACCAGCGCGCTGGGGGATTTTCAGTACATTCTGCTTGGCTACTACGATTCCTACCATACGCGGCCGGAGGTCGAGGCCAGCCTGCAGACCAACATTCTGGCCCCTCTGAGCGCAACCCTCGATCTTGCAGCCGCGGGTGTTCCTTCGACGTTCCAGATGGCCGATTTTGTCGAGCTGGCCCTTACTCTTGATTTACCCTTGTACCAGCGTCTAAAAAAGGGTTTTTCCTATCTCTCCCTCGGCTCCAGGGGAATCTTCCACTGGGAATTCGGGGGGGAGGAATATCGGATTATATTGCCATACAGTGTTATGGGACTTCAGGGGGCGAGCTCTTCGGCATTGTTCCGGTTCGCTGTGGAGTGTCTTCACGATATTGTTGATGCCGACTTCGCCTATCTCCTGCTTCCCAGTGTATTTGCCTCGGTTCTCTTCCTGGGTGCCGAGCTGGCCATACAGGCAACGGGTCTGTACGATCTCGAAAAACTGAGCGATTGGGAACTCCCGACGGTTCCCGGATATGCGGATGGATTACCGGCCAGCTGGGGGGGATTTGTTTATTCCACCCTGTCCATCCCGCTGCTGCGCCTGCGGGGCGGTCTCTGGAATCCGGGACTGTACTTCGGAGACATGTTCTTCGTGCCGTTCTTGAGTCTGGCCTTCAACCAGGATCGACAGCTGCAGATGAGCTACGGCGGCGCTCTTCACCTTGAAATGAAAACCGGCGCGAGGGACGAGGGTTTTCCCATCGATCTGTACTTCGGGTTGGGAATGACCCTGGAAGGAGAGACTCTGTTCCTGCTCGGATTTGAATTATACGGCTACGGCGGCGGATACGCCCGCGACGGGTTGGGCCGCGGAGCTCCGCAGCCCATGCCGAGGCTATAGGTCTCGTGTCCCCCTCCAAGATCGAGCTCCAGGCTGAGGAGCTCGAAGCACTGATCCGTGAACAGGATTTCCCGAAAGCGGCGTTCGTTCGCAGCGGCGACCTTCCTAAATCGGTTTCCCGGCATCCGCAGATCACTGCCCTGGGAGAGGGGACGTTCCTGATGACGGCGCTGTCCTGCTACCGAGAGGAAGCGGAGGACCTCTCCGGGCCGGGGGATCCTCACGGGCTGATCGCTCCCTTCGCCAGGAGGAACTACTACGCCGAAGCGGTGGCGCGCATGAAGGGCGTCGTTCGTGCCCTGTGCAAGACCTGCGGTTTCAGCAAACAGGCCTTGCGGATATTCTGCAACTCCCCACTTCCCGAAAAGGCGCTGGCGGTTTTGAGCGGTCTGGGTTCCTACGGCAAGAACACCCTGATTCTCATCCCCGGAATGGGCTCGCTGTTCGTCATCGCCGGGCTCTTCGTTCCGGCCGCTGTTGCCGGGATCCCGGGTCCCGGCTCGCGACGATCCGACAAGCACACCGGGACGGTTCAGGCGGCTGCCGCCTATCCCCGTTTCCCCCTCTGCGGCGACTGTCGGGCCTGTCAGAACGCCTGTCCGGTGGACGCCCTGGATGAAGCGGGTCACCTGGATGAGAGCCGCTGCCTCCAGGCGCTGTGTACAAAGCCCCTGCATTTTTCCGAAGCTGCCCGCCGGGCCTGGGCTTTCCGCATCTACGGCTGTCAGAGCTGCCAGGATGTCTGTCCCCACAACAGAGACCTGAGTGCAGGTACGACTACCCGGCGTGGTGAATTGGGCCCCAGCCTGTCGCTCCGGCATCTGCTCTCCCTCTCCTCGGAGCGGTTCAAGGAGCATATCCGGGGAAGCGCTCTGGCCAGATCCTGGATCACGCCGCGCACCCTCCTGCGCAACGCTCTGCTGGCCGCGGGCAACCGCCGGGACCCGGTCCTCCTGGAAGCCGTAACCCGCCACTGTTCGAACCCGGACCCTCTGGTGGCGGAAGCGGCAGAATGGGCGGCCCGCAGGCTCGCCGATGCACGGGATGGAGCAGGACGGTGATCGACTGGCGGAAAAATCTGTTCGTACTCTGGATCTGCCAGGTTCTGTCCCTGATGGGATTCAACTTCGCCTTGCCCTTCATGCCCCTGTACATCCAGGAGATGGGTATCGTCGATCCTGAAAGCTTGAGACTGTGGAGCGGGCTGCTCATGGCCGGATCCGGCGTATCCCTGGCGGTCATGACGCCAATATGGGGCTTTCTATCCGACCGGTTCGGACGAAAACCCATGACCCTGCGGGCCAATTTGGGCGGTGTTTTCATCCTGTTCGCCATGGGGCTGGTTCGCTCTCCCGGGCTGTTGCTGGTACTGCGTATCCTGCAGGGGGCCTTAACCGGGACAACGATCGCCAACCTGACTCTGGTGGTATCGAATACGCCGGATAAACGCATCGGCTTGGCCATCGGCATCATGAACTCCGCCGTATTTACGGGAAACGCCGTCGGTCCCCTGGTGGGAGGCTACATCGCCGATCTGTTCGGCTTCAGGATTGCCTTCTTTCTCTCTTCGATCACCCTCTTGCTGGCCTTCTTCGTGGCCCTGATCTGGGTCAGGGAGGATTTCTCTCCTCAAGGCGCCGGCGGAACCCCCAACATCTTCAGAGACCTGGCCCATTTGATTCGGGAGCAGCGAATCCTCCCCTTCATGGGCCTGTTTGCGCTGTTCGGAGTAGCCCGTTTCTCCCCCAGGCCGATGTATCCGCTTTTAGTAAAAGAGATCGCTGCCCCCGGACTGGGCATCGCCACCCAGGCCGGGCTGGTCAACGCCGCAGCCGGTACTGCCGCGGTGCTGGCGGGAGTGGTGGTGGGACGGCTGGTTGATCGGGGCAGACCGTTCGTTATCGGCATGGTCTGTGCCGGTGTGGCGGGACTGTTCCTGTTGCCTCAGGGATTCCTCCCCACAGTGTGGAGCCTGATCCCCTTCGTGTTTATAGCCGATTTCTTTTCCACCGGCATCGATCCCATCATGAACGTCCTTCTTTCCCGGCAGGTGCCGGTGGAGAGGCGGGGCGCCGCCTTCGGCCTGACCGGCAGCGCCCGGGCTCTAGGTTGGTCCCTGGGAGCGATGCTGGGGGGAGTCCTGGCCGCCTATCTGGATTTTACGGCCGTGTTCATCAACGCGGCACTGTTGTTCCTCCTAATTGCCTTTCTTCTCAACCGCCTGAATCGACGCAGCAGCAAGGCGAGGCTGGAAGCGGGTAGGGGGAAGTAGATCAGAGCTCGAGCTCTACGCCCAGGAGGATCTCCAGTCCGGTGTAATCGAGCCGGGCGTCTTGCAGGGTGATGGGAAGCGGCTCATCATCAAGCACTTGTGCGCCCGCGTTATACGCATCGTAGCTGCCCGACAGCTTGAGGTCTCCGCCGCCGAGGTAATAGTTGGCGCCCAAGGCGACACCGAGCCGCCCCTTCACGAAGTAGATGACCTTGCCCCCGAACACCCATCCCCATCCCCAGCGCCCGCCGGTGCTGACTGAGGAGGTCACCGCTTCGTAGCCGGCTGGAGCTGACGTGGCCAGGTAGCGGTCCAGGGTCCCAGTCATCAACGGCGGATCGATGTTGTAGCAGCTGAAGATCCCTCCGCTTGCTTCAAGCTCCAGCCGCTCGAGCGGCACTCTGACCTTGCCCACGGCGGAGCCCAGCACCGAGAGGAAAGGACCGACCAGGGGTCCGCCCGTATCGATCGGCTTTCCCGACGCATCCTTGATACCCATACCGCGAATGCTGTAGAGGGATAGAGAGCCTGCAACTCTGAGGTAGCGACCGATGTCGATGCCGATGTCCCGGAGGGACAGGGGAGGTACAGGGTGGGAGAACATACCGTTGCGGGGCAGGAGGTAGGAAAAGCTTACCCCGATTCCCTGGGCGTTGAACACGGTGAGGAGCAGGAGCAGCAAAAAAAGGACCAGGATTCTGGTATAACGATGCATGGAGACCTCCTTTCCTGGGTACTGTAGACTATCCTCGATGAAGCGGTCAAAATAATCAACCATGAACCCCTTCATCTGGGAAACCCACGGGATCCATGTCGGCACGGGCA
>CAZKCQ010000141.1:0-7440 GCA_964551205.1 uncultured Spirochaetaceae bacterium
CTGCTTCAGGGCTCCAGACCGGCGGACAGGCGCCTGCGGTAATCCCCGATTTCCACCTCCGCATACAGAACCTCTGAGGAGGCCCGGGAGTCGGAGACCGGTACAGCAACCCGCAGGATCCTCTCCCCTCCCCTGTCCGGGGGAGCCAAACCCGAAACATAGGTCAGATCCTCCTCATCGGGATTTCTCGCCAGGGAGAGGCGGACGAAGACGCTCTGCTGCGCTGCAGAAGCGGCTGCTGTATTGGTGATCGTGACGGTGGCGATTACCACCTCTTCGGTGCGTATGCCCCTCAGTACGACTCTGTACCCCTCCAGGTTGGCCACGTTGACCCGGGCGTAGAGAAAACGCACCAGAAACACGCCGAGGATCATTACGATGACCAGATCCAGGAGGATGATCAGGAGGGTTCGATTCCTGCGGAAGATGCCGCCGCCTTTGGCGCGGAATCGAGGAGCCGTGCCCATGGAGAGCCGGTCATGCCGGCTGTAGTGGTATCCGTCCGGCTGTTCGTCCCTGAAGGGATCCTGCCGCTGTTCGTTCTTGCCCTTGCCCAACCCCATAGTCTGCCGTTGGCCTCTACCTGCAAACAGAAGATACCGCTGTCACCATATCCTCGGCAAGGAAGTAACCCCGGTCCCGGTACAGCCGTTTGCCGATCTGTCCGTGCAGCGCCACGGCCAGGACCGCGGCGTCTTCGGGATCGTGCCCGGAGGTGAGAAGGCCGCCGCACATCCCCGCCAGCACGTCTCCGCTGCCCCCGGTGGCCATGGCCGGATTCATCCCGTCGAGGACGCCGTACCGTCCTCGGGGACCGACCACGAAGCTGCAGTGGCCCTTGAGCACGATCACGGCTTCCAGCTCGGCGCTGGCGCGCAGCAGCTGCGGCAGAGGATCGGCAAGCAGGTCGGCCGTCTCCAGGCCCAGCAGCCGGGCGAACTCTCCCGGATGGGGCGTCAAAATCCATCTGCCCCCGAGCTTCAAGTGATCTGACTGGCGCATCCGGGCCAGCAGGGTGATTCCGTCGGCATCCAGCACGCCGGGAAGCCGGGTCCGGAAGAGCTGCCGGAGTGTCCGTTCCCGCTGCTCCGTTACACCCCAACCGGGTCCGACAAGCAGCGTATCGAATCTGGCCATCTCAGGCAGATCTCCGGTCCAGGGGCGAAGCATGACCGAGCTGTACTTGGGGATGTTCGGGCCGTACAGCTCCCGGTCCATGAACAGGGTGACCAGGCCCGCCCGGCTGCGCGCCGCGGCGTTGGAGCAGAGCCAGGCTGCTCCGGCTGTCCCTTCCGAACCGGCGAACACCGCCAGATGCCCCCGCTTGCCCTTATGGGTGTCCGGGTCCACCGGCTGTAAAAGTCTCAGTTTGACGGCATCGTCGATCAGGTAGCCTGGGATGTCCTCCTGCTCGACCAGCTGCGGGGGAAAGACTCCGGGTACGGTATGGATAGCCCCGCAGAACCTTCGGGTTAGGGGCAGGTAGAGACAGAGCTTGGGCATCTGGACGGTGAGCGTACAATCGGCCCGGAAGGCCGTGTAGCCGTGCCGGTAGGCATCCCCGATTCCGCTGGGGATGTCCACGGCAATGCGCAAGGCGGCACTACGGTTGCAGCGCCGGATCAGCTCCTTCAACGGCGGGCGCACCTCGCCGCTCAGGCCCGTGCCCAGCAGACCGTCCACCAGACTCTCCGCCTCCCCCAGCAGACGGTGCGCCCGACGCGAAGCCGTGCCCCTGTCCTCGACGGAATAGTCCACAACCTCTAGCCCTAAGGATCTGAGGATCTTCAGTTGCACGCCTGCCAAACTTTCAACTTTGGGTTCCCCGGCACCGAGGATAACGAACAGGTTCCTCATCCCGCTGAAGTAGCAGTGCCGGGCCACGGCCAGGGCGTCACCGCCGTTTTTGCCCTTTCCGACCATAAACACGACCGGACCCCGGGGAAGCCCGGCCTTCCAGACCCTCTCCCGCATCAGCGAAAAGATCCCGTAGGCTGCATCCTCCATGAGCACGATTTCGGGGATCCCGAAGCGGGCTTGAGCTTCCTGGTCGATCCGGGCCATGCGCCGGGAATCAACTACCTTCACGCTCCCCCTCCCGCAGCAGCCGGTCGCTGCGCCACCAAACGATCTGGGCCTGGTATTCTTCTCCCAGCAGGGCAAAGATGATCCCTCCGGGTGAAAGCCGTACCTCCTTGTAGAACAACTCGGAATCCTCCATCACGAGGGAGCGGCGGGCCACCTCCTCCCCCTCCCGGTCCAGGATGAGAAGCTGGAATAGATTTGCCTCTTCTCTTCGCAGCAGAAAGAAGGCATCTTTGGAATTGACACCGAGCAGCTCGAAGGAGGGGGCCGGCACCTCCACCTCCTGGGTGCCGATCTTTTCTACGCGAACGCCGTTCTGGGGTACTTCGATGTACCCTTCGTATCTCCCGGACAGGAGACTCAAGGAGTAGATCCTGGTGTCGTAGCTGTACGTTTGCTCCTCAGCCGTGGAACCGCGATAGGCGTAGATCATCAGATACAGCAGCGGATCGCTCCGATCCGGTACGATCCGACCCAGGGTGGAGACAGCCTCGCCCTCGTACAGCGGCAGGTGCTCCTGATCGATATCGACCTGATAGAGGAGAAACCCTTCAGGGGAGTACCAATATACATGCCAGAAGCGGGGGGTTCTGCAGATCACAACCAGATCATCCAGATCCGAGATGTACATACTGTCGATGTATGGAAAGGGCGTTCCCCCGACGCCTTCCTGGCCGATAAAATCCATCAGGGCTCCGTAGCGGTCGAAACGCAGGATCACCCGATCCAGAAGTACGTTCAACTCCTTGTCGTGAACCTGCCGTTCCTCGCTTACTGAGTCCTCGATGTATATATGCTTCTGGCTGTCCACCACCAGTTCTCCTATCCGCTGCAGCGGATAGGCCACGGCGCGCCTGGTGCTGGCCAGCTTTGTTCGCTCAGCTGGCTCTGCTTGCTCGGCTGGCTCTGCTTGCTCGGCTGGCTCCACAGGCTCCCCGGTGTTGAATGAAGTGGGCGGGGGGTTCTCTTTCGGATTGTAGAGGAGGAAGATCAGATCCCCGTAGGAGGAGAGCTCCATGATCTTGGCTGAGTTGCCGTTGGCCAGGTAGAACAGGCCGTCCCGCATGTAGATCCTGTTTTTGGCGCCGGCCATCACGCCGCCTATCTGAAACAGATCGATCTGATTGTCCATCTTGCCGATCTGCAGGCTGAACAGCTCCTCCCGGGCCAGCTCTTCCAGTTCCTTGGGTACACAGGAGACGAGCAGCAAGACGACGATCAAAGCGGCTGTAAAGAAACCTATTGGATTCTTCATTGTCCGAAGGGGTATCGATTCCAACCGACTATACACTCCGCACCCGGGACCTGTCAATCGACGATCCTTGACCGCGGGCCGGCCTTAGCGCTACATTGCTATCATGGCAGAAAATATCCTCACCAAGATCCTGGGATCCCAGCGGGAGCGGGATCTCAAGGTTCTCGCCCCCCTGGTGCGCCGCATCAACAAGCTCGAACCGGATATGCTCGTTCTGAAAGAGGAGCAGTTCCGGGAAAAAACCGCGGAGTACAGGCAGCGCTGCCAGCAGGGAGAGTCCCTGGACGATCTGCTGCCGGAGACCTTCGCTCTGGTCCGTGAGGCGGCCCGGCGGACCCTTGGGGAGCGGATCTTCGACGTCCAGCTGATGGGCGGGATCGTGCTTCACCAGGGCAAGATCATGGAGATGAAGACCGGCGAGGGCAAGACCCTCTCCAGTGTCACCGCCGCCTACCTCAACGCCCTGCCCGGCAAGGGCGTGCACGTGGTTACGGTGAACGACTACCTGGCCGAGAGGGATGCCAACTGGATGGGCAGGATCTACAGCCTTCTGGGTATCAGTGTCGGGGTCGTGCTGGCTCAGATGGACAATGAAAACAGGAAGTCCGCCTA
The DNA here is from genome assembly GCA_964551205.1 of uncultured Spirochaetaceae bacterium. Classification (GTDB taxonomy): domain Bacteria; phylum Spirochaetota; class Spirochaetia; order SZUA-6; family DRHE01; genus JAFGQJ01. Next base: position 3,953 of record CAZKCQ010000141.1, read on the forward strand.
TCGTCGGGACATCACCTACGGCACCAACAACGAGTTCGGCTTCGACTATCTTCGGGACAACATGCGCTGGGACGCGGGCAGCCGGGTGCAGCGGGGGCACAACTACTGCATCGTGGATGAGATCGACTCGATCCTGATCGACGAGGCCCGCACCCCGCTGATCATATCCGGGGCCGCGGAGGACGACACGGCCAACTACCTGGAAGCCAACCGAATCGTGGATTCCCTGGCCGAGTGTGGAAAGGATCCGCAGACCGGCAAGTACAACGACGAACTTTCGCCCTTTCAGACGGAAAAGACCCAGGCGGACGGGGACTACAAGATAGAAGAGAAGAGCAAGAGGGTATCCTTCACCGACCGGGGGATGAACTCAATAGAGGAACAGCTCAAGCGGCGCAACCTCATCCGCGGATCGTTGTTCGAATCGGACAACTTCGAGTTCATCCACTACTGCACCCAGGCTCTTCGGGCCAAGCGCCTCTTCAACAAGGACGTGGACTACGTGGTCCAGGAGGGCAAGGTTGAGATCGTCGACGAGTTTACCGGGCGCATCCTCCACGGCCGGCGCTACTCCGAAGGCCTGCACCAGGCTATCGAGGCCAAGGAAGGGATCAAGGTGGCCCAGCGAAACCGCACCCTGGCGACCATCACCTTCCAGAATTACTTCCGGATGTACGAGAAACTGTCCGGAATGACCGGAACCGCCGATACCGAGGCCACGGAGTTCACCAAGATCTACAACCTAGATGTCGTGGTCATCCCGACGAACAGGCCGGTTGTCCGGGCGGACAACGACGACGAGATCTATCTGAATGAAGAACAGAAGCTGGCGGCGATCTGCGGAGAGATCGCCGAGCTGAACAAGAAGGGTCAACCGATCCTTGTGGGAACGATCTCCATCGAAAAATCCGAAAAGCTTTCCCGTCTGTTGACCAAGAGGGGCATCCGCCACGAGGTGCTGAACGCAAAAAACCACGCCCGAGAGGCACTGATCATAGCCGAGGCCGGAGCCAAGGGCGCGGTGACCATCGCCACCAACATGGCCGGGCGAGGTACCGACATCAAGCTGGGCGGAAACCCCGAGTACCATGCCAACCGCAAGCTGGGCAGCGACGGAAACGGCGATGAGTATAAGAAGCTCCTGGACCAGGAGATGCAGCGCTGGGTACCGGAGTATGAGGAGGTCAAAGCCGCAGGAGGGCTGCACGTGCTCGGCACCGAACGCCACGATGCCAGGCGGATCGACAACCAGCTGCGGGGACGTTCCGGCCGCCAGGGAGATCCAGGCTCCTCCCGTTTCTTCATCTCTCTGGACGACGACCTGATGCGCCTGTTCGGCGGTGAGAATTTAAAGAGCCTGATGGGCAGGATGGGCATGCAGGATGGGGAACCGATCCACCATCCCTGGGTCAACAAGGCTATCGAGCGGGCTCAAAAGCGGGTGGAGGACCGGAACTTCGAGATCCGCAAGCACCTGCTGGAGTACGACGACGTGCTCAATGAACAGAGGAAGTTCATGTATTCCCGCAGGGATGATATCCTGGCGGACGCGCATCTGGAAAAACGCGTTCTGTCTGCGGCCGAGGACATCCTGGACGGTCTGATGGACGAATACCGGAAGATGCGGGGGGATGATGCTCAGCGCCTGGCCGCGATCCTCACCCGCCTCAAGGACACCCTCTTTTACACCCCCCGGGAGGCAACTTCCTTTGAGGGAGCGGGCGCCGAGCAGATCAGGGCCCAGGTCCTCCAGGAGCTGGAGGATGATCTGAAAGATAAAGCCGAGGAGGTGGGCCAGGCGAACCTCAACCTCTTCATCCGCTTCGAGTATCTGCGCAACATAGACACCCGCTGGCAGGACCACCTGGAGAGCCTGGAAGCGCTGCGAGAGGCCGTGTACCTCAGGGCCTACGGCCAGAAAAATCCTCTGTTGGAATACAAGCTGGAGGGTTTTCAGATCTTCGATTCCATGCTGGCGGAGATCCGCCAGGCCATCGCCCGCAAGATTTTCCAGGTTCGTATCCGCGCGGTGCAGCCACAGGAACGCCGACGTCGCGACCTGGGGGACGCCCGCCACGCCCTGCTCGGCCAGTTCGGCGCTACCGGTACTCCGGCAGCCGCCGGTGGACTTGCGCCGGGCGCTCGGCCCGCGCATCCTGCTGCTCCGACCTCGGTGCTGACCCGTCAGGCCGCCCGAAGCGCTTCCGCAGGTGCCGGTCTTCCGGCAGCGGCCGGGGAACGTGCCGAAGCCCGACCGGGCCAGGTCCAGGTCAAACGCAATGTGCCCAAGGTGGGGCGGAACGATCCCTGCCCCTGCGGCAGCGGCAAGAAGTACAAGTACTGCCACGGCCGGTAGGGCGTGATGCTGCCCTACCCCGCCACCGTGATGATGATCTTGCCGGTGGCGTGGCCGTTCTTGCTCTCCCGGAAAGCCTCCGCTGACCTCTCCAGGGGATAGCGGCCGCCCACGATCACCCTCAGATCGTTTCTGTCGATCAGTTCGGCCAGCCGGTCGTAGCGCTCTCCGTCCGGACCGACCAGGAAGGCCCACAAGCGCCTGCCCGGGGTGAGCTGACTGATCAGGGAATAGAGGAACAGCCAGATCCGACCCCGAGTATCCAGGAGCAGGTACTCCCCGCCGGGATCGAGGATCCGTCGGGCGTCGCGATAGGAGATACTCGAGGCGCAGTTAAACAGCAGGTCGTAGCGGTCATCACCGGCAAGGGGATCGGTCCTTCGGTAGTCCAGCACCCGGTCAGCGCCGAGCTCCCTGCACAGCTCCATCTTCCCTTCAGAGCAAACCGCGGTGATATGGGCGCCGAACACCTTCCCCAGCTGGATCACGAACTGACCGACCCCACCCCCTCCGCCGGTCAGGAGGACCCGTTTGCCCCGCAGGTCCTTGCGGCGGTGGCGCAGGCCCACGTAGGCGGTGGAACAGGCCACGGGGATGCCGGCCGCATCAGCCAGAGCCACCTTTTTCGGTACCCTGCCTAGGTGGGATTCCGAAACCGCCACGTATTCGGCCAGGCAGCCCTTGCGCAGGGGGATGACCGATCCGATCACCTCCGCGCCCCTGCGAAACCGGCTGACCCTAGTCCCCGTACGCTCGACAGTGCCTGAGAAATCGATACCCGTCTGGCGAGGGAAACGATTGCCCGTGGCGAAGCGCCACTTCCCGGACAGGGTCTTCCAATCCGACGGATTGACCGACACCGCAGCTACCCTCACCAGACACTCGTGATCGGAGATCTGCGGCTCGGGCAGCTCCCGCAGGTACAGCTCCTCCGGTTCCCCGTAGCGGTCATGCACAACCGCTTTCATGCTATTGCTCCCCTGAATCCTTCAACTGGCCCCGGCCTCATGGTATTCCGTCACTTTTCGCGCCTCCTCCCTAGACCGCAATGTCCCCCGGGATGTGGGGATGGGGGTAGTAACCCTCCAGGGTGAAATCCTCGAAGCGGAAGGCGAACAGATCCTTCACCACC
>CAZKCQ010000142.1:0-2023 GCA_964551205.1 uncultured Spirochaetaceae bacterium
TGACTCGGTTTGCTGAAGATCCGCTTGTTGCTCTCGGTTTCCACGATCAGACCGTCGTGCATCACCGCAACCCGGTCGGCGATACGCCGCACGATCCCCAGATCGTGGGTTATGAAAAGCACCGACATGTGCAGCGCCCGCTGCAGTTCCTTCATCAGCTCGAGGATCTGAGCCTGGATGGTCACATCCAAGGCCGTGGTCGGCTCATCGGCGATCAGCAGCTGAGGTTCGTTGACCAGGGCCATGGCTATCATCACCCGCTGGCGCTCGCCGCCTGAGAGCTGATGGGGGAAGGAGAACATCTTCTTCTCCGGATCGCTCAAGCCCACCCGTCTCAGCCAATCCAGGGCTATGGGACTGGCCTTGGAAGGAGACAGTCCCCTGTGCAGGAACAGGGCTTCGTTGATCTGCTTCTCCACCGTATGCAGGGGGTTGAGGGAGGTCATGGGCTCCTGGAAGATCATGCTGATCTCGCTGCCCCGGATCTCCTGCAGCTGATTGTTGTTCATGGAAAGGATGTCCCGGCCGGCGAACAGAACCTCTCCATGAGGATAGGCGATAATGCTCTCTGGAAACAGCCGCAAGATGGCCTGAGCGGTTACGGTTTTTCCGGAACCGCTCTCTCCCACCAAAGCAAGGGTTTCATCCGTATGGATGTCCAGATCGATCCCGTGCACAACCTCATCGATCCGCCGACCCTTTCGAAATCCGATGTGAAGATTCCTGATGGAAATCAGTAAACTTTCCATGGCGCTAGTAGGTCCTCCGTGGATCCAGGGCATCCCGCGCCGCTTCCCCGATAAACACCAGCAGGGACAGCATTACGGCCAACACCAGGAAGATTGTGATCCCCAGCCAAGGTGCCTGAAGATTCGTTTTGGCCTGAGCCAGCAGTTCCCCCAGGGAGGGAGAACCGGCGGGCAAACCGAATCCCAGGAAATCCAGGGAGGTCAGCACCAGGATCGAGCCGCTCAGGGTGAAGGGCAGGAAGGTGAGGGTGGCGATCATGGCGTTGGGCAGGATATGCCTGAACATGACCCGGGCGTTGCTCATGCCCATGGCCTTGGCCGCCAGGACGTACTCGAAGTTTCTGCCCCGAAGGAACTCCGCCCGTACAACACCGACGAAGCTCATCCAGCTGAACAGCAGCAGGATGAACAGCAGCAGCCAAAAACCGGGCTGGACCACGCTGGAGAGAATGATCAGGATATAGAGGGTGGGAATGCCCGACCAGATCTCCATAAACCGCTGGCCTATTAGATCGATCCAGCCGCCGTAGAATCCCTGGATAGCACCTACCGCTACTCCGATGATCGTGGAAAAGAAGGTCAGGATGAAACCGAACAGGACCGAAACTCGGAACCCGTAGATCACCCGGGCCAGGACATCCCGGCCCCGATCATCTGTACCCAGGAGGTTTTCCCGGGTGGGTGGGGAAGGAGCCGGGCTGGGCAGATCGTAGTTGATGGTGTCGTAGCTGAAGCGGATCGGCGGCCAGAGGATCCAGCCGTTGCCCTCTATCAGGTCGATAACATACGGATCCCGGTAATCCGCCTCCGTTTCGAACTCGCCGCCGAACTCCGTCTCCGCGTACTCCTTGAACAGCGGCAGGTACAGCCGTCCGCCGAAGCGCACCAGCAGGGGAACATCGTTGGCGATCACTTCGGCGAAAAGACTCAAAACTAAGAAAAACAGAAAGATCCACAGGGAGAAAAATCCCCTTTTGTTCGCCTTGAATCGCAGCCAGCGCTCCTGGTTCAGCCTGCTTACACGAATCATGCGGCCCGCTTTTCGAAGTCTATGCGCGGATCGACAAGCGTGTAGGTGAGGTCACTGATCAGCCCCAAAACCAATCCCAGGAGGGTGAAGATGTACAGGGTTGCGAACATCAGGGGGTAATCACGCTGAGTGGCTGCTTCGAAGCCCAGCAGGCCCAGTCCTTGCAGAGAGAACATGACTTCGATCAGAACGCTGCCGGTGAAGAACATGCTGATGAACGCGGCGGGAAATCCGGCGATGATCA
>CAZKCQ010000142.1:2123-7337 GCA_964551205.1 uncultured Spirochaetaceae bacterium
TTGTCCGATACCAGACCGCGGAGGGGGAAGATCTTCAGGTACGAACCTCCGGCGAACAGGACGATCAGCAGGATGGCGAAGAGAAACGAGGGAATGGCATAACCCACGGTGACCACCGTACTGGAAGCCAGATCGAAGCGGCTCCCGTGCCGCACGGCTTTGGCTATTCCCAAGGGAATGGAAATCAGGTAGATGAACAGCGTGCTCCAGATTCCGAGGGAGATCGAAACGGGCAAGCGCCGAACGATCAGGCCGATCACGGTGCCACCGCGAAACAGGCTTTCCCCGAAATCGAAAACCACGTAGCGTTTCAGCATGTCGAAGTAGCGGAGGTACAGCGGCCTGTCGAAACCGAAACGGTGCTTGATCTCTTCGACGATCTCCGGGTCCAGGCCGCGGGCTCCTCTGTAGACTGAGCTGCTGTCCTTCTCCTGTTCGGAAGTAGTGACCTCCTCCGCGCTGATGCCGGATACCCGCTCCAGACGGGTGTTGACCTTCAAGCCCCTCATCTCGGCCAGCATCTGCTCCACCGGTCCACCGGGGGCGATCTGCACCACGAAGAAGTTGACCGTGATGATCGCCCACAGGGTAGGGATGATCAGCAGGAGGCGGCGGAAGATGTAGGAGAGCATCGGAGGTTAGCGCCAGCTATCGCTGGGGCAACTTCCTCTCCTTGGCCGGGTCGATCCACCAGGTGTCGAGGCCTAAGTCGTACTTTGGCCTGACAGCGGGCCGACTGAACTTATCCCAGGAGGCCACCCGGAACTTGCTGAGATACCACTGGGGGATCACATAGTGATTCCAGGTCAATACCCGATCCAGGGCGCGTCCCCAGTACAGCAGGGCCTGGTCGTCACCCTGATTCTCATCGATACCGGCCAGCAGGTAGTCTACGGCCTCATCCTGGACCGCCGCCTGGTTGTAGGTGGAATCGATGTACTCGCTTCCCCAGATGATCTTCAGGGAGGTGTCCGGATAGATGTGGGCCGAAAAGCCGCTGGACACCATGTCGAAATCGTGGTCGTACCAGCGGTTGAGGTACTGCGAGGTATCGACCTTGCTGATGGTCATCTTGATGCCTGCGCGCTCCAGATTCTTCTGAAGGGGAATGGCTATCTTCTCCGTTGTTTCCGTGTAGATCATCAGCTCGAACTCGAAGGGCTCTCCGGTACGTGTATTCACCAGCCGCTGATCTCGTACTTCCCACCCTGCCTCCTTGAGCAGGCGCAGAGCTTCCCGTATCTGGGTCCGAATGTTCCCCGAACCGTCGGTTACCGGAGGATTGTACTCCTTGGTGAAGACTTCTGCTGGGATCTTGTCCCGAATCGGTTCCAGGATCTTGCGCTCCTCCCGACCCGGCAGCCCGGTGGCGGCGTATTCGGTGTTCTGGAAGTAGCTGCGGGTCCGGGTGTACTGATTGTAAAACAGATTGCGGTTCATCCACTCGAAATCCATCAGCTGGTTCAGGGCCATGCGTACGCGGCGATCCTCAAAAACGGGGCTTTTTACGTTGAAGATGAAGGCCTGCATCCCCGGCGGGATCTCGTGGGGGATCTCCTCCTTGACGATATATCCGGCGTCGATGGCCGAGCCGGTGTACTGGGTAGCCCACTTCTTGGCTTCATTCTCGACCCGGATATCGTACTCGCCGGCCTTGAAGGCCTCGAAGGCTACTGTCTGGTCGCGGTAGTAATCGTAGCGTTCATAATCGAAATTGAGCCTTCCCCGGTTCACGGGCAGATCCTTTGCCCAATAGTCCTTGAGCCGCTCGTAGACGATGTACTGGCCCATCTTGTAGTCGCTCACCGTATAGGCCCCGCTTCCCAGCGGAACCTCGTCGAGGGGCTCGGCGAGATTGCGGGACTCCCAGTAGTGCTTGGGCAGTACGGTCATTGAGCCTAGATTGAACAATACCTCTTTGTTCGACTCGGAGAGGGTGAACTTGACCCGCAGGCGATCCAGAGCCTGGACCGTGTCAACCAGACTGTAGTAGCTCTTCCACTGGGGAACTCCCTCTTCCACGAATTTGTTGAAGCTGAACACCACGTCCTCGGCTGTAATCGCCTTGCCGTCCTGGTGCCGTGCCGTTGGATTGATATGGAAGATGATCCAGTTGTAGTCGCTGTCATACTCAACCTTTTCGGCGATCAGCCCGTAGTAGACATCAACCTCGTCGGCGGAAGCGAACATGAGCGAGTCGTAGAAGCTCTCACTGGCCGCTGCGTAATCTCCGCGCTGGCCGTAGCGGTTGAACGTATCATAGGTACCCAGCGTATAGAAGGTCACCATCCCCCCTTTGGGAGCGTTGGGATTCACATAGTCGAAATGCTGGAACCCGGCCGGGTATTTAGGTTCTCCACGCAGCGCCAGGGCGTGGGAGACTATCACATCGGCGGGAGCCCAGACAGCTGCGCCTAGAAGCGCCAGCAGAATGGGAAACAGACGGAGTGTTTTCATTTCTCTCCTCCAGGTCCTATTTGTTTTTTAATATATAGCGAAATTTCGAACAGGAAAAGGTTCATCACCGAGGATTACGATATCCCTCCGCCGGCGACTCGATTTCGACGGCGGAGGGAGGAGAGGATGGATGAAACCGAAGAGCCGCCCTACTCCTTCTTAATCCACAGCTCGTACAGAGGCAGCAGGATTAACGCCGCATTGGCCAAAGCCAGCGTAAGGCCGCCCAGAAGCACTACCGGAGCCATAAAGGCGGCCAGCTTTGCCAACCACCAGGTCCCAACGTCCAGCAGGATAGCCGCTGCGGAAAAGGCGATCACCAGGGTCTTGATCCAATTCTTGTAAAGAGTAAAAGAAAAGATAAAAATCAGGGCGAACATCACCGGCAGCGTCCCATGAACGTGGGTATGGCTCAAAGAGATCAAACGGGGGATTGACTTGCCCGTATCCTGCTTGAGATATTGTGCCACATCGGCATAGTCCACCAGTACCACTCCCGCTACCTGGGCATCGGCGGAGTGACAGGTGTTGCAGGTCATGTCGAAGATCTCCTTAATTCGGGGGAAATCCACCTCCTTCGCGCCCGCGGCGATCCACTCCTTGGTGGTGTCATACCCGGCCTGATCGACGAAGTAGTCCTTCATCGTACCGTCGATGGCCTTCGCGAGCTTGGTCTTTTCCCTCGCCCCGTAGAAGGCGATGCGGATGTCTTGAATGGACATTCCCGGGCGTTCGTCGATCGGCGAATAGGTCGCAACGATGTTAGCAAATCCCAACAGATAGCCGACCCCGGCTACGATCAACAGGATGCTGATCCCAACCTTGGAATACATGGGAATGCTCTTCAAACCTTTTGGATCTTTCCAAAACATGGCTTTCCTCCTCTTGCCAATATTTTATTTACAGTATATAGTAAATCGTGAAAGTATTACCGGAATCGGCTGCCATCCTCTTGATTTCCGTATTATTATACAGTAGTGTAAGTGGATTGTGAACTGATTCACTAAGGAATTTTCTGCGGTTCCTGGATCAAGGCCGAAGAAAGCAGTCGCAATTGGAGGCCAGGCGGGGAACTGCATTTTTAAAAAGCCATCTAGAAGGAAGGAGTAGCGAAAATGAAGACGAAAATCCTGTTCTTTCTCCTGGTTGTTGCCGGGGTAGCCGCAGTGACCGTTTTTCTGGTCGCCGCGGACAACGACAAGCCGTTTCTGCCGGGGATCACGGTGAGCGACGATCATCCCAACGGGTGTGTGGACTGTCACACGGTCTCAGGGACTAGTGATTACCGGCTCAACGCCGAAGTGGCCAAAGTGGACGGGCATCCCAAGATCGACGCCATCATCAAGAATGTGCCGCAGGACTGCCTGATGTGTCACAAAGAGGGCACCAAAGCGGGACCGCTGAGTTTCATCACGCACAAGGATCACTATCGCAATCCCGCAGACAATGCATTCGTCAGTCATTATCAGGGGGCCTGCCTCAACTGCCACAGTCTGGATACGGGCAGCGGCAAGATGGCTGTTAAGAACGGCTCGAAGAACTGGTAATCCTGACCGAACAACACAATTAGCAAGGAAAGGTGAGCTCCCTCTGTGCAAAACCGGGGGAGCTTACCGTAAAAAAGATGTATGGCGAATAAGCGCAAAAGAGCTATCGGGGGCTACCGGTTCAGCCGTTTCAGCGGGCAGCCCCAAGCCGATGTCGTGGATGCCGGTGTACCCCCGGTCGTTACCATCGATCTACGACCGGCGGGAACCGTTGCGGTTCGTTCGCTGGTTGAGGAAGGGGAAGCGGTCACCGCAGGACAGATCATAGCCAGGGATGATGAGGATCCGGGCAATCCGGTCATCGCTACGGTGAACGGCAAGGTCGAAGAGATCCGCAAGGACCGAAAATCGGATGCAGCGGTGGTGATCCGCAGCGACGGCACCGATTCCTGGAAAACCGTGGAGGGATTCTCGGCCGAATGGAAGAACCTCCGTGCGGATGTTCTCGAGAAGCTGGTTTATCTTTCCGGTGCCTCCGGTGCGGTGAGCGGAGGCATCCCGACCCGCTTCAACAGCGCGGCCATCGAACCCCGGCAGGTCGAGCACATCCTGCTTCAGGTAGTCCCGGCGGAGGTATTCAACCCCGCTCCATCAGCTCTGCTGGACGGCAGAGACTTTGGCGCAGCGGCTCAAGGGTTGGAGATTCTGTCCAAGATCATGCCCGGAGCGCAGCTGCACCTGGTCGGCGGCCGGAGGCAGAGATCCCTGCTCCAGCGCCTGCAACAGGTCTGCCGGCAGAACAGGCTCAAGCAGGTCTTCCTGCACACGGTAGCGGCCAAATACCCGAACCATCGCGAAGAGGTCCTGATCCCGGCGGTGCTTGGGCAGGATTTTCCCCATGGCTACACCGGGCTCAACCTGGGTGTATTGGTGATCGACCTCCAGGCCCTTCTGCATGTCCGGGATGCCGTGGTCGAGGGAAAACCCGCGATCCAACGGATTGTTGCTCTGGGGGGCAGCGGCTTCGCCAAACGCCCGCACCTGCGCGTACGCATCGGGGCCTCTCTGGAGGAGGTGCTGGATCCCTACCTGGATAAGCAGCGCCCGCAGCGAATCGTACGCAACAGTTTGCTGACCGGGAGCATCGTGAACCAGGGCGTGGTCGATGCTCTCATGGCGACCGTGATCGCTGTGCCTGAAGGCGATCAGACACCTCCACTGGCCTTCTCCCGGCCGGGGTTTCGTACGGATTCCTACTCCCGCACCTTCC
>CAZKCQ010000143.1:0-7311 GCA_964551205.1 uncultured Spirochaetaceae bacterium
TTCGCCAGCGACCCAAGGACATGGTAAATCCTAAAATGCCGACCGGGGAGGTGGAAATTAAAGTCCAGCGGATGAGCATCCTCTCCCGCTGCGCCACACCACCCTTCATGATCGATGAGGCCAGCGATGCCCGGGAAGAGCTGCGCTTCAAATACAGGTTTCTCGATCTGCGTTCCTTCTCGATGCAGCGCAAGATCCGCCTTCGTAATGACGCCACCTACGCCGCCCGGGAGTACCTGATCGGCCGGGGCTTCTACGAGATCGAGACCCCAACTCTGATTCGCTCGACGCCAGAGGGGGCTCGGGACTTCCTGGTGCCCTCGCGGCTGCACAGGGGCAAGTTCTACGCCCTTCCCCAATCCCCGCAGATCTACAAGCAGCTGCTGATGGTCTCCGGTTTCGACAGGTACTTCCAGATCGCCCACTGCTTTCGCGACGAGGATGCCCGGGGAGATCGGCAGATCGAGCACACCCAGATCGACATAGAGATGAGCTTCGTCGGCAAGGACGAGGTTTTTTCGGTAGTCGAGGGCATGATGAACAGTATCTTCCGCAGAACCATGGACATGGAGCTTCCCCTGCCCTTTCCCCGGCTGGCCTACGATGAGGCCATGAATCGCTACGGATCGGACAAACCGGATCTGCGCTTCGAGTTGGAACTTCAGGATTTCGCCGAACCGGCCGGACGCGGGGAGTTCCAGGTGTTCCGAAAGGTGCTGGCCGAAGGCGGGGCGGTGAAGGCCCTGGTCGCACCCGGGTGCGGCGAATATTCCCGGAAACAGATCAACGAGCTGGAAGAAATAGCCAAGGTCTACGGGGCGAAAGGGCTGGCCTGGATGAAGGTGACTGACGGCGGCCTGGAGGGGGGAATCTCAAAGTTCTACGAGACCCCGCGGAGTGAGGTCATTAAAACCCTCGGTGCCAAACCGGGGGATCTGATCCTGATGGTCGGGGCGGAGTGGAAGAAGGCCTGCCTGTCTCTGGGGGCGGTGCGATCACAACTGGGGAAAGAGCTGGGTCTATATGATCCGGGTTCTTTCGAGTTTTGTTGGATTATCGACTTTCCCCTCTTCGAGTGGAATGAGGAGGAGGAGAAATGGGACCCGGCTCACCATATGTTCACCATGCCCCAGGAACGATATATCGCCGAGCTGGAAAAGGACCCGGGTGCCGTCAAAGGAGACCTGTACGACCTGGTTTGCAGCGGCACCGAACTGGGGTCCGGTTCGATCAGGGTGCACGATCCCGAGCTTCAAAGCCGCATTTTCGCCATAGTGGGATTACCGGAGGAGGAAGCCCGTCGGCGATTCGGCTTTCTCCTGGATGCCTTTGAGTATGGACCCCCGCCCCATGGAGGCATTGCTCTGGGACTGGACCGGCTGGTGATGCTGTTGGCCGGTGAGCAATCGATCCGCGAGGTGATCGCCTTTCCCAAAAACACCCTCGGCCAGAGCCTGATGGACGACTGTCCGGCGGAGGTGGATACCGCTCAGCTGGAGGATCTCCATATGCGCATCATCGAAGAGGATGGGTGATCTCCCGCACATCTTTAGAACATCCGTTCTCCGCAATCCGCTTCCCCGAGCTGAGCCACCGCCTGCTGGTCTGGTTTTTCCGGAACAAGCGGGAGATGCCCTGGAGAGAGGAACACGATCCCTACCTCATCTGGATCAGCGAGGTGATGCTGCAGCAGACCCGCAGCGAAACCGCGGCTGACTACTACCGGCGCTGGCTCGGCCGCTTCCCGACCGTCGAATCCCTGGCCCGGGCTGGTCAGGAGGAGGTGCTCAAGGCTTGGGAGGGACTGGGCTACTACGGCCGGGCCCGCAACCTGCATCGTGCAGCCCGGATCATCGTGCACAGCTGGGGTGGCGTCTTTCCCGACACGGAGGAACGGATCCGCGTGCTTCCGGGAGTGGGCGATTACACCGCCGCGGCCGTGCTGAGCATCGCCTTCGCCAAACCCCTTGGGGTGGTGGACGGGAATGTGCTGCGGGTCGTATCCCGCCTCCTGGCCGAGGACGGGTCAGCTGAGCGCAGCCGGGGCGGACAGCTGAGAAAGCTGACCCGTACCTTTGTAGAGGCGAGCTTTCTCCACTATCACCCGGGATGGATCAACCAGGCCTGGATGGAGCTCGGCGCCCTGGTTTGTCTGCCAAAACCTCGCTGTTCCCGATGTCCTCTCACCTACACCTGCCGGGCATATCAGGAAGACAGGATCGATGAGTTTCCTCCCCGACTCTCCTCCCGGCCGCTTCCGGTCCGCGCCGAGAGCCTGCTCCTGCTGTTACCCACAGCGCTTCCAGCTCGGCTGCTCCTGGAGCTGGGCATGCTGCAGGACGAAAAAATAGATCCGGTGATTCTGGGCGGGATTTTAAGCGGTCACAACCTGCCCCTTCTCCTGGTCCGGCGAGCCGACAGGGGCCTTCTGGGCGGTCTGTGGGAGCTGCCGAACTACCCTGAGCGGGGCGAAGAATTGAGGGAGCGACTGACACGACTGTCCATAGAGATCCTCCTGGACACCGGGGGAGAGCTGCGCCATCGCTATTCCCATTTCGAAATCCGCTTTCGATTGTTCGTGGCCGTGTTTGCCGAGCAGCAGACGCTCGACTCCTGGATGGAGCAGCGATGGGTCCTGCCAACGGAGCTGGAGGACTACCCCCGGCCCAAAGTCCATATCGAGGCGATGCGGCGCTTCGGCCTTGTCGGGCGTTAATCGGGCGCCCGAACCTATTCCCGGATCGGCTCGATCTCGAGAACCTCAGCCAGCTCCGCCGGTTCCAGGCGAAAAGGGGAGCCCTTGCCCTCGTAGAATCCGTGGGATCCGACCATGTGGATGTGCAGATCGGTAAAGGTGAGCTCCCGATCGAGTTTCGTGTTGCGCACTACGGTGTTCGTTTTCGGAAAGATACCGGGATCCCCGAAGGGACAGGGGAGCTTGCCACGGACGCTGACCACCCGCACCTCGTAGTGGGGTTCCACATTGATGAACTCCCCCAACCCGCGCATCCCCGCATCCCTCAAGCCGATCAGGCGCTCAGCGATTCGCTGATGGGTCAGGTCCATCCTCTTGACCGCCTCGTCGTCTTCGATCAGGATGTCGATCAGCTTCCGGCGGTCCGTCCCCAAAAAGCCGTCTCTGGTATACACGCCGGGCTGCATCTTCTCCTGAATCCGATCCATCTGTACGGTCTGTTTCATTCCTCGCCTCTCTCCCCCGTCATGCGAACTTGTCGTAGAAGACCAGCTCTTCGGGCAATCCCTTCTTGGTGAGCACTCCTACGCTGGCATCGATCATCCCGGGGCTGCCGCACAGGTAGGCTTCCAGATTGTTGCCATTTTGCAGATGCCTGTCCAACACCTCGGTGATGAGCCCCGTCTCCCCGGTCCATTTGTCCTCCTCGCTGGGAGCCGACAGGGCAGGAACGAAGCTGAAGCGGGGAAGCCGCTTCTCCAGCTCTTTCATCTCATCGACCAGAAACAGGTCCCGGGTGGTGCGGGCACCGAAGAAGTAGGTGACTTTGCGGTCGATCCCCTTCTCCGCCATGTCCAGGAGAATCGACTTGATCGGCGCCATCCCGGAACCTCCGGCAATGAACACGATCGCAGCATCCGTATCCCTGAGATAGAACTCGCCGTAGGGACCGTTGATGACGACCTCATCCCCCTCTTTCATGTACTCGAACACGTAGGTCGTGCAGATACCGTTGGGCACCAGCCGGATCTCCAGCTCTACGATATCCCTGCGGGAAGGAACGGAGGAGCAGGAATAGGCCCGGTACACGCTTTCGGAGGACAGCTCGTACTCGGGGGTCTGAAACTGGATGTACTGGCCGGCCCGGAATTTGATCTCTCCCGGATCGATCAGCTTGAGGGTCACTTCCTTGATGTCGTAGGTCAGATCGCGAATCCGGTCGACCCGGGTCCTGTACTCTTTTACGTTGAACAGCTCCTCTGGGATTCGGATGGCCAGGTCCTTCTTGGCCTTGATCTGGCAGGAGAGGCGGATGTTCTCCTTTTTCTCCTCCTCGGTGATCCAGGGCAGCTCCGTCGCCACATAATCGCCGATATCGGAGACGACCTTGACCTTGCAGAATCCGCAGGAGCCCCGCCCGCCGCAGGCCGAGGGGATGAACAGCTTCTCCCCCATCAGGGTCGACAAGAGCGGCTTCCCCCCTTCCACGGTCATCTCCGTCTCCTCGTTGATGGTGATCTTCACCTCCCCGTAGTTCCCCACGGTCAGGTCGGCGATCACCATGAGCAGTGCCAGAAAGGTAGCCAATCCGCACATGGCGATAACCGCGATCAAGAATGAACTCAGCATGAAAACCTCACTCTGGCATTAGGTGATAGTGATCATTCCGGCAAAACCCATGAAAGCCAGGGCCATGATGCCGGCGATGACCAGTGTAATCCCGGCCCCTGTCAAACCGAATGGGACCTTGGACCGAATGTTCAGCTTGGCCCGGATCCCCGCCATGGCGATTATCGCGATAGCCCAGCCGATTCCGCTGCCTGCTCCAAAGGCCAGCCCGGAGAGAAAGGTATATTCCCGAATCACCATAAACAGGCTGGCGCCCAGAATCGCGCAGTTTACCGTGATCAGGGGCAGAAAAATCCCCAGGGCTGCGTACAGGGCATCGGAGAGACGCTCGATCACCATCTCGACCAGCTGAACGAAGGCGGCGATGACGATGATAAAGGCGATGAAGCGCAGGTACACGATGTCGTAGGGTACCAGAACGTAGTAGTAGATCAGCCAGTTGATCACGCTGGTGCAGGTCATCACGAAGATGACCGCCATTCCCAGGCCCACCGAGGTCTTGATCTCTTTGGATACCGCCAGGAAGGAGCACATCCCCAGGTAGTTGGTCAGCAGGATGTTGTTGGTGAAGATGGCGGCGAAGAACACGCCGAAGGCGAACAATCCTTCCGTCATGACTTACCTCCCGCTGAGGCGGGTTGGGGCGGCGAACCCGCAGATACGGCCTGGGGCGAAGCCGAGGCGGTTTGCTTCTCCTTCATGAAGTTGCCCTTCACCACCCAGATGAACAGAGCCAGCATGAAGAAGGCTCCCGGGGCCATGATCATGATGTTCCAGTTGGTCCACCAGTCACCCAGCACGCGGAATCCCCAGATCGCGCCTGAGCCCAACAGCTCCCGGAGGAAGGCGATGATCAGCAGCACGTAGCTGTACCCCAATCCAGAGCTCAGCCCGTCCACCAGGGACAGTGTCGGTGGATTGGACAGGGCGAAGGCCTCGGCCCTTCCCATGATGATGCAGTTGGTGATGATCAGACCGACGTAGGGTCCCAGCTGCCGGGAGATGTCGGGGATGAAGGCCTTCAGCACCACATCCACGATGATCACATAGGCGGCGATGATCAGGGTCTCTACCATCATGCGGATGCGCCCGGGTATGTACTTGCGCAGGATGCTGACCGTCAGGTTGGAAAGGCCGGTCACGAATACGAGCCCTGCGCACATGACCACTGTGTTTTTCAACACGTTGGTGACCGCCAACGTGGAGCAGATCCCCAATATCTGAACGAATACGGGATTGTTGATCCCGACATTCTCCTTGATTACCTGTCTGAACTTATAGGACTTCATAGCCTCTCCTACTGGGACGCTTGGATGGCCTGTTCGGCCCTGGCTAGACGATTGTTCAGGATATCCCTGATTCCGTTGGTGGTGTTGGTGGCACCGGTGATGGCCTGGAACTCCTGATCCCCCGCCGGATCACCCTCCGGCACGGTCGACAGGGGCCAGCGTTTACCTCGAAACTGTTCCTTGAACCAGCTCTCGGTGATCCGCCCGCCCAGACCCGGGGTCTCGTTCTGTTTGATGAACTCGATCCCGGTGAGGGTCTTGAGATCCTTTTCCACGCCCACCACTGATTCGATTTCACCCCACAGCCCGGCTCCCAATACCGGCACGACGTAGCTCTGCAGCTCTCCCGAAGGAGAGAGAATCTCGTAGTAAAGAACTTCACCCTCCTTTTTCACCTCTACCACCCGCTTCTGATAAAGAGCATCCGCCTCGATCCCGGTCTGGGGCACTTCCAGTCCGGCCACGTACAGGACCGCCCGTTTTACGACCAGGGATTCGTTGAGTCGGATTGTGTCCCGGGTCAGGACGTAGATCAGGGAGAGCACGGCGATGAAAACGAGGGTTACGGCAAACATGAAGAAGATTGTGAACAGGCTGCGCCGCAGCTTGTTTGGTTTCTTGGCTTCGCTCATGCTGCCTTCCTCTTCTGCCTGCGCTGCTTCATCCAGTAATCCAGCAGAGGCGCGAACATGTTGGCCAGCAGGGTGGCAAACATCACCGCCGCCGGCCAGGCGCTGAAGGTGCGGATCACGACCACCATGGTCCCGAAGAAGACGCCGTAGATCCAGCGCCCGGGGTTCGTGGTCTGGGAGGCGGACACCGGTTCGGTGATCACGAAGAACACCCCGAAGATGAAGCTGCCGGCGAACAGGGCGTACACAGGATTGCCTGCCGCAGACAGCCCGGTCAGCCAGAAGGCGGTCTGGGTGACCAGAAACCCGGCAAGACCGCCGACCACGATCTGCCAGGCCGCCGCCCTCTTCCAGACGATGTACAGTCCCCCGAGGATCAGCAGGATCGCGCTGGTCTCTCCAAGGCTCCCGGGGATGTTGCCCAGAAACAGGTTCAGCCAGGGTGTTTGGACGCCCTTGCCCAGCTGCACCAGGGGTGTGGCCTGGCCGATGATGTCGGCGGCCGCAGCCTGGTAGCGGGCAAAGCCACCGGGAAACCCGACAAACGGATTTGCCCAGGAGGCGGTCAGGTGTCCGCCGAAGCTGATGTAGAGGAAAGCCCGGCCCACCATGGCGGGATTGAAAACGTTCTTTCCGAAGCCGCCGAAGGCCATCTTGCCGAACAGGATTCCCACCACCGCCCCCAGCGCTGCCATCCAGTAGGGGATGGTCGGGGGCAGGCACAGGGCCAGGATGAAGCAGCTGACGAAAACCGCGGAGCTAACCGATTCCTTGCGGCGCAGCAGGAATAGAAACTCGGTGAGAAATCCGACCACATTGACGATTGCCAGAATGACCAGAGCCCTCCAGCCGAAGAAGTATATCGAGGCGATGACGGCGGGGATCAAAGCATAGAGGACCCGCTTCATTGGAAGCTGCCAAAGAACCAGCTTCTGTTGCTTAGCTTCCGCCATTCGTGAAAACCTCCACTATTTAGTACGCCCCATTATTATTAATTATCCTATGCTTGGCAAGGGGAACCGGATCTGCTATATAGATGAGGTCTTATGATCGGTTTTCGCCTGCA
>CAZKCQ010000144.1:0-7311 GCA_964551205.1 uncultured Spirochaetaceae bacterium
GCTCAGCCGCTCCGGTGCCCTGCTCCGCCTCCAGGGGCTGCAGATCTCCTGCGGGGAAGGTCCCCCGCAGGGTATCGGTGGTTACGACCCAGCGATCACCCTTTGCCCGCCTGACCAGGACCCCCCGTTTCCCCGTGCCCCTGATCAGCACCTCTGTGCCTTCTTTCAGAGCCAGCTGCGGAGCCTGGTACAACTCGGCCCTTTCGGCCTCGAGGGCCTGCTCCTGTTTTTCCACGTGCTGGGCCAGCTCGTTGAGGTAAGCCGCGGCCTGTTTCCGTTCAACCCGATCCGCCCCGTTTCGAAGCTCCGCCACCAGGCTCTCGAAGCGGCTGCGGCTTTCTTTCACGAAGCGCTTGAGCTCAGCGATTCCCTGCTCCCGCAGCTCCAGCTCTTTCTGGCGGAGGCGCAGCTCCTTCAAATCCGTCTTTCGGGTTTTTTCCCGCAGCTCCACCTCCCGGCTCTGCTGCTGCTCTTCGGTGACCAGCAGTTTTCGCTGTTTCTCCGACAAGCTGTTGATCAGCTCCGCCACATCCCCCCGTTCCTCCTTGAGATACTGCTCGGCGGACTCGAGGATCCCCCCCGGTATGCCGGTTCTGCGGGCAATCTCCAGGGCGTGGCTCTCTCCGGGCACGCCCAGGATGATACGAAAGGTGGGTTTGAGGTTCTGAACGTCGAACTCCATGGCCGCATTCTCCACCCCGGGACGGGAATAGCCGTAGTTCTTCAGGATTCCGTGGTGGGTTGTGGCCATGCAGAGGCATCCGCTCTCGATGAAGTGATCCAGGAGTCCCATGGCTATGGCCACCCCCTCCTCTGGATCCGTACCCGCCCCCAGTTCATCGAAGAGCACCAGGGAAGCCGAGGTGGAGCCGCGGATGATCCTGGAGATGTTCACGATGTGGGCGGAAAAGGTGGACAGGGACTGTTCGATGGACTGCTCATCCCCGATATCGGCCAGGATATTGTCGAAAACCGGCAGGGTGGAATCCTCCCGGGCCGGGATCTCCATGCCGAACTGATTCATCGCCGCCAGCAAACCCACGGTCTTCAGGGTCACGGTTTTTCCTCCGGTGTTGGGTCCGGTGACGATCAGCACATGGTACTCCCCCCCCAGGACCACGGAGATCGGAACGCAGTTCGGCCCCAGCAGGGGATGCCTCGCCTCGTAGAGCTTCATGACCCCTTCTGAGAGAAAGGCCGGTGCGCAGTGGAAATGAATCCCGTAGAGGGCCCGAGCCTGCAGGGAATCCAGATGCGCCACGTTTTCGACGAGACTTTGGATCTCAACAGAGCGAGCCACCACCTTGGCGCTCAGCTCCCGAAGAATTCGATGGACCTCTCTCCGGAAGCGGTTCTGCTGTTCCACGATCGCGTTGTTCTTCTCCACGATCTCCGCCGGTTCCAGGTACACGGTGGATCCGCTGGCCGACACATCGTGGACGATTCCCGGGATGCGGCCTTTGAAATTGCTCTTGACCGGCAGGACGACCCGGCCGTTTTTTTCCGCAGGCTGTCTGGCCTGCCAGAGGGTCTGATAGGTCGGGTCGTGCAGATAGGTCTTGGCCGTTTTGGCGATGTCCCGCTCGAGGGAGCGGATCCTATCCCGGATCTCCTTCAATACGGGAATGTGGTTTTCCCGTAAAAGTCCCTCCCTGTCGATGATCGTGAAGATCTCCTTGGACAGCTCCTTCAGGTCCGGAAGAGAGCGGCCCAGGGGAAGCAGGAGCTCCTCCCCCGAAGCCCCCACGGCCTTGGCGAGGCGCCTGGCCGAGACTATGAATCGACCCAGGGCAAAGAGCTCCTCCAGTTCGAAGAGGGTGCCCTGTTTGAACAGCTTGGGCTCCAGGGAACCTACGTCGGGAAAATCCAGAGTCGGGAAGACTTTGCCGGATTCCAGGAGCCGGCGGAAAGCCACGGCCAGGGCCTTGCCTTGCTCCACCTCCTCGGGATCCGTCGATATACGCTGGTTTTCCAGGGCATCCCGGCCGGCCTGGCTGAAGCAGCGCTCCTGCAGCGCCTGCCGGACACGCCGGAACTCCAGGAGATCAAGTGTATGGGGATCCAGGGAAGGCTTTGGCGAACGCTTCGACATCCTCGTAAATCCTCAAATAGCTTTCATAACGGTCCGGATGGATCACTCCTCTGTCCACGGCCTGCCGTACGGCGCACTCCGGCTCGTCCACGTGCCTGCAGCTGGGGTAGGAGCATTGCTCGGCGATCGCTACGAACTCCGGGAAGTAGAAGGCCAGGTCCCGGGCTTCTACCCCGGCGATCTCCAGCTCCCGGATGCCGGGGGTGTCGATGATCGGAAAATCCGCATCGACTCGAATCAAGCTGGCGAAGCTGGTCGTGTGGCTGCCCCGGTCGTACTTGCTGGAGATCTCACCCACGGCCAGATCCAAACCGGGAAACATCCTGTTGAGGAGGGTGGATTTCCCGACCCCGGATTGACCGCAAAAAACAGCCACCCTGCCTTTTATTTTTCGGCGCAGTTCCGCTACCCCTCTGCCGGTGAGGGCCGAGGTCAGAACCACGGGATAACCGATCCGTTTGTAGTTGCGGATCCGCTCCTTTGCCTCCGCGCTCAGGGAAAGATCGGATTTGTTTACTACGATCAGAGGCTCGAGCCGATCGGCGCTGACCAGGAGCCTGTCGATGAAGCGCGGCCGAAAGGGAGGGGATTGGGTCGAGCTGACGCACACCAGGACATCAGCATTGGCGGCCAGAACCTGGATGGAATTACGTTTTTTGTTCCAGCGCACCAGGGAACTTGAGCGGGGACTGCGCTCCACGATCCAACCGACCTCCTTCGAGTGCGGATCGGAGTGAAGGCGGACGAAATCACCCACCGCGATCGGATTGTAGACGTTGCTCTCCGACTTCAAGACCTTGCCCTTGATTCGGCACTGCAGCTGCCGGCCGTCTACCTCTACGGTGTAGATGTTGTTTATACCGTAGAGCACCTGTCCGCTCTGAAGCTCGTGGTTCACCGACTCGCTTCCTCCAACAGGCCGCAGTAGCGCAGATCAAAGTGCCGCGCAAAGGCGCGGTAGCGCTCCTGCTCCCCCGCCCCCCCGTGCAGATAAAGCTCCGCGCGTTGCCCAGACAGCGGGCCTTCTGCTGCATCGCGGGAGGTCCGTGTGGTCAGCGGCCCGGCATGCCCTCCGGGGCCGCTGTTGCCGCTGAGCCGATCACCCGGGCCACGGGGCTCACTCCCGCCCGCCAGAAGCGTAACGATGCGCCGGGTCACCCCTTCACGGGAATCTATCAGCGTGACCCGGTCCGTCAGAACTGTGCGGAACTCCCGCTCCAGAAGCACGAAGTGGGTACAGCCCAGGACCACGGCCTGCACCTCCCGCCGAAGCAAGGGGGAAAGGGCCTTGCGCACCGCGGCGAGGCGTTCGCCCGGATCGGCTGACAAGAAACGGTACTCCGTGAATTCCACCAGGTCGGCCACGGGGACTTTGATCACCTCGCGACCGTCTGCAAACTCCTGGATCAGCCTCTCCAGGTAGGGACCGGAGGCCGTCTGCCGGGTGGACACGACCGCCAGTTTTCCCCGCTCCAGGGACAGGGCGGCGGGCTTCACCGCCGGTACCACGCCTACGAAGGGGATGGAGAAATGCTCCCTCAAGGCCTGCAGGGCGACCACGGAAGCGGTATTGCAGGCGATCACCGCCAAACGGGGATCGAAACGCTCTACCGCCAGAGAAACGGCCTCCAGAACCACCTGGCGGACAAGCTCCGCCGGTTTCTCACCCAGAGGGAAGTTCTCCCTGTCCGCCAGATAGATGTAGCGCTCTGCGGGTAGACGAGCCCGGGCGGCCGCCAGGTAGGGCAGCCCACCCGCTCCGGAATCGTAGAACAGCAACGGTTTACTCACCATTCCCGAACAGCTTCAGAAAATCCTCTCTGGTGTGCTCTTTACCGCCGGCGGCCGCCCCGTCCGCCGGGGCGGAATCCTTGAACCTGAAGTAGTCGCAGAAGTTGCTCCTGTCCTTATCCCGCACCGGTTCGGCCGAGGTTTCCAGGCAGTCGTTATGAACCCCTTTGCTGTAGAAGCGGCAGTTGTAGCAGATCTTCAGATCCTTGCCGCAGGAAATACAGGTGGAGGACCGGTGCACCTCCATCTTGTCATCCAACTTGGTCCCACAGAAATGACAGATCCTCATGTTGAAAAATAGTACACGCAAAAGCGGCCGGCGCGCAACTGCAGGCCGGGGAGCGAAGGGACCGTGGGAGGAACCCTTGCCCGTTCCGACAGGCTCGAAAGCAGTTTGACAACTCCCGGCTTAGGTGTTTCAATCAGAGTATGTTTTCGCTCCGGCTCTGTAGCGCGAAGAAGTGCAACAACTGGGCGCTCTATCAGCGGGAGGTCTGCAGGAAGCACCTGGAGGATCCGCAGGCCTACGACCGGGAGTTAGCCGCTGTGCTGTCCGGCTCCGCCACCGTCTCGGACCTGAATCTCTCCTCCGTAGCGCTGAAGGATCTGGATCTGAGCGGCAAGAGCATCGAGCGCTGCATCCTCTCCCAAACCGATCTCCGACGGGTTAACTTTGCCGACAGCCGCATCCGTCTCGTCTTTATGGATTTTTCCGTGCTGGAGAACTGCTCGTTTAGAGGCGCCAAGCTGTCCAACGTGGTCCTGGCAGGTGCGCGTATCGAGGACTGTGATTTCTCCGGATCCGACATCCTTCACTGCAACTTCTGCGGCAGCCAATGCCGGGAGACGCTCTTTGACGGATCCGATCTGTACGCCAGTCGTTTCATAGCTTCCGACTTGGAGCGGGTCGGCTTCAAAGACTGCAATCTCAAGCAGGTCAGGTTCGAACATGCCCGCATCGCCGAGGCGGATTTCCGCTATTCGAACACGGAAGACGCATTTTTCGAGAAAAAGGCGCAGCAACTGTGAGGTTTTTCAGCTATTTTTCGGTGCACCACTTCTCCAACTGCTATCTGATCGGACCGGAGGGCCCCGGTGATGCGGTACTTATAGACGCCGGGGTGTTCGACGAGGGGTTGCTCAAGATCATTGAGGACAACGGCCTGTACGTCCGCTGGGTTCTGATCACCCACCTGCATCACGGACATATCCAAGGCCTTCAGACCCTGCAGAAGATCTACGAGGCCGGCATCCATGCCCTTGATGCGGAGCAGCTGGAGGTCCCTGTACAGCCGATCTCAGAAGGCAAGCCTCCCGACTGCGGACCCTTCTCCTTTCGGGTCCTGGAAACCCCGGGACACTCCAACGATTCGGTGTGCTTCCTCCTGGACGGCATGCTGTTTACCGGGGACAGCCTCTCGGCGGGGTCCGTCGGCCGGACCGCTACCGGTTACCAGAGAGCGCTGCTGCTCTCATCGATCCGCAAGAAAATACTGAGCCTGAAGGAGGACGTGCTCATCTTTCCCGGGCATGGCCCACCCACGCGTCTGGCTATCGAGCGTCGTTTCAATCCCTATCTGGAAGAAAAACTGTAGAACTCCTCGAATCGATCCGGTACGGGTGCCTCGAAGGTCCGGGGTTGCGGCTCCCCGGGGAGCTTGATCCTAAGTCTATGGGCGTGGAGCATCAACGGCCAGGTACCCCGGCCTCCTGCTTTCCAGCCGTACAACCGATCACCCACGATCGGGCAGCCAAGATGCGCCATGTGCACACGCAGCTGGTGTGTTCTCCCGGTTCGGGGACGCAGGGATACGAGGGTGAAGCCGTTGATGCTCCTCAGCTCCCGGTAGAAGGTCAGAGCCCGCCTGCCCGGGGGAGCGCCGGAACCCGGTAGCAGGCAGGTGAAGCGCTTACGATGATGTGGATCCCGGGCCAACCAGGTATCGATGCGTCCCCGGCCGGCTGGGAGGCTTCCCTCCACAACCGCCAGATAACGCTTCATCACGGTACGCCGGCGGAACTGTTCAGAGAGGAATTCCCGGGTTTCCGCATTTTTAGCCGTGATGATCACCCCGGAGGTATCCTTGTCCAGCCGATGGACGATACCCGGTCTGCCTTCATCCGTGGCAAAGCCGTTCCTCAGACCCGCGTAGTGCCAGAGCAGGGCGTTTACTAAAGTGCCGCTCCAATTGCCCCCGGCCGGGTGAACCACCATACCCTGCTCTTTGTCGATCACCAGGACATTGACGTCTTCGTAGAGTATGCAAAGCTCTATCTGTTCGGGCTCAAGCTGCAATCCCGGTTCCTCACCGTAGGTGATCTCCAGCCGGTCCCCGGGACGCAGGTGTTTGCTCACCTTGGCAGCGCTGCCATTTACCCGTAAAGCCGTGACCCGGTGCCTGACCTGACTGCGGGAAAACAGCTTCAGGACATCCGCGATATAGGCGTCGATCCGCGTATTTTCGGGGATGGTGCGGGGAATCCGGACCTCGATGTGCTTCGCTTTGGAGCTGCTCAACGCTCGGGACGCTTTTCCTTTGCCTTTCCGATAATGTAGTCCGCCACAGCGATAAGCATGGAAGCGGATACGGCGGTCACCAGTATGCCCGCGATCTCACGACGTTCGTACGGCACCGGGTCGGACGAACGGATCGGCCAGGGGGTGTATCTATAGAGATCGGAATCACCATAATGATCGATATAACGGGAGATGTCGAAGACCTCCAGGGTCAGAAAGAGGGTTATCGGAAAGCTGCCGAACATGACGATTTCAGCACGCCGGAGGTTCCGCAGAAAAGGGGGAAACTCCTCCTCTTCGTACTCCTCCGGTTCGCCGTCCCCCGCACCCACCTGCTGGGCAGCCACGGGCAGGGCCAGAACAAGCAGGGCGAGAAAGATCAGACCCGGGATCCTGATCATTGTCCCCCTCCGCGGTGGCCGAACAGCGCGGTTCCCAGCCGTATCAGGGTCGCTCCCTCCTCTATGGCGATCTCGAAATCTCCGGACATCCCCATGGAGAGGGTATCCGGGGACAGCTCCGGATAGCGGCTCTGAAGGCCCTCGCGGCACTCCCGCAAAGAGGTAAAAGATCGTCGCATCCGGTCCCGATCGGTCGTGAACGGCCCCACGGTCATCACTCCCCGGATCCTCAAAGCTTCCAACCGGGCGATCCGTTCACACGCCCGCCAGAGCTGCTCGGCCTCGGCGAAGCCGAATTTCGTCTCTTCCCCGGAGGTGTTCAGTTCCAGCAGGATATCCATCGTTGCCTCCAGGTCGGCGCAGTGGCGGTTCAGCGCTTCGGCGGTTTCCAGCTTGTCGATCGACTGCACGCAGCGAAACAGGGAAGCGGCTATCCTAGCCTTGTTGCGCTGCAGATGTCCGATCAGATGCAGCTCGAGCTGCGGATCATCGGCCAGGGATCGATACTT
>CAZKCQ010000145.1:0-7253 GCA_964551205.1 uncultured Spirochaetaceae bacterium
CCTGCCAGTAGGCGCCGGCGAAGAATCCCACCCCGACCACGGGAAAGAAGCCCGACATCCCCGGCGTGTAGAGGAACAGCCAGTCCACGCGAGCCGAGACGATGAGCAGCTCATTGCTCTCCCAGCCCTCGCTAACACCTTCGGTCCAATCTTCCTTAAACGGCGGGCTCCAGTAGATATCAACGATGACTTCAGAGGTCCCGCTTCCGGCGGGAAAGCGATAGCCTCCGCCCGCGCCGAAGGCGACGCCCAAGTCGAAGAGATCAAAACCGAGGTTTGCCCGGGCGATGAAATTCGTGCCCTCCCGCCTCATGGTCTGCTGGCTGAAAACGGCCGGCGTAATCGCCAACGCGGCAACCACCACCATGAAAAGCACCCTGCGTCTGCTCATCATGCTCCTCCTCTTCTAGATGTTGTATCCGGACAGGTAAATATTACCCGTTTGGTACGATAATGCAAGCCGCTTCCCCGGGATCCCGAGACTACCAGACCGGCTACTTCCGCTCCTGTGTCAGGTACTTGATAAAGCCGCCCAGCACCACCCCTGTTTCCACTTCGATCAGCTGGATGTTGAACTTCTTTCCCTGATCCGAGGAACTGATGGTGCCGGTCACCACGATGTCGGCGCCCAGCTGCTTGCCGACCGATCTCTGAGTCTGCGGATCCACCAGGTCCGAGCTCTGAAAGGCAAGCTCCTGGAGTATCTGATCCAGGATCGTCCGGCTGACCACGCGGACCCGGATGCCCTCATAGGCCACGGCATTGGCGGTCTCCGTGTTGAGTCCCTCGATGAGGGTGTCGCTCAAAGGACTGACCTGACCCCCTTCGAGGAAGTAATACACCACCATGGTTCTCATCGCAGCGGTATCGATGTCTTCGTAGCTGTTCCAAAGAACATCAACTATTCCCCAGGCTGCATCTTCGATCAGTGAATCGATACTCACGTACTCATTCCCTCTGGAAAGGCCGGCGCATCCAGCAAGCACGAGCACAAGGGTGAGGGCAAGAGAAGAGACAAATCGTTTCATAACATTTACTGTAGCGGAAATCGATGCTTGAAGTCCAGCTATTGATTCCGGGCACGTGGGGGTTTACACTTAGAGAGTTGACGGTCCCTTGATCACAGCAGAATCAGGGGACGGGGAGAAGTATGGAAAGTCAGGACAGTGAAGAGCGTCACGATACGATCATCTACAACAGTACCGTGGGGCAGCGACTCAGCGGCATGCGAAAGCCCGGAACGACCTACATCGTGTTTCAGGGCAATAAAGTGCCGATCGTCCGCCGACTGACGATCGGTCGGGATCCCAAGAGCTCGATCACTCTGGAGGATAAACTCGCCTCCCGGGAACACGCGGTGATCCAGAAAATCAAAGAGGATTTCTACATTCAGGATCTGCACAGCACCAACGGTACCTTTGTCAACGGGGAGAGAATCCCGCCGGGGGATTACGTTCGGCTTCGTCTCTCCGACACGATCCTGATCGGTCGCACCGAGCTGTCGGTACTGCACTTCAAATAGATGGTTCTGCGCTACGATCCCAGGGAAGGCGCCCGCAACCTGCTGCTCAACTGCCTGGGCGTGCGTCCGGGACAGCGGATCGTCGTCGCCGCGGAGGACCCGGCGGAGGGATTCTACGATGCCTTCGCCGCAACCTGCATCCTCGAGGTCGCCTCTGAGCTCGGCTGTCGGGTAAGCCTGCTTCCCTGCCCCCGGGTTTCCGGACCGGAAGACCTTCCGCCTTCGATCTTCGAGGCTGCCGAAGGGGCGGATCACATCATCTTTCAGGCTCAGGCCGGTGACCAGGTTCGCTTTACCAGGCTCCCCGGGGACGCTGGTAAAACCATGAGCTACGCCCTTGACATCGGACTGCTGGGTTCGGAGTTCTGCACGCTTCATCACGGCTTCATGCGGGAGCTGCTGGATCGTTTCGAATCGGAGCTGAACGCAGCTCGAAGCTGGCGCATCACCTGCCCGCTTGGAACCGATGTGAGCGCAACGCAGATCCCCGTGAAGGGCAGTACCGCAGATGTCCAGGAGTTCACCCTTCTACTTTTTCCCATCCCGATCTTCCCTCCGGTCAGCTGCGCAACCATGAGCGGCCGGGTTGCCGTGGCCCACTGGTTGATGTCCACCGCCAATCACCTCTACGAGGACAGCTTTCTGAGGCTCGACGAACCTCTGATGGCCATGGTCGAAAACGGCAGAATCAAAGACTTCGAGGGACCGAAGGATCTCGTGCAGAGGGTTCGCAGCCACTACCGGCGTGTGGCGAAGTTGTTCGGTATAGAGGAGGATGTCGTGCACTCCTGGCATGCCGGGATCCACCCCAAGGCCTTCTACCCTCTCAGCGCAACCTCGAATATCGAGCGCTGGGGTTCCGTGGCATTCGCCAATCCCCGTTACCTGCACTTCCACACCTGCGGAAACTACGCTCCCGGCGAAATTTGCTGGTCTCTGTTCGATGTCAAAGTGGAGCTGGACGGCAAGGTGTGTTGGGAAGCGGGACGCTTCACCTTCCTCGATAATCCCGATATGCGCGAGCGGTTGTCTCACTACGATCTGGACGATCGGGCGCTGGAACAGCGTTTCGACATCGGCATCTGATCATCGACCTAGCCGATCGTGCAGGCCCCTACCTAGCCGTTCCGGTAATACCCGCCACCGAAACTCCTTTGTATATTGTGAAGGACGACCATGATCATGGCAGAGATTTCTTCTTAGGAGTGAGTGTAATGGCAACCGATTTGAATGACCTTTCCGCCGGCATGAGCCAGGCGGTTAAACGGGCTTCCGGCTACACGGTGGGCGTAGAGGGCCGCGGCGGATATCCATCCAGCGGCGTGGTCTATGCCGCCAAACTTGTGCTCAGCGCCGATCACAGTGTGGAGCGGGAGGAGGATATCCGGATCCTGATGGCTGATGGATCAAAACCGAGCGCCAAAGTGGCGGGGCGGGATCCCCTCAGTGATCTGGTCCTCCTCGAACTGGAGGAGGGTACCGGCACGCCGGCTGAAGCCGCGAAAGAATCAGCCGCAGTCGGACAACTGGTTCTGGCCCTTGGACGCCCGACCGAGGAGGGAGTCCAGGCAAGCCTGGGCATTCTCAGTATCACCGCCGGGGCGTATCGAAGCCGCCGAGGCGTCGCCCTGGAGGGGGTGATGCGCAGCGATGCAAGGCGTTTCCCTGGATTTGCCGGCGGTCCGCTGGTGGATACCAAGGGTAAGCTGCTGGGCGTGAACACCTTCGGCAGCAGTTCCGACACATCCATCACGATTCCCACGGAGCTGGCCTGGAAAACAGCGGAAAAACTCAGAACCGAGGGAAGCATCAAACCCGGCTACCTGGGGGTCCGCAGCCAGCAGGTCGATCTGCCCCAACCTTCACCACTCAGCCGCGAACAGACAGCCGGACTGCTCATCGTGGGAGTCGAGCCGGAAAGTCCGGCGGCCACTGCCGGAATCATGGTCGGGGACATTCTTGTGGGTTTTGCAGGACGGGCGGTAAGCAACCATGAAGATCTGCTGGAGCAGCTGATGGCCGGAATGGGCGGTAAACCTGTCTCGATTGAGTTGCTGCGGGGCGGCAAGAGGGAAGAGATCTCCCTGAATGTCGGAACCCTGGATCGTCCGTTGCAGCGCCGCTATCACGGGTGGGAAGGCCGGGGCTGCCGCTGATTCCGGCCATCCTGCCTCAGTGTGGCAAGAAAAGGTGAAGGTTCCATGATCCGGGTGGGAATACGCGGCGACAGTGCGATGATCCGGGCGGGTCTGCGGGCGCTCGTCGGCGATGACCCTGATCTGGAAATCGTCGAGGATTACGAGGATTGCGATGTCCTGTTGTTGAGCGGGACTCCGGGGTTGGGAAGTTCCCCCTTCCTTGAGCTTCCCCTCCCGGGGCCCGTTCCTTCCCTGCTGGTGATCGCCGACGACATTGACCCGTATCGATCTGTACTGGAAGCGGCGCAAAGCGGCTTCGGCCTACTTCCGGCCAATACGGCGGAGGAGGAGGTCAGGGCCGCCATCCGCGCGCTGGCCGCGGGATTACTGGCAGGCTCACCGCAGCTGATGCGGGGCTTGTTCAGCGGCGCCGGCAGAGGCGCCGGCCGCGTTGCAGGAGTTTCGCAGGACCTTCAGGAGCTTTCCCGTCGGGAACTTTCGCCACGGGAGGCGGAGGTACTGCAGCTGCTGTCCCTCGGGCTGGCAAACAAGGAGATAGCCGTTCGTCTGGAGATCAGCGAACACACCGTGAAGTACCACGTCTCCTCGATCTTTGCCAAGCTCGAGGCTACGAACCGGGTGGAGGCTATCCGCGAAGGTATTCGCCGGGGTCTGCTGGAACTGTAATTTCCGAACCCGGCCCTGCCCCCGTTAATAATTCCGGGTAATAATTTGGCCTTTCGACTCGTCTAAACATTATGAATAAGATCATATATATCCCTCTTTTGATGATGACTTTCTTTCCAAGTGCCCTTACCGGCCATGCAGAGTCCGGGCTGGTGGGAACAAGGGAAAACCATGAGCTGGTGGTAGGCTCCTTCAACATCCATTACATCACCCCTTGGCAGGAGAAGATGATTTGGGAGCAAAGGCGGGAGGCCGTTGTGGAAATCCTACGCAGGGGAGACGCCGATATCATCGGTTTTCAGGAGATGGAGACCTTTGTGGGAGGGCACTGGAACCGGGAAAACGAGCAACTCGATTGGGTTTTGGAGCATTTTCCCGAGTACGGGGTGACTGCCATCGGAGATCCCCGCGAGTATCCCTCGACCCAGCCGATCCTCTACCGTAAGAGCCGTTTCCAGGCTCTGGATCAGGGTTTCTTCTTCTTCTCTCCGGATCCGGATCAGATCTACGCCCTACCGTGGAAGGGCCGCTACCCCGCCTTCTGTTCCTGGTCTCGGCTACGGGACAGTGAAAGCGGACAGATTTTCTACCTCTACAACTTGCATTTCGATTACGGCAGCCTGCAAAACCGGCTGAACTCCGCTCAGCTGGTTGCCGATCGTATCGCATCCAGGGAGCATCCGGAGGATGGGGTGATCGTGCTTGGGGATTTCAACGCAGCCCGCTTTTTCCGCCCCGTGCGCATCGTGGCTGCGGCAGGTCTTGCCGTGGCCCAGACCAGGGGAAGTACCTTCCACTTCAACAGGGGTATCACCGTGCAGCCGGCCATCGATCACGTTCTCTTCTCCAATGTATTTACCCACAAGAGCACCCGGGTCATCCGGGACCGTGTCGATGGCCGGTGGCCTTCCGATCACTTTCCGTTGTTCGTTACCCTGTCGATCGGATCAGCGGGACACTAACGAAGCGGGCTTAGGCTTTGATCAGAGCCTTGCCGATTTCAACTGCCGTGGCAGCGTCGGCGGCATAACCGTCCGCCCCGACCTCATCACAGTAGTTCTGAGTCACCGGTGCGCCGCCGATAATCGCCTTGGCTTTCGAACCCTTCTCCTTCAGACTTTCCAGCACGTTTTTCATCTGAACCATAGTTGTGGTCAGCAGTGCGGAAAGACCCACGATGTCCGCACCGTCATCGGAGGCCTGAACGAATTTCTCCGCCGCTACATCCACGCCCAGATCCACAACGGAGAATCCGGCACCCTTGTACATCATAGCCACTAGGTTTTTCCCGATATCGTGAAGGTCGCCCTTGACCGTACCGATGGCGATCTTCCCGATCATCTTGACTCCGCTCTCGACCAAAATCGGCTCGAGAACCGACATTCCTGCGTGCATCGCCCGTGCCGCGATTAAAACCTCGGGGATATAGATCTCGTTTCTTTTAAAACGGCCGCCTATGATGTCCATGCCGGCTATCAGGCCCTCTTCCAGCACCTTCTTGGCGTCCACTTTCTCATCCAAAGCCGCGGTGACCAGGGTTTTTACCTCATCGGCTTTGCCCTTCTGTAGAGCCTCCGATATCGCATTCAATGAAGCCACGTTTTCCTCCTAAACCATTCCTCCAAGAATAATGGGCCTAAGTATAACGGACAAAGAACCCCATGTTTAGCAATATAGCATGAATTTTAGGTATTTTCGTGTTTATATATTTCGGTATTTCTGCTATCCTTACAGTAACATGCCCCCTAAGAACTGGAAACATGTACTGACTCCGAACGATTTCGAAGAGCTTGCCGACCGTTACATGTCGGCCACCAACTTCGGTGCCGCTCTGGTCAGCGGAAATCGGGTGGCGATCAACCGTTGCATATACTATCCGTGGTATCAAGCCCAGGACAGGGACCTGGATCTGTCCCAGATGGTTCAGGAAGCCCTGCGCTGGGGCGAGCCGAACATCAGCCTGGACAATGAGGGACTCTATGTTTGGTGTGTTCCGGTTTGTCTGAACGATCAGATCGTGGCGGGAATTTTCTCGGCCGTGCATCCTGGGAGATCCGACGAAGAGTGGGGATCCATGATCAGCCAGGCAGGCTGGACCCTGCTGGATCTGACCTGCCAGTACAACGCCTGCAACTCCAGCCTGATGCAGGTGAACCGGGATCAGGGAAGGGCTAACGCCTACAAGGCTGAGGCGATTCACTCGGTGAAGCAGAACCTGTTCAGGGACTCCCGGGAAATCTATCTGCAGGAGGAGTTTGGTCTGCTGTCGGCCATCCGCAAAGGAGACAAAGAGAGAGCCCGTTCAATCATCAACAGGATCCTGATCCGAGTCTACAGCCTGCAAACCGAAGATCTGGATCTGCTGAAAGCACTGGTCCTGGAAATGGTGGTGCTGATGTACCGCACCGCCGTGGACAAGGGAGCGAATCCGCGGGATCTGCTGGGCGTAAACAGCTCTTATCTTAAGGAGTTCCATGAGATCAAAGACGATGTGGAGCTGAGTCACTGGCTGACCCGTTGGCTGGAAGACTTCATCTCCACCAGCCTCGACCAGGTTGCCCCTACCCCGCCGGATTCCATCGCCCTGGCCATCGAGTACATGAAGAACAATCTGGATCAGCCGATCACCAGGGACGAGGTGGCCCGGGCCTGCAACATGTCCTACGGTTATTTCTCCAAGGTTTTTCATCACAGAACCAGTCATACCTTTACGGACCTGTTGAATCATTTCCGGGTGGAGAAGGCCTGCGCGCTGATGGACGAGACACACCTGAACATCAATCAGATCGCTCTGGACTGCGGATTCAACGACCAGAGCTACTTCACCAAAGTATTCCGGCGCTACACCGGCACGACCCCGAAACAATACCGCAGCAATACCGCGAAATTATTCACATAACTTGACA
>CAZKCQ010000146.1:0-7235 GCA_964551205.1 uncultured Spirochaetaceae bacterium
CACCACGCCGGCGTTCGGTACACGGTGCTGGACGAGCTTTCCGTAAAGTCACCGGTGTAGCGGGAACCGCGAGGTGCTCAGGCAGCCTCCGCAGCCCGCGCACCTAGATCGGAGAACGCCACTTCAGTTCCGGAAAGCGGGAGAAATCTCGATCGCTGGTGATCCATTCAGCCCCTTTTTCGATCGCGAGGGCAGCAAGGTAGGCATCCGTTACGAGATTGCCTTTTGCCTTTACTGCCCGGCACAGCCGCTGGAATATCGACCAGTGCGTCCTTCCGGGCAGAACGTTGACTACGTTTGGAAAAGACCGGATATAATCGACGAATTGAAAGACCTCATCCAGCGTACTCGGTTTGACGAATATCTTCGGGTGGGTGGTGATTCTCACCACCGACGACAGCACCAGCTCCGCAATGCCGACAGCCGCCACCTTGCCGAGGGCTTCTTCAAACCATGCTCTATACTCCCCATGGTGCTCTGTATCCTGACGGAACGCATATATTAATATGTTTGCATCCAGTAGAATCAAGAGATTCCTTCCATATTATCCAGTAGCGAGGAGGTATCATCAAGGTCCACACCTGGCTGCACCCCCCCTTCTCCAGCGGTAGGAACAGTGACCTGGTGCGGCTCGATGCCGGCATCAACTTGATCGATCTCTCTACGTAGCGCGTCTTCAATCACCTCGGCAAGACTGCGATCGGTCTCAGCAGCCCTGATCTTCGCTTTCTTGAGCAGCTCATCGTTGATACGTATAGTTGTTCTCATGCATCAAAGCATATATCGATTGCATCAATATGTCAACATACCAGCATAATGACGATGCCCTGGGCTGCCCCCCCGGGGAGTCGATAGAGCCCTGGATTATTCAGCCGGGTACGTCGGGCAGCTTCCGAACGCGCAGCCGGACACGCTGCAACGGCGAGGGAAACGCTCTGACAGACCCCGCCACCCCGTATCTGTGCCGCGAAGGCCTGTTTACAAGCTGCTTCAGGAAGTGGTGGTGGTCGACCAGGCCGTCTTTCCCTCGAACTCCTGTTTCTCCGTAAAGACGGCCTTCATCGAGGTTGGGAGCTTCGTGTAGATATCGTTGGAGATGCTAAGGACACCCGGTTTGGTGGCCTGTTTCTCCAGGTGAGCCGCATAGTTGATTACATCCGAGACGATCCGGCCGGTATCCTCGAAGAACTTCACTACCCCGTAGTCCATGCCGATGCGCAGGCAGATCTCATCCTTGATCGGCTTGTAGGGCTGGACGTTGAACACAGGCATGGTGTAGAGGATCTCCAGGGCGCAGCTGACCGCATCGGGGATGCTTTGTTCACTCCGGAAAGCAAACAGCCCCCCGTCCCCGGCCCAGCTCCAAATCCGCCCCTCGTACAGATCGAGTTTGTGTTTCAGGAAACCCCACAGCCGGTAGTAGACCTTCTCCATCATGCCGGGTTTGTACTTGCGTACCAGCTCGCTGTTTTGACAGATATCCACAGAAGCGATTACTGTGGGGTATTCCTTGCCGTTGCGCAGTGCCCCCCAGTTGAGCAGGCTCGATTTGTCCTCCTTGACATTGATGATCTTGCGCTTCTGATAATCGTAGAACACCCCGGTACGGGACAGGCGATAGAGGATGTTTTCCAGACCCTTGAGGTTCACGTTTCGGCCGTTGAGGGGGACTCCCTCCAGCTCGAAGGCGAAGGTGAATAGATCGAGAATCTTCTTCTTGCTCTCACACTCCTGGACCAGGGTCTTGGCTGCGTTCAGTGGTGAGATACTCACGCCCTTGGCCACTCCGGCTATCGCATGGGTGCTGAAGCCGTGGTCTTTGAAGATGTAACCTCCGATCGCATCAATGTCTTTGAAGGTGAGGCTCTTGCCCAGCATCTCGGTGAGATCTTTTACCAGAGAGGTATCAAACATGCAATAATTCTAGCTGCAGCGCGCTTGATCTGTCAACTGCAGCGATTCACTTCGTTTTGTCGGGAAAGGGGCACAGATCCGCTATCAGGCAGTTCGGGCAGAGGGGTTTGCGGGCTACACAGACCCGGCGGCCGTGCTCGTTCACGACCATCGAGAAACGAGTTCGATTTTCCTCCGGCACCAGATCCCACATGCTGCGCTCGACCTTATCCGGATTGGTCTCATCGCTCAAATCCAAACGCCCGATCACCCGTTTGAAGTGGGTATCCACGATGATCGCCGGCAGGCCGTAGCAGTTGCCCGCCACCACGTTGGCGGTCTTCCGGCCTACCCCCGGCAGCTGCACCAGCTCCTCTACGCTTGGGGGAAGCTTGCCGGCAAACCTCTCCTGCAGAGACCCAGCCATATTGAGCAGGCTCTTGGCCTTGTTTCTGTAGAAACCGGTGCTCCTGATCATCTGCTCCAAAGCAGCAGGCTCGGCAGCGGCCAGGGCAGCCGCATCCGGGTAATTCCGGAACAGTTCGGGAGTGACCTTGTTCACCATCTCGTCGGTGCATTGGGCCGCCAGGATCGTGGCCACCAGCAGCTCGAAGGCGTTGCGGAAATCCAGGTGTGGCCGGGCCTCGGGGTACTCCCGATCAAGGATCCGGAAAATCCTGCCCGTTCGCTCAGCTCTTTCTTGCGCGGAAGAATCCATCTATCTCCTCCGGGCCCATACAGTTCAACAGCTGCTCCGCTCCCAGCCAGGCCTTGCGGGCCATCAACACTCCGTAGCGCATATAGGTGAGGTCTTCACGGGAATGGGCATCGGGACAGAGGGCGATGCGGATCCCCCGTCGGGCAGCCCGTTTGAGCGCCGGCCAGTCCGGATCCAGACGGTGGGGGTTGCAGTTGTGCTCCAAGACAACATCCTTGCGTTTCAGGGCAGCGAACAGCTTCTCCTCATCGTACTCGTATCCCGCCCTGGAGAGCAGGAGAGCGCCGCTGGGATGTCCCAGGATGGTCAGGTAGGGATTGTCCACGGCCCGCAGCAACCGCTCGGTAGCGGCTTCCGGGTTCATACCGAGATTCGAGTGAACCGAGCCGATCACGAAATCCAGCTCCGCCAGAACATCGTCGGGGTAGTCGAGACCGCCGTCTCCCAGAATGTCCGACTCGATGCCGCAGAAGATGCGGAAGGGTGCGAGCTTCTCGTTGACCACTGCGGTCTCGGCCTTCTGCTCCCGCAGACGATCCACGGACAGGCCGTTCGCGTAAAAGGCGCTGCGGGAATGGTCGCTGAGGCACAGATAATCGTAGCCCAGCTTCCGGCAAGCCCGGGCCATATCCTCGATACTCACCAGACCGTCGGAGTAGCTGGAGTGCACGTGGATCATCCCCCGGATCTGCTTGGCCTCGACCAGGCGGGGCAGCTGCCCGCCGGCAGCGGCCTCCACCTCCTCCTCCCCCTCGCGCAGCTCCGGCGCTATCCAGGGCAGCTCCAGGCTCCCGTACACGTCCCGTTCATCCTCCAGGGGCAGGCTCTCCTCACCCCGAAACACCCCGTACTCGTTCATCTTCAGGCCCATGGTCTTGGCCCGGCCGCGCAGGATCGTGTTGTGCTCTTTGGATCCGGTGAAGTGCTGCAACGCCGCCGGCTCGCTCTCGGGCTTGACCATGCGGAAATCCACCTGAAGCCCTCCCCGGCGAATGGAGACCTTGGTCTCTCCGGCGCCCAGCACGCCCTCCACCTCGGGAGCACTGTCGGCCAGCCCGGTAAGGGTCGAACGGACCTGCCCGGGATCGGCTTCAGGCAGCGGGATGAGCAGGATGTCCGCGTCTTTGAGAATGCGTTTACCCCGGCGCAGGCTGCCGGCCGGGTGAATACCGGAAAACAGGCCGCTTGAGCTCAGCTGCTCGATCAGTTGGGAGGCTATCTTCTCCGCTTCGGAGTAGAGGTGCATCTCCTGGAACTGCTTCTTGAAGGCGATCGCTTTCAGGATCCGGCCTTGAGACTTCTCCCCGAAGCCCTCCAGGGCGAGCAGCCGGTTCTCCCTGCAGGCGTACTCCAGCTCCCCGAGGCTGGAGACGCCCAGCTTCTGCCAGAGCAGGCGAACCCGTTTGGGGCCCACCCCCCCCAGGGTGAGCAGCTCCTCCAGACCGGCGGGGAATCCCGCCTTCAGCTCCTCGAGTACCGTGGATTTGCCGCCGGTGACCAGCTCCCGCAGCACATCCCCGATCCCCTTGCCTATTCCCTGGATGCCGCTCATCCTGTCCTCGGCCACCAGGGTGGCGAAGCTCTCCGGGTGCTGCTCCACGATGCGGGCGGCCCGTTCGAAGGCCCGGGATTTGAAGGGATTCTCCCCGGCCAGCTCCTGGTACACTGCGATCTGTTTGAGTGTGGCAGCGAGCTCCTTGTTGTTCATTTCCGGAGCTCCGGATCGATCCTGTGCTGTTGCTCTATAGCCCTATCGAACTTTGGGTCGTCAACCCAGGTTCCCGCCGTAAGTTGATGTCCATCCATGCATGCATGGTAATCAAAAATCACCTGCCTCGTCGAGGGGAGTTCGGGTAACGAATCGAGAGCAGCTCTACTTCTGACAGAACATATGCCCAAATAGGAGAAAGTGGTAAAATTTAAAGCGGCACTTTAAATTTTCCCGGAATTCTGAGTGTTCTTGACTTGTTTTTTGGGAGGGGTGAAAACCTTCAGGAAACAACCCTAAAACAGCAACAGCTGGCCGCCGCGGCCGAACAGGGCCTCCAGATCCGTTTTGAGCACCTCGGTGAAGGCCGAAGCGATCGGCATAAGCTGCCGCTCCAGGTAGTGATCGTAGTCGACCGGGGCGCTGATCCTTGCTTGCGGCTGCGATCCCTCCCTAGTGATCACATAGCGGATCAGTCCCCGCTGTTCCGAGCGGGGCAGAAGGGCGGCCGCCCTGACGTGTGGCGGCGTGTTGCGGGTGTAGGCGGAGATGGACTTTCTCAGGGCTTTGCGGTACACGAGCTTGTCATCCAGCTCCCCCCGGTACAGGGCTTCGACCAGCTCCCTGATGTAGCCCTGGATCTCCTTGAGTGGGCGTTTCAAGAACAGCAGCTCCAGCAGGCGGAGCTGAAAATCGTGGGCCAGGTCGGTCCAGTCCCGGCGCACCGCCTCCATACCCCTGACCTCGATCCGCTCCTGTACATCTATGGTTTCCGCGGGGATTGTTCCTGTAGGGATCGTTGCAAGCGGAGTTTCAGCGGACAGCAGACCCGCGTATCCCTTGGCCCGACCCTTTTCCCCCTGGCCGCTGCCTCCCCGCAAGGGGGGCAGAAAAAAGCGGTCGTAGCGCTTTTCGAATCTCAGGGTAAACCGAGGCTCAACCCCGTAGCTCTGCGCCAGATACCCTTCCAGGGCCCGATTCACCCGGCGGCAGATCTCCTGCCCGTCCATCGAGAGGACCGGGGTGGCTGTCCCTGCGAGTACGGTTACAAACAGAGAATCCGTATCCCCGTACAGGACCGTGTAGCCCAGATCTTCCAGGAAATCCTTGCACCAGCCGAGGATTCGCTGCCCGAAACTGGTGATGGCCCCGGCCAGATCGGACCCGGCGAAGCGGCAACCCCGAGCGCCGAGCACCCCATAGAAGGAGTTCATGATGATCTTGTAGACGAAAGAGGCCACGGCGTCTCCCTCCGCCTGGGCTTCAGCCCGGCGCTCGAAGAAGCGGTCGAGAAGCTCGGGCAGTATACCGGGCTCCCGGCGGAAAACCGCGCCGTTGGGCGCCCGGATCGGCGGTTGCTGAGCCGGTGTTTCGCCTTGCGGTTCGCCGTAGCTCAACGGATCTATGTTGAAGGTGCGAATGATCGAAGGGTACAGGCTCTGAAAGTCGAAAACCAGAACCTCGTCGAATACCCCCGGTCGGGGGGCCAGGATGATGCCGCCGGGGGCGCCCTCCAGGGGCAGGGGATCAACCCCGAAGGTGGGGGCGACCATCCCGCGCTGGTGCAGCGCCTCGGTGTACAGATGCTCGAAGGCGGCAATGCTGGTCCAGGCCAGATCCGGGGCAACCCCGATCAGGAGGCAGCGCCGCAGGGTGAGCTCGAACAATCCGGTCCGGGCCATGATCCTGTGCACCAGCCTGGCGTCCTCCAGGCAATAGGCGCAGAGCTCTTCGGGCTGCTCCCGGTACAGCCGCTCGAGCGCCTGGATCCGATCCTCCCCCTCCAGGACCTCGATGCGTTTTCCGTGGCCCAGGATGGCCCCGGAAACGGTCTCCAGGCTGTAATCCTCGAAGGTGTCGGGAGAGGCCCTCACGATGCGCACGCCGTCCCACACCTGCCTTCCGGGAACGATGGCCCGGCTTCCCCTGCCCTCGCTCTGGGGAAAATACACCGCCGCTTCCCGCGAACGGCCCAGGGTGAAGGGGACGCGGTGGCGCCGGAAGCGATCGGAGAGAACCTGGAGGTCGAAGTCGATCACGTTCCAGCCGGTAATCACGTCGGGATCCAGGGCGACCAGCCGATCCCGAAAGGCCTGGAGCAGCACCTTCTCGTCGCTGAAGCATTCCACCCCGGGCTGGTGAAGCTCGGGGCCCAGGAAGAGCACCCCCTCCTCCTCAGCCGGAGAATCCCGAAAGGGATCCTGAAGGCTGAGCGCGACAGCCCGAACCGCTTGAGTTCCCACGTCCGTCTCGATATCAATGGACAGCACGGAAAGCCGCGGCTGCCAGGCTCCCGCTTCGACTTCGGGATCCACGAACACCCGCTTTACGTAGCGCCCGGGTCTTACCTCCCCGCGGATGCGGATCGGACCGTGGATCCGGCGCTCCAGGCGGAATTGATCCGCCACCCGCAGATCCGCCTCGTAGGTGCGGGTACCGATCAGCTGCAGGGTGTCTCTGACCCGCCGCTTGATCTCCTGGGTTGCGCAGACCACCTGCCGGCAGGGCTCACCATCCATCGTGCACAGGGAACTCTGCGCCAGCCGGACATTCCCGCCGGCGGACAGCTGATCCGCCGCCGCCATGGAGGCGATGGTCTGCTCTATCGGGGCGGCATCCCCCTCACGGGCGTAAAAGTTGGGCTGATAGCGGTTTTCAACAATGGCGAAGGTTGAACCGTCGCTCAAGCGGCCGAGCAGATACAGGGCGGTTCGCCCCTTCCTGCTGCGGGCGTAGGAATGAACGATAAAACCTTCGTAGGTCGGGCTCATGAGGCAACCCACTATACCACGGAGGGCTTCCGGGGTTATAGTCGGGAAGAGCATGCCAGAGTCGGAGAGACAATCCACGGCCGTTCTCGCCCCCCTGCTGCCCGCTCTGGGTGAGCAGCTGCGCCTGCGGGGCAGCCCGCAGACC
>CAZKCQ010000147.1:0-7223 GCA_964551205.1 uncultured Spirochaetaceae bacterium
GGGCCGTGCTGGCCAGCAGGCTGGCCGTGGTGATGAAGCGCTCCTTCTGTCCCGATAAAGTGCGGCAGGCGTTCTCGGTCAAGGCGGGTATTCCCCACTATCTGCCGATCCGGCTGCACGGAAAGATGATGCAGCTTTCCATGCCACATCTGTACCGCTTTGCACCAGACGCTCCGGAGACTATCGGGATGATCGATCCGGCGGTTGGAATCAGTAGTTCCGAGGACTTCCGCTCGCTTCTCGAGAAGCTCGAGCTTTGCGAGTGTGCAGACCGCGGGGAGGAGATTCAGGTGCTGGTGAATATCCTGCGGGAGTCCAGTGAGGGGGGAGGGGTGGATAATCCCGATTGGCTCCAAAGGCGTATCCTCTGGCTGCTGCGCAAGTTCGCCCACCGGAAATACCGGCATCGCTTCGAGAACGCTCTGGAAGAGCTTCGCACCTTCGGCCGGAGCGATCCGCGGCGCTTTGCCCGGCTGGTCCGGGGGCTGGAGGAGGTGGAGGAACTGGCCCGTGCACGTTTCGAGGGCTAACCTTGAGAAATTCGCCGGATCCTGTATGATGAGCTACTATGAGTCAACAAATATCGATAACGA
The DNA here is from genome assembly GCA_964551205.1 of uncultured Spirochaetaceae bacterium. Taxonomy (GTDB): domain Bacteria; phylum Spirochaetota; class Spirochaetia; order SZUA-6; family DRHE01; genus JAFGQJ01. The sequence continues at coordinate 594 of CAZKCQ010000147.1, forward strand.
TCCAGGATCAGATCTTCGCCGCCGAGCTGAACGATTCTCCGGCGGCGGATCAATTGCGCGATGCGCTTCCCCTGAAGCTGCGCATGTCCCGCTGGGGTGATGAGTACTACGGGGACTGCGGGCTGACGATCAGCGCCGATACCGGCGCCCGGGAGCTGGTGGAGGTCGGGGAGATCGCCTATTGGCCACCTGGAAGCGCCCTGTGCTTCTTCTTCGGCCCGACCCCGGCCAGTACGGATGAGCGGCCCCGAGCCGCCTCCCCGGTGGTACCCCTGGGGAAATTCATCGGCAGCGTAGAGGCCCTCAAGAGCTTAGGCTCGGGCATCGAAGCTGAAATTGTGCCGGGTTAATTTCTGTTTAATTATCTACTCAGCCAACGCTTCGATGATTTCCTGGCAGAACTCCGGCAGATCATCCGGTACCCGCCCGGTGATGATATTGCCATCTCTTATAGCAGGCATATCCTCGAAACGGCAGCCGGCATTGATCAAGTCGTCGCGGACAGCCGCATATGAGGTAACCTTCTCGCCTTTCATGATACCGGCGGAGATCAACACCGACGGGCCGTGGCAAATAGCAGCGATGAGCTTGCCCTTTTTGTGGCACTGTCGCACTAACTCCAGAGTGGGCTCGTGGATGCGCAAATGATCCGGTGAAAAACCTCCCGGAAATATCAAGCAGTCCAAAGAGTCCGCCGAAACTTGCTCGAGGGTTCGCACGGTGTAGCGGTTTCCCTCTTCCATCACCGGGATAGGCACGGTGTGACCGAAGCGCCCGGTCACCGGCTTGCTGGGAAACTGTGGGCGTGGGTGAAGCCCTACCGGCACGGGTACCACGATGACGGCGGCACCTTCCTCGGCCAACCTCAGTACTGGATAGAGCAGCTCCACATCCTCGAATTCGTGGGATACCACGATAACCACACATTTTCCTCTGATTTTTGCAGCCATTCCTACCTCCTCACTTACTCATGCTCCACAGTATCTCAAGCGAATACCTCGGATCGACCGGTGTTCCGGCCAGAACAATGGAGAAGCAACGCTCGATGATATGTCGGTCCAGCTTGAATGCCATTTCGGGCAGCGGCTCGGCAGATGCGGCTGCCCAAAAGCGCACAATTATCCCTCACCACCAATACCACGGCTCCCGGAAGCGGGTTTCCGCAATTGAAGAATAGCAGATTCGCGGTACAATTACCACTTCACCATCGTTCTTGACAGAAGCGGCGCTCCATGATAAAGTAATAATGAAACGAGGTTTCATTTTTGAACGTCTCCGGTTTCTTGAGAGGATGATTGAGTGAGTGGGGACTCGGGGGGGGTGAACCAGGTACAGCGCTTCCGGGATGCGTTGTCGCAGCGGGTGGTCCTGGGGACTTTCTCGAAGTCTCCGGACCCCGCCTTCATCGAGATCCTGGGTCATTCGAGCTTCGATTTCGTGGTCCTGGATCTGGAACATGGGCCGAACACTGTGCTCTCCCTCCAGAACCTCATTAGGGCTGCCGAGGTAACCAGCCTTTTCCCGATCGTCCGCGTCAAGGCACGAACCCCATCCCTCATATCGGAGGTGTTGGACGTAGGTGCCGGAGGGATTCAGGCTCCCAGCATCAGCTGTAAGAGCGACGCGGAGGCGGTGATACAGACGGCGCGTTTCGCACCTCTGGGCATGAGAGGTGTGTGCCGCTTCGTTCGGGCGGCCGGCTATTCCTCGGTCGACCGCTACGACTACTTCGCCCATGCCAACACGACCCTCATCGTCCTCCAACTGGAGGGCGCGGAGGCAGTCGCGAACGTGGGGGAGATTCTCTCGGTGGAGGGCGTGGACGTCATCTTTATCGGGCCTTACGACCTCTCGCAGTCGTTGGGCATGCCGGGGGACGTCGACAATCCGCGGGTGACGGAGGCCATGAGCAGGATCGTGGATGAGTGCCGGGCCCGTAACATGGTGGTGGGCACTTTCGTCGACACGATCGAGGGGGCCAGGAAGTGGTGCGCGGCGGGTGTGAAGTACCTGTGCTATTCGGTCGACGTCGGCCTGTTCACGGAGAAATGCCGAGAGACCATTCAGAGCTTGCGGGATTCCCAGGATTGAGGAGGGCGGGTCCATGAGACTTGCGGACAAAGTAGCGGTGATCACGGGAGGTACTATCGGCATCGGCGCTGCGATCGGACGTGTTTTCGCTAGCGAGGGCGCGCGGGTGGCATTGATCGGGAGGAACGGCGCCCAGGGAGAGAAGACATGCGAATCCATCCGCAGTGAAGGCGGCGACTGCAAGTTCTACGTTGCGGACGTGTCCAAGGCGGATCAGGTCGCCAGGGCCGCGGAGCAGATCCTCAGCGACTATCCCCAGGTGGACATCCTGGTGAACAACGCCGGGATCTGGAGGCCGGGCCGGGTGATCGATCTGGATGAGGAAACCTGGGACAGCGTCCTTGATACGAACCTGAAGGGGATGTTCCTCGTTTCCCGGCACTTTCTGCCTGGCATGATCGAACGAAAATGGGGAGTGGTGATAAACGTTGCGTCGGTCGCGGGCCTGGTTGGCGCGGCGGACGCTTCCTCCTACGCCGCCTCCAAGGGCGGGATTGTGAACCTCTCGCGGAGCATGGCCTTGGATTTTGCACCCTTCAACGTGCGCGTCAACTGCCTGTGCCCCGGTATGACAGACACGGCCCAGGGAGACACCGTGGTCGCTCATTACAAACCAGAGGGGAACCCTACGGAGGAGAAACGCAATTGGCAGCCTCTCCGACGCGTCGGTACACCCGACGACGTAGCCAAGGCGGCATTGTACCTCGCATCGGATGACGCCGAGTTTATGACCGGCTCCATCCACGTGCTGGACGGCGGCCTGACGGCTCAGTAGGAGGGGGTCTCCTAGCCGGAGAAAGGAGGTGAGCGGGCAAACAGAGGCTTGGGCGGAATCAGTGAAATGATTCCCGAAGAATGTGTAGCTGAGGACGTGAAGTCCTCGAAAAATCTTAGGAGGTAAAAAAAATGAGGCGAAAGGTTTCCTATCTAGTCGTCATTCTGCTGGCTGTGAGCCTGTTTGTTTCTACCGGTCTCTTTGCCGGTGGCAAAGCCGGAACCGCGGAGGCACCCGTAACCCTTGTCGTCTGCATCAGAGGACTGGACAACCCCTATCACGCGAACTACGCGGTAGGAGCAAGAGAATTGGGAAAGAAGCTGGGATTACCGGTAGATGTTCTGACCAGTGAGGCAAACAGTCAGAAGCAATTCGCGGACTTGAGGGCGGAAATAGCCAAAACCGGCGGCAACATGGTTGCGAGCGTCGACCCCAACGAGGCGCCCGACGTCGTCCCCATTGCCAAGATGCTCGAGGATGCAAAGGCATACTGGGTTAACTGGTGGAACAAGCCGCCCGATGTGAAGGTGACGGACTATCCTCACTGGGTTTCACACATCGCCTTCGATGCCGTCGGCCAGGGCTATTACAATGCCAAAGAGCTGTTCAAGACCTTCAAGCCACCGAACCAGGGCACGATCATCGCCATCCAGGGCATGCTGGCCAACAACGCAGCTATTGGCCGGTTCCAGGGTCTCCAAAAGGCGTTGAAGGAGAATCCTGGCGTAACTCTTCTCCAGTGGGAATCCGCGGATTGGGACACAACAAAGGCCTACAACGTTACGAAGGCACTGCTTGCCGCTTACCCGGACGTCGACGGTGTATGGTGCGCGAACGACAACATGGGCATGGGTGCCATCCAGGCCTTGAAGGAGGCCGGGCTGGCAGGGAAGGTCCTCGTGACCGGTACTGATGGTAACCCCGAGGCGTTCGACGCAATCAAGGCCGGACTCATGACCTCGACGGAATTCCAGGACTCCCGCTACCAAGCCCAGCTTGGCCTGACCATGTGCCTCGCGGCCAAGGACGGAAAGCTCGATGTCGCGAGTCTTCCCACGAAGTACCGCTCCTGGTTGATCCCCGGGGTCAAGGTGAATCGCGAAAACGTCGATCAGTTCGTGAAAGAGTACATCGATAAGATGCCCAAGTACGATTTGTCGGATTTCTTCGCGAAGTGGCAGGGTGAAGCGCCCTAACATAGTGACCGCAGATCAGGCACGGGAAGAGGTGTGATCTTGCACGAATAGACGGACCTCCGCACGGCTGGCTCTTTACCGCCGTGCGGAGGATGTTTTTTCCTTGCCGCCAAGGTGCTTACGGTTTACACTCGCCTAAGGAGGGATCACAACTCATGACAGAAGTGAGCAGCAAGCGAGGCTACCTGACCTGGCTCCGGAAGCGGTTCCCCGCTCCCTTTATGGCCGCGAGAGCGTGGTTGCGTCGTTTCGGCATCCTGGCCCAGATCCTCTCACTGGCGATCATCGTTGGCGTATTCGCGATCGGCACGAAGGGCAAGTATCTCTCCTGGGCGAACATCCAGGTCATTTTCAGCCTCGCCGCGATTCCGGCAATCTACGCCATCGGGCTGCACCCGACGATCCTGCTGGGTGGAATCGACCTTTCCGTCCAGGGGGTGGCCTCACTGTGCGCGGTTTTCGTCGGGTTCCTGCTCAAGAATCAGTACAACTCCAATGACGTGGGGCTGTGGATCATCCCCATTTCCATAGTGATCGGAGCAGCAGCCGGAGTAATAAGCGGCCTGCTGAACACCGGGCTGAAAATCCCGTCGTTTATCGCCACTCTCGGGATGAGCTGGATACTCTACGGGATGGCCGTCTTCATCGGTAAGGCGGTCAATGTCCAGATTCTCGACACCAGGATAGAGAATTTCATCTCCGCGAATCTCTTCGGAATCCCCCAGATTGCGATCCTTGCGGTATTGATTGCCGCCATCGTACAGGTGGTCGAGGACCGCACGCAATTCGGGCGTTACATGTATGCGATCGGCGGCGACGAGGTCATTGCCAAGCAGGCGGGAGTCAAGGTCAAGGGGATCAAGATCGCCGTTTTCACGATCGCCGGGATAATTTACGGACTGGCATCGCTTCTGTATGCCTGCCGGCTGGGCGTCGCGACATCGCGAATGGGGCTCAACATTCTGTTTCCGACCATCACCGCAGTCACCGTCGGCGGCGTCGCCCTGACAGGCGGGATCGGCGGGGCAAAGAATGCCGCCCTCGGCGCCCTGATCGTCACGGCGCTCAACGATGGTCTGGTCCTGATGCAGGTGAGCCCCTACATACAGCAGGCGGTGAACGGCGTCGTTTTGATTGCCGCCGTTGCTCTCACGCTGGACAGGAAGAAGCTCGGCTTCATCAAGTAGGACAAGGCTGCGAATATGAGTGACACAAGCAAAGGCGCTAATCAGGACACCGTGGTGGTGCTGCGCCAGATCACGAAAGTCTATCCTGGGGTGGTCGCGCTTGACCGTGTTGACCTCGCGATCCACAAGAACGAGGTGGTCGGCCTGGTGGGTGAAAACGGCGCCGGGAAATCGGTGCTGATGAAGATCATGGTCGGGCTCGTCCAGCCGGATGAGGGGACCATCGTGCTTCGGGGCCAGCAGACCACGCTGAGAGACCCTTCGAACGCGATCAAGAGCGGAATCGGGATGGTCTTCCAGGACGGTTCGCTAGTCCCCAATCTATCCGTAACGGAGAACCTTTTCCTTTGCCATGAAGTGGACTTCCGCAAGGTCGGCATTCTATCCCTGCGGGCGATGCGTGATGCCGCCCGGGAGCTGCTGGCCCAGATGAAGCTCGACATCGACGTGGACTTGCCGGTTGCAGAGATCAGCCCGGCGGATCGGCAGATGGTAGAGATCGCGCGGCTGCTGTGGCTTTCGCAGCAGTACGGACAGGAGAATCCCGTGTTGATCCTGGACGAGCCGACCACCGTGCTGGCCGACGCGGAGAGGAACCGGCTCTTTTCGATCCTGCAGGACATCAAGAACCAGGCATCGGTCATTCTGATCTCCCACCGCCTGCAGGAGATCCTTGAGAACAGCGACCGGATCGTCGTGCTGAAGGATGGGAGGAACGTAACGGAGATCTCGGCCTCGAAAGCGAAGCTCTCGAGAATAGAGCAGCTGATGGTGGGCCATTCCTTCTCGGCGGACCGATTTCAAGAGGACGAACAGGCGATGCCGGGGGAGAGAGAGATCCTGAGCGTGGAGAACCTGAGCATGGCGGGGTTGTTCGAGCCCCTCAGCTTCACGGTTCGGGAGGGGGAGATCGTCGGCCTGGTCGGCCTGGTCGGCTCGGGGAAGGAAGAGGTCTGCAGTTGCATCGCCGGCCTGGAGAAAGCCGATACCGGCGGTGTTTTCCTTGACGGGCGCAAGCTCCCGAGCGGGTCTCCCAGCGGCGCGGTCAGGGCAGGAATCGGTCACATCCCGATCGATCGCCGCAGCGAGGGACTCGCCCTCATGATGAGCGTGGCGGAGAACGTGAACCTCCTGGTCCTCAATCGTCTGAAGACGGCGGGGTTCCTGAGCCCGGCGCGTGAGAAGAAGAACGCGCACTACTGGATTTCCGAATGCCAGATCAAGACGCCGTCGATCGGCACCTTGTGCGTCAACCTGAGCGGCGGCAATCAGCAGAAGACGGTCATTTCCAAGTGGCTCAGCTCCCGTGTCCGGTTGCTGATCCTCGATCACCCGACGCGGGGAGTCGACGTCGGGGCAAAGGATGAGATCTACAAGCTCA
>CAZKCQ010000148.1:0-7170 GCA_964551205.1 uncultured Spirochaetaceae bacterium
AGGCTGACCAACCGCCAGCTGCGGTCAATCCTGGGGCGGGAACCCGCGTCCCATCGAAGATCCGCAGGCCGACTGTGGAGTTTTAAGTGGCAGATTCTGTTCCTGTCCATCCCAGTTCTCGCCGTCCTGGTGTCCGCCATCTGGGCGATCCGGCGGTTCGGCATCCTCCTCCTGGCTGCGCTTCGGCCCGATCGTTCTTCCGCTACCAAAATCGTAGCCAAAATCGCCGCCTCCTATCATCGCCGGGGTGTGGACTGGCCGGACACGTTGGGTTGGGTCCGGTGGACCGAAGGGATCAGAGCTGCCGCGCCCCAACTCCAAACCAGGTCCCGGCGCCTGCTGGCAGTGATCCAGAGGCTCATGTACAGCGATCAAGTTTTTCGTAAACGGGATCTGGGATTCTTAAAGGCCTTCTACCTGAGTTTCTGCGCAGGCCCCGTGATCAGCCCGTAGGTATCGAGCCGCTCACCATCAGGAGCGGTTGACCAGGAAGATCCCCAGAGCCACCATCCCGGCTCCTATTGCCAGACCGATCGAGATCCCCTCTCCGAGCAGCAGGTAGCTGAGCATCAATCCCCACACGGGCGCGGTGAAGAACAGGACTGTGAGTCGGCTGGGGGAGTAACGTTTGAGAATGGGAAACCAGGACAGGAAACAAAAGACGCCGACCACGATAGCCTGGTAGAGCACGGCGGCGATTACAGCCGGGGAAAACTCGAAAACACTATCACCCTCCAACAGGGCATGAAGTATAAAAAACAGCGGTACCCCGACGATTACCTGCCAGACGAGGAGCCGCGGTTCTTCGATGGTTTGCACGAGGCGCTTGATCAGCACCGTCAGCAATCCGAGCAGAACACCGCTGCCCAGGCAGAGTAGATCCCCGATGACGCTTCCTCCGGTGCCGATCGACAGCTTCTCCCAGAACACCACCACGATACCGGCGAAGGCACAGATCACCCCGACAAGCCTGTACCAGGACAACCGATCCCCGGCAACGATGAAGTGGGCCAAGAAGGCCACAAACACCGGATAGGTGTGCAGGATCACAGTAGCCCGACCGGCCAGAGTCAGCCGGGTTCCCCAGTTGAGAATTGCGATCTGGGTGGTAAAGATCAAACCGACGACCAGGAGGGGAATCACCTCGCCTCTGCGCGGTTTGAGGGTCACGTGCCTCATCCGAGCCCAGAGTGCAATCAATGGCAGGGCTATACCGAAACGGCATCCCGCCGCGGCAAGCGGTGGGATGCCGCGCAGACCGATCTTGATCGCTACGACGTTGCCGCCCCAGAGCGCGGCCAGGAGGAAGACGAATAAGGTGGTTCGAACAGGAATTGAATCCTTGGTCAAAATCAGATCCCGCGCCGATTCTATCGAATCTCACTATATCGTGTCAAAACGAAATCGAATGCTTGTCTTCCACAAACGTTTCCCCTACACTACCGGCACGCTATGCACCGGAGCGTGGTTGTCGTATCCATAGACGGGTTATCTACGGCGGATTTACCGCATCTAGAGTCGCTGCCCAACTTCCGAGAGCTGATGGGACGTGGTTCTTGCTGCCGGGAAATGCGGGGCATCTACCCAACCCAAACCTATCCCCTTCACGCCAGTCTGATCACCGGATGCTACCCGCACTTGCACGGCATCCATGCCAACACTCTCTTTCAACCGGGCCGCATCTCACCGGATTGGCATTGGTACCGCCGTTTCCTACGGGTTCCCCCGCTGGACGATGCAGCACGGCAGCAGGGTCTGAAAACCGCTTGCCTGCTCTGGCCGGGAGCCGCCCGTTCCCGCAACCGCTACGTGATTCCGGAAATCAAGACCACCCGCCGCGGTCAAAGCTTCCCCTGGCTGCTATTCACAAGCGGCAGCCCCCTGTTCATGCTGCATATGGGGCTGCGCTACCGGGCATTGCTAAAAAGCCTGAAGTACGTTCACCTCGACAACTTCACCACCGCTGTCGCCTCCCACCTGATCCGGAAACGAAAAACGAACCTGCTTCTGCTTCACCTCCTCGATCTGGACGGAACCCGCCACCGTCGCGGATTTCAAGCCCCCGAGATCTCGAAGGTCCTGGAGGATCAGGATCATCGTCTGGGAACACTGCTGGCCGCCGCCCGGGACGCCGGGGTGTTCGAGGCCACGACATTTATCCTGTTCGGAGACCACGCTTTCATCGATGTCCACACCCGCATTCGCATCAACGCAGCGTTTCGGAAATCCGGACTTCTGGAATTCGACACCGCCGGAAGATTGATCCGCTGGGAGGCCTGGGCCAACTGCTGCCAAGGTTCCGCACAGGTGGGCCTGCGCGATCCGGCGGACCCGGCCGTTCACAGCAGGCTCACGGCGCTGTTTGCCGAGCTTCAGGCTGAGGAAGGCGGTGTCGTTGAAACCGTGTACTCTAAAGACCGGGTCCGGCAGATGAAAATCGGAGATCGTATCGATTACGTGTTGGAAGCAAAGCCGGGCTGCTACTTCGTGCCGGATATCGAAGGCGCGGTCGTGGCTCCGGCGGAGGAAAGCTTCCGGGCGGTCCACGGCTATCACCCGGACCGTCCCGGTTACAGCTCACTCTTTTTTGCAGCAGGCGCGGGCATACGCGCAGGTGTAGAACTGAAGAGCCTCCGCATCGTGGATCTTGGTCCCACCCTGGCAGCTCTCCTGGGATTGCAGCTTCCCGCTGCGGAAGGCCGGGTGCGGAGAGAGATTTTAGATTTTGGATAACCCGGTCCCGCTGCCCGCCCGGTTGCAGTTCACCGCGGGGGGGGATTATAAAAATCACAGAGGAGGTTGCTTATGATCGTTAGCGACAGGGAGTATCGCAAGCGAATTCGGGCCTGGACCATGTATGACTGGGCCAACTCAGCCTTTGTCACCACCGTAGCCGCCGCGGTTCTGCCGGTGTACTACAGTCAGGTAGCTGCCTCCACCCTGCCCAGCCCGGCGGTGGCTACAGCCTACTGGAGCACGGGCGTGAGTATCTCTCTGATCATCGTAGCGGTAATCGCGCCCGTGCTGGGTACAGTCTCCGATGTGATGCGGGGAAAGAAGAAGTTCCTGTCGATCTTCGCCGGCTTGGGCATTGTGACCACCGGATTGCTCGTGCTGGTGAAAAGCGGAAACTGGCTGCTTGCTTCCCTTCTGTTCATCTTCGGCCGCATCGGATTCGCCGGCGCCAATGTTTTCTACGACGCTCTCCTGCCCCACGTTGCCAGGGTCGAAGACCAGGACAAGGTATCCTCCCGCGGATACGCCATGGGTTACCTGGGCGGCGGCCTGCTGCTTGCCGTGAACGTGGTGATGATCCAGCTGCTTCCCGGAACCTGGGGACCCAGGTTGTCCTTCCTCACCGTCGCCCTCTGGTGGGCCCTGTTCTCCATTCCCCTGCTGAAGAACATTCCCGAGCCGCACACGTTGACCGCCCGGTTGGAAAAGGGACAAAACGTGCTGTCGGTCAGTTTCAAACGGATCGGGGAAACCTTCCGCGACATCCGCCAGTACAAGGAGTTGTTCAAGCTGCTTCTGGCCGCCCTCATCTACCTCGATGGGATAGGAACCATCATCGGGGTCGCCGCCATCTATGGAGCGGAACTGGGATTCGGCACCATGGAGCTGATCCTGGCCCTTCTGCTGGTCCAGTTCGTTGGGATCCCCTTCAGCCTGATCTTCGGCCGCCTGCCCGGCAAGGACACCCGGCACCGGCATGTCGTGATGGCCTTTATCGTGTTCAACATCGTCCTGCTTCCGGTATTCGGAATCGGGGGCAAGCGTATGCTGCCTGAGAGTGTCAGCGGTGCTCCCCTTCCCGCCTACACCTCCTCGGACCGCGCGGTCGGGGAAGGAGCCTATTCCGTTGCCCATGAGGCGTTTTCCTACTCGGGTAGCTGGAGGCAGCAGATAGTGGCGGCTGAAACGATCCGCAGCAAAGAGGACCGGATTTACCGTATGACCCATGAGCAGGGAGCCCGTCTGGACTTCCCCTTCAACGGCCAGAAGCTCACAATCACCTATGGCGTGGGACCGGATTACGGCATCTGGGAGGTGGATATCGACGGCCGTCCCCTGGAGGATGAGGACGGTCAACCGGTCAAGGTCGACGCCTACAACGCCAGGCTGCGGTATGAGAGCACCATTACAATCCGGGCTCCCGCCGCAGGCGAACACCGGCTCAGCCTGGTGAATCAAGGGGAGAAAAACGAACGCAGCTCGGGCAATATGCTAAGCGTTGCAGAGGTGAAGGTGCTGCCGCCTCTGCGGCAGAGCAATCTCGGTCTGATCATCGGTATGATTTTCGCCCTGGAGGTGATCTGCCTGTTGTTGGCCCTCCTGCTCGGGAAGGCCCTGTTCTCCCGATTGGCAGACAGGATGGACACCAAGCGCAGTCTGCTCCTGGCCCTGTTCGTCTATTCTGTGATCGCCGTCTGGGGATTCTTTCTCGATTCTGTGGTGGAGTTCTGGTGCCTGGCCTGGCTGGTAGCCTGTGTCCAGGGAGGGAGCCAGGCCTTGACCCGCAGCCTGTTTTCCACATTGGTACCGGCGCCCCAGAGCGGGGAGTTCTTCGGCCTGTTCGGGATCATGGAGAAAGCAGCTACTTTCATCGGTCCACTGCTGTTCGCCGCTGCCGGCGTCATCTTCGGATCCAGCCGGCCTGCAGTACTGAGTCTGATCGTGTTCTTTATCGTGGGCATGATCCTGCTGCTGCGGGTGGATGTGGAGACCGGCCGTCAGATCGCCCGAGCCGAGGAGAACGAGCTGGAGAAGCGGATAGACTAAATCAGCGGATCAGACCCTCGTCCTTTAGATCCTCCCGGTTCAGAACCAGGATGTCCCGAGAGGAAGAGTTGATATAGATCTTGTCCCCGAACAGGAAAAAGGCACTGTCCCGGTCCACCGCTTCCTCGGACTGGCTGATCAGCTGCAGTGCCTCGTCAAAACGACCGAGGCGGTACTCATCCCCCGACTGGAACACCGCGTAGATCGAGCTGGCCTGGAGCAGCACGCAGCTCTCCGGATAGATCTCCTCCCAGCTGCGGGTTGTCTCTTTCAGGGTGAGCGGCTCGAGGAGCATCAACCGAGCCGGAGAGGCGGCGCTGCTCTCATGCCCGACCACCAGGATCGAGCTCTTGAAAAAGTAGAAGGTCCGCCCGCGGATGTGGCTGACCGGGGAGCTTGTCTGTACCTCCGAGGCCACCGGGTCCAGGATGTGCAGCGTGCCTGTGACCGAACCGTCGGCGGCGCGAGGCCGGACCTTGAGATAGTACAGCTGGTCGGAGAAGGTGAAGGCGCCCGCCTTTGGCGTTTGTCTGTCCTGAGTGCGCTCATCGGAGATGATCTGCTCCCGTTCCCGGGCGATTTCCTCCTCCTTGGCTGCAATTTGGGCCTCGGTTTCCGCGACCGCCGCCTCTCTTTCCCCCACCTCCCTATCCCTCTCGGCGACCTCGGATGCCGTTTGCTCCCGCTCGACCTGCGTTTGGGCTCCCTCCAGTTCTTCTCTGCTCTTTGCCAGCTCACCTTTTGCTTCCGCCAGCTCGACTTTCTGTTCGCCCAGCTGGTCCATCTTCTGCTCTACTTCCCGCTCCTTGAGCTCCACCATGTCCTTGCGGTCTTCAAGACCCATGTCCTCCTGCTGACGCATCTCCTCTATGACCTTCTCTTCCGTCAGTTCGGTTGTGCTCAGGGAACCCAGCACTCCCTTCCCGGCCTCCGCCGTCAGGGGAATGAGCATCCTGGTCGCCCCGGGCCATTCGAAGTATTTGGTCGAGAGCCCGGCGTTCTGCCTGGTCAGGTAGGAGAGGACCAGAGACTTGTATCTGTCGGACAGGTACTCCAGCTGACCTCTATAAACGGCGTTGTAGATCGTGGCAAAGCGAGCCAGGGTGCGGGCATCCTCAGCGGTGTAGTCGAAGGTGCCTTCCAGGTACCCGGCCAGGATTCGGCGGACGTTATCGATGTGATCGACCTTGGCATCCCGATCGATGGAAAAGATATCCGCGTCGAACTTCCCCTGCTCCGCCGGGTCTATGGCTCGGATTACCGAGTATTTAAGCAGGAAGGAGGCCCTTTCATTGTTCTGTCCAATCACATTGGCCAGATACCAGCCCAGGCCCTTGATCTCATCCGCGGTGTCGATGCGATCGTAAGGGCCCTCATAGTTGACGAATACGATTTCCCGATCTACGCTCCGCAGCTCCTGCTCGGCCACATCCTGGGCGTACAATCCCAGGACCGACAGGAATACCAGGATCGACAATATCGCTTTTTTCATACCGTAACTCCTCTCACTGTCTCCACCGTTGGGAAAGATCACGCAGATATCCGGAGGCGCGTTCCCGCACCCTGGCCGATGCATCCCTCTGGGCCAGCTCAGCCAGAGCACGATAGTTATCCGGATGGACCATGGTCTGCAAACTCATGATGATCCGATAGAGAGCCCGGGCGCAGGCCAGATGAAAACGCTCCCGCCCGCTCTCCCTCACTTTATACAGTATAGCACGGGCCAGCTCGCCATCCGGATCAAAACCGACAGTTGCCAGTGAGTCGACTGCCGCTATTTTCATCCCAGTATCTTCATCGGCGGCCATCACCTGTAGCAACACGGCTCTCGCACCTTCAGAACCCAGCTCCCCGAGGAGGCGACAGGCCTCCAATCTGATCTGCGGATCGCCCGGACCGGCTGCAGCGCCCGTCGAGCTGCGGTAGATCACACCCTCCCCGGCAAGATAACCGAGCACCTCTTCCAGCACCACCAGATGAACCGCCAGATAGCGCCGTCCTTGGAAGTGTGCTTCGATGTCCCGCAAGGCCATCCGCTTCAGCTCCGGCGAATCGGAGTAGGCCAGTTCGCGAAGCAGCACCGCCGCGGGGCTGTCCAGGTCCGTCAGAGCCCTGGCCCGGCCGGTGTGCTGCCCATCGTGATAAGCCTGAGGCCAGGAGCTGGCAGACAGACCGGTAGAACCGGCGGACAAGGCATAGAGGATCCAATCCTCCGCCCCAACCAGCACCATCCCTTCCCTGCCGATCGTAGGCATACCGACGGACTGCTTTGCCCGGAACCGCCAAAGAATCAACCCGTTGCCCGAAACTGCGGCGATCTGCGTGGAAGCCGTGGAGACGTAGGCTGTGCCGTCGTCCCCGAGCACGGCGGGGAAGGTGATGGGAACC
>CAZKCQ010000149.1:0-4998 GCA_964551205.1 uncultured Spirochaetaceae bacterium
TCCCTACCACGATCATGCCGGCGAAATAGAGAAAGATGACTATCAGTTCGATTGCACTTGTACCCATCTATCCCTCCTTGAGCTTTTCTGGGCGACGTCCCCCGCGCCTGCTACCCGCCTCCCGCACCTTCGGATGTGAGTATCGACTCGGCAGCAGGCGCTGTGAAACTATCGTCCGTTTTCAATGCGCGAACCATTCTCCGGCCGGCGACGCCCGCACCGAAGAATGGCGTTTAAACCCTGGTGAACAACTATACCTTGGTAGTCTATGCGACCTTCTTAACCTCTTTCAATACATCCTCTGTGATGTTCAATGTTTCCTCGATATCCTTGTCCGCGTGGGCGGCTGAGATCGAGTACTCCTCGAACCAGCCGCTGCCCATCGGAATTACTCCTTTACTGAGCATCCCGTACCAGTACTCCCGCCACATCGCCTTGTTTCCCTGATTGGCCTGGCGGTAGGTGTGCGGAATCTCGGGCACGAATTGGATGCCCCCCAACGGTCCTTCGTGGGTCACGCAGGCCGGCAGCCCCAGACGTTTGATGATATCTTTCAGACCCTTTGCGTACTTGTCACCGAGGCTGTCCATTTCCTTGTACTTCTCTTTGGTCAGAACCTCGGTCAGACAGGCCAAGCCCGCCGCAGCGCAAAGCGGGTTGGCGTTGTAGGTTCCGAAGTGCACCGCCGGACCCAGCGGCGTGATCATACCCATAAGATCCCTGCGGCCGCCAAACGCCCCGAGAGGAGTTCCTCCTCCGATCGCCTTGGCCAGACAGACCAGGTCCGGCTCGATTCCGTACTTCTGGCATGCGCCCCCATAGGCGATGCGGCAACCTATCTTCACCTCGTCGAAGATCAGCAGGACGTTGTACTTGCGGGTCAGCTTGCGAACCTCCTCCAGGTACCCCGGATCCGGCGGGATCACCCCGCCGTTGGTCATGCAGGGCTCCAGGATGAAGCAAGCGATCTCTCCCTCGTGTTTCTTCAGCTGGTACTCCAGGCTCTCCAAGTGGTTGAACTGCACCACGTGGGTGTGCTTCCAGGTTCCCTCGGGGATCCCGGCGCTCTCGGCCACCGATGTAGGCATCCACTCAGGCCCGGCTGGCGTGTTAGTCGGCACCGCGGTGCTGACCAGCAAGATGTCGCTGGCCCCGTGATAGGCTCCCTCCACCTTGAGCACTCCCATCTTGCCGGTTGCCGCCCGGGCAAGGCGCACCGCGTACATCGTCGCCTCCACTCCGGACTGGGTGAAACGCAGCATCTCGATTACCGGGTAACGGCGGTGGATCTCCTCGGCCAGATCTGTGGCCCTGGTTCCCGGCAAGCCGTAGAGGATCCCCCGGTCGGCCTGCTCTTTGATCGCCTGGGCGATCACCGGGTCGGCATGGCCCGCAACCATGGCCGCATAGCACATGCAGTAGTCGATGTACCTGTTTCCATCCAGATCCCAGACATAGGCTCCCTGGCTGTCCTTGACCATGATCGGATAGGGCGGCCAGAACTGGATAGCGCTGCCAACCCCGCCGGGGATGATCGCCTGGGCCCGTTTCGCCTCTTTTCCCGAAGTCGGGGTCCGGGCCACATAGTCGTCGTAGAAACTCATCGCTGTTCCTCCTCAGAACGTGAACTATTGTTTGAATGATCAATCAAAGCAAAGCGTGCAAAACGATCTGTCATCAACCGCGGTCTCCTCCGAGAAGGTTCCACAGACTCTCCTTGTAGCTGGCCGCGGCCTGATTGAGGTCAGGACTGTCGCCGTGAACCACCCGGTACAGGTAAAAACCTTCGATGGTGGAGATCAGTTGGATAGCCAGCAAGTCGGGATCCAGATTCTCGATCCCGGTCTCCCCCATGTAGTCCTTGATCAGACCCACGATCATCTTGTGATCGTGCTCATACATGCGGCGGAAGCGTGCGCGAATGCGTTCATCACTCAGAGCCAGGTAGAAGCTGCCGTAGAAGACCTTATCCTCAACGCTCTGGGGGATCTCGAAGTCGAAGTTCTTGTCGATGTAGAGGGCCAGCCTTTCCTTGGCGCTCTTCGTCTGCTTGATCGCCTGGTGATAGGTCCTGTCCATCCTCTCGACCATGTAATCGACAAGAGCGAGGATCATCTCCTCTTTACTGGCGAAGTAGTGCATGAGGAGGCTGGGCGAAACCCCCATTTCCTTGCCGATCTGCTTAAGGGTTGCTCCTTCCAGTCCTTTGCGCGCAATGACCTGGTAGCAGCTCTCCATAATCTCCCGCCGGCGAATTGTGGATTTACTCTTTCTGCCCATTTTTGTTTGAATGAACAATCAATTCTATAATGTATCTATATTCCCGTCAATCATTTTTTTTCAGATTTTATATGGAATTACTATTCCAAATAGTGAATCTTCGAACATCCCCTGACAGTCCGCCTCACCCTGTACTACAATGGCGGGAAGACCTTTGCCCCGACCGCGGGCGACGGCGTTTGCCGATGGAAGGGTGTATCATGAAAAAAAATATTCAATTCACTCTCAATGAAAGGCCCGTACGATTGACTGTCGATAGTAATCGGATGCTGCTGTGGGTTTTGCGAATCGATCTCGGCTTAACCGGAGCGAAATACGGCTGCGGTAAGGGATATTGCGGCGCCTGTACGGTACTGCTCAACAACCAAGCCGTCCGGTCCTGTCAGATTCCTGTGGAAGCGGTAATGGACCGGGAAATCATCACTATCGAGGGATTGATGAGGAACGGCAAGCTCCATCCGCTGCAGCAGGCATTCGTGGAGCAAGATGCCCTGCAATGTGGATTTTGTACTCCCGGTATGATCCTTACCGCTTATAGTCTTCTGCGCGTCAATCCTCAGCCTACAGCATCGCAGATCATAGAAGGGATGGATCATAATTTATGCCGGTGTGGCGCACATAACCGGATTATTCGCGCAATCCAGGCAGCAGCCCAGGTGATGACAGGGGGATGGAAACAATGAAACAGGATAGCCACGAAAACCACCTGGAAGATATAACCCCCTGTTCTCTATACATGAAGCGGCGGGATTTTCTCAAATTGACGGGGGGGATAGTCGTATTTTTTACCGTGGGAGGTTCGATCGCTTTCGCCCAGGAAGGCAGCCGCGGGGGGCGCGGCTCGCCCGGCGATTTCAATGCGTATCTACGCATCGGCGAAGACGGGCGAGTGACCTGCTTCACCGGAAAGATCGAGATGGGACAGGGCATTATCACATCCCTGGCGCAGATGTTGGCTGATGAACTCGATGTTGCTCTTGAATCGGTCGAGATGGTTATGGGAGATACGGATTTGTGTCCCTGGGACATGGGTACCTTTGGCTCCATGTCGACTCGATTCTTTGGGCCTCCACTGAGAGCCGCGGGCGCTGAGGCTAGGCGGGTGCTCCTGGAGCTGGCCTCGGAGCATCTCAAAATCCCGGTTGGACAGTTACGGGTTGAGCGCGGCATGATTATTGACAAAACGAATACTAAAAGTCGGGTATCCTACGGTCAGCTGGCAAAAGGGAGAATCATCGAACGACGTTTGGATGAGAGAGTGGTGGTCAAGAGCCCATCTGAATTTGCGATCATGGGGAAACCTGTCAAGCGGACAGATGCCCTGGCCAAAGTGACCGGCAAGGCGAGATATACCGGCGATATTTTGCTGCCGGATATCTTATACGCAAAAACCCTCAGGCCTCCTGCCCTTGGAGCTAAATTAGTTTCTGTGGATAGCTCAGCCGCCCAAAAGGTGGAGGGTGCACGCATCATTGAAGAGCGCGATTTCGTGGCCGTGTTGCACGATTATCCGGACGAAGCTGAAAAGGCGCTGTCACAGATCAAGACAAAATTCGAAATGCCCAAAGCAACAGTAACCGATGCCAATATCTTTGAGCATTTGTTGAAAGCAGCCCCGGCGGGAAGTATCGCCGCACTGAGCGGTAACCTCCAAACAGGAGAACAGCAGGCTGCAGAGATTTTCCAACAGACGTATTTCGACGGATATGTGGCCCATGCCGCGATGGAAACGCATACCGCTTTGGTGAAAATCGAAGGAAATCGAGCCACTGTTTGGGCTTCCACACAGACACCTTTCGGAGCCAAAAATGAAGTGGCCAGGGCCCTGGGGCTATCTTCGGACAATGTCCGCGTCATCACCCCGTTTGTCGGAGGAGGATTTGGGGGAAAAACCAGCAATCGGCAAGTTGTCGAAGCTGCTCGTTTGGCACAATTCACAGGGAAACCTGTGCAGGTAATGTGGAGCAGAGAGGAAGAGTTTTTCTATGACACGTTTCGACCCGCAGCTGTGGTAACGATACGATCCGGCATCACGGATCAGGGTAGAATGATTCTCTGGGACTACCATGTATATTTTGCCGGCGAACGAGGCTCGCAGCATTTTTACGATATTCCCCACCACCGCACCACAGTTCATGGATCCGGTTGGCGAGACATACCAGGTTCTCATCCCTTCCAGACCGGCGCCTGGCGCGCGCCGGCGAACAATACGAACACGTTTGCCAGAGAATCGCAAATAGATGTCATGGCAACGGCGGCGGGAATCGACCCGGTGTCATTCCGCTTGGAGCATTTACACGATCGCCAAATGCGTAGGGTCCTCGAAGCGGCCGCAGATAAGTTCGGCTGGGAGGCGGGAAAATCGCCCAGCGGTCGGGGCTGCGGCGTCGCCTGCGGAATCGATGCGGGGACCTACGTGGCCACGATGGTTGAAGTGGAGGTCGATAAACAGGGCGGCCACGTTCAAGTGCAGCGGGTTGTCTGTGCACAGGATATGGGCCTGGCAATCAATCCCGAAGGAGCCGCCATTCAAATGGAGGGATGTATCACCATGGGCATGGGGTACGCCTTGACAGAGGACATCCATTTCAAAGGCGGAGAAATTTTCGATCTCAATTTTGGTACCTACGAAATCCCTCGTTTCTCCTGGCTGCCCAAAATCGAGACGGTCATTATCGATGACAAGAAGGCTGCTCCCCAAGGAGGAGGCGAACCGGC
>CAZKCQ010000149.1:5098-7136 GCA_964551205.1 uncultured Spirochaetaceae bacterium
GGGGAGTTCGCGGTCACGCGCTTCAGCCCGGTCACCGGCAGCTGCGTCGGCCTGGATCTGGTCCGCGTTCTGGCGGTATCCGGGGGGGGCGCTCTACTGGAGGTCTGGTCCGGATCAACCTTCGATGCTCAAGGATCAAAGTCGCAGATCGCCAGTGTTGAGTTCACCGATCGGGACGGGGACGGAAATCTGGAGATCCTGCGCCGCGGCCGGCTGGTCGACTGCGGAGACGACTGCCTGTGCCGGGACGGTCCCGTACTGGAGAGATTCGAGGCCGTGTATGGCTGGGACGAGGAAAGCGGGCGGTTCGTGGAGCGCCCGGAGGTCGGCTCGGAGCTCAGCCCGGCCTCCCAGTGATCAAAGGGATCAGGGATCCATCCTTTCATCAGGGCTGGCCGGAAAAACTGTTGATTTCATCCAATTCCCGGTCCTCTCGAGCGGCGTAGGGAAGATAGCCATCTAGCCTGGCTTGATTGCGAAAAACAGTCACCAAGGAGGTGGGGGTTACGGGACCGGAACCCCGATCCACGTAGTCCACGACCAAAACTTTCTTGCCGGCGTCGCGAATATCATTTATAAGATTCTGCCTCTCTGTGGTGACGGACGGGCTGACAGGCGTGGTTCCGTCGTAGTAAAGATCTTCCACTCCGATGCCGCTGATGGTGTTCAGGTAATCATCCGCTGCCAGATAGTCGACTCCCGAGTCGTAGATCAGCAGACGTTCACCGTTCTGCGGGATGACGAGGAAATCGGTCTTTCCCCGAATATCGCGGGCGTGGTAAGCGATCCGTTTTACGAAGTTGATCATCCGCACCGCCGCCTCTCGTTCACTGATGTAATAGCCTTCCCCGTTTTTCCGGTCGCTCCAGTACTCGAAGGCATCGATGATATCGAGGTAAACGCCGTCGAAATGGTCGTCGATGATCTTGTCCAGGTAGGCCAGCACGATCTGCTGCCAATCTTCCGACCAATATTGTACTTTGTAGTTGCCCTCCCAGTCGGGATTGGTCCTGGCCAGCCAGCAGGGTGCAGAGCTGTCCGGCTGCCGCTCAATAAAAGAGACCCAGCCGGACTCGAAGTAAAAGCGATATTCCTCCGCCTCTCCAATGCTGAGATAGGCGAGGACCTGGCGCGGGATCCCTCCGGTTTTCAGGGTGGTCATCTCGCCGGCACTATACCGACCCGCTTCCTCGCCGTCTCTCGAGTAATCGATCACCGCGATGTCGAAGCTCGTAGTTTCGATGTCCGTCGGCTCCGCCCCCTGCAGCTGGTAGAGCCAGTCGGATCCCGCCAAGGTAGCGCCCGTTGGGCTGCTGTCCGCCGGCTTGGCCTGATCGGTGCAGGGAATGCATTGGTAACCCCCCAGCCGTTGAAGCGGAACCGGACCGCAAGCGGAAATGAAGACCGGAATGAGAAAAACCAACAGAGTGCGTCCGCTGGATTTCACGGCACAAAACTCCTCACGCCATCAAAACAGATAGCCGGCACCGACGCTCAGCTGCAGGCTCCGTCCAAGAGGATTCAGATCCCACTCAGCGATGAGGCCGTAGCCTACCCCCAAATCCAGGACAAGCCCATTGGAGAACGGACGAAACAGGCCGACAACTTGCCCAAGGGCTCCGGCTCCCTGGCCGTAGATCATCAGGTCGAGACTGGTTTCCAGACAAAACCAGCGAATGGGCGTGTAGCGGCTGAGAAAATTGACGACAAGCGGGATCGAGAGCGATCGCTGCCTGGTTTGGAAGGCCAAAGCCGTGCCCAGGCCGGCTTCAAATTGTGTAGTGCCTTTGGATATAACTATCCAGTCAACGCCGACACCCGACTCTACAAAAGTGTTCGGAAAGAGAACTGCGGAATTGGCCAGATACCAGATCCTGGCCTCCAGTCTGGTGGGAAATCCTTGATCAAAAAATCGACTGCCGGGAACCGATATCTGAACACTGCTCAAAGCCGGGGTCAAGGGAACGGCCGTTTCGATGACCGTTACCCTTATTCCTTCGTTCCAGCCCACCTCAGCGGCAGAGCTGATTCCGCTCAC
>CAZKCQ010000150.1:0-7040 GCA_964551205.1 uncultured Spirochaetaceae bacterium
ACAAGGTGCTGGGTCTGGAGCTGGGAGCGGATGATTACCTCTGCAAACCCTTCTCAACCCGAGAGCTTCTGACCCGGGTCAAAGTACTGTTTCGCCGGCAAGCCTTGGCCAAGGGTGAAAAACCAAAGACAGAGCAAACAACCCTACACTGCGGGTCTCTCGAGTTGAATCGAACACGTCACTCGGTACACTGGAAAGGACAGCAGGTACTGTTGACGGTCACTGAGTTTCGCATCCTGGAGGCATTGATACGGCAACCCGGGTTCGCCAAAACCCGGGAACAGCTGCTTAAAGAGGGTTATCCTTTCGACGAGTACATGAGCGACCGCAACATCGACGGGCATATCAAACGGATCCGCAAAAAAATCGCGCAGCTGGATCCAGAGTTTGATGAAATCGAGACGATCTACGGTCTGGGCTATCGCTATCGAGCCGATTCGCAAGCATGATCAACAGAATTTTGGTTTTCTTTTCCCGCATCACCGTACGTCTTCTCGCCTTCAATCTCCTCATAGTCTTCCTCCCGATTGCGGGTTTTCTGTATCTCGACACCTATGAGAAGCAACTGCTCCGCTCCCTGGAACACGCACTGATTCAACAGGGTCGGATCCTGGCCTCGGCTCTCTCCGGAGAAAATCCTCTGCAGGCGGACCGTGCCCGGAGAATTCTGCTCGAGTTGGAGCAGCGCCACGAGGCACGCCTGCGGGTCGTGGATAATAAAGGAAGGCTGCTTGCCGATTCCAGCCGTCTGGGACCGCAGTCGCAACAACCGGACTTGGAACAACCGGCTGAGCTTTCCCCGACACCGGCAGGAAACGATCAGACCTCGGTACCCGCCGAACAACGGGTGTTGTACAGGATTGCCATCTACCCGGTGCAGCTGTATAGACGTCTGTTCCGACCACCGGAGCCGCCCTTGGAGTCGGCTGAGTTCTACATCAATACGGATATCCTGATGGGCCCTGAAATCCGGAAAGCCTTGGAGGGACGATACGGCGCCATGACCCGCATTTCCACAGGGGGACAACGATCGGTAACCCTCTACAGCGCCATTCCCGTTCGGAGCGCAGGAGCGATAATCGGTGCAGTGCTTGTGTCCCAATCCACCTATCGAATTCTCCGGGACCTGTACGAGCTTCGCCTGGAGATTTTCACGATATTTCTCGTCTCCCTGTCCGCAGCCGTGGCGCTGAGCCTGCTGGCTTCAACGACGATCGCCACTCCGGTACAGAAACTACGCAAACAGGCACGGGAAATCCTGGATCATCGCGGCCGACTTTGCGGACAGTTCCGCTTCAACCGCCGTAGGGACGAAATCGGCGATCTGTCCCGTTCCCTTGAAGAGATGACCCGCAAACTCCGGGGACATATCGAGTTCGTCGAGACCTTTGCCTCGGATATCTCCCATGAGTTCAGGAACCCCCTGGCTTCCATCCGATCAGCCGCAGAGATGATTCCTCAGATCGAATCCGTCGAAGATCGTAATCATTTCCTCTCCCTGATCCAAAAATCGGTGGAGCGCATGCAGCATCTTCTCGGTGCGGTGCGCGAAATCTCCCTGCTCGATGCTCAACTTGAGGACGAAGCGCGAACTTCAGTGAAAGTCAGCCCGATCCTCAAACAGGTGTTGGAAGCACGGAAACTCCGGGGAAATTCTTCGAGAAACGTGCAGCTGATCGAGAAATCCGATTCATTCGTCGTCTCTATGGCTCCCACACGGCTGACCCAGGTCCTCGAGAATCTGCTGGATAACGCCCTTAGCTTCGCCTCGACTGCGGTGCGGATAGAGCTTTCCCGCGCCCACGGCTGCGGGGTGATCACCTTCCAAGATGACGGACCGGGGATTCCGAATCAGCATCTGGAGAAGATCTTCGACAGGTTTTTCAGCTACCGTGCAGATGAAGATTCCGCGGAATCCGCAGACTTTTCCGGGCGTCACCTTGGACTGGGCCTGGCCATTGTCAAAGCCATCGTGGAGGGCTACGGGGGCAGTGTGGAGGCGCGCAATGGATCCTTGCGCGTCGGCCAGTTAAAAGGGGCCTATATTGTAGTGCGTATACCAATAACCGGTGTGTAAAATCTCCTCCAAAACTACAAATTAAATCCCATTCGTCAGCCATGGAACGGCAACACAGGTGACATCATCACATTGCCGCAAAAAGTGGTCTTTTTATAAATATGGGCTACCAATAATATATAGAGAGACAAGAAAAGATCCTGAGCTCAGACAATGACAGCACTCGACATGGCTCCGAGCGCTCGGAGTATAATCAAGCGTGATCCTACCCGCCTCCTCCAGATCGTCGAGGAGATCTATCACATCAAGGATCTGGACACCCTCCTGGAAAAGGTGCTGTTCGAGGCGAGGAAATTCGTCAACGCCGAAGCCGGGACCCTCTATCTGGCTACGGGACGGTACCTGTATTTCAGTTACGTGCAGAACGAGGCCCTTTTTCGTGAGGATCGGCCCAAGGACAAGTATACCTACTCCAACAAACGGCTCACCATAGACAAGAACTCCCTGGCCGGCTACGTCGCCGCCACCGGCGATGCCCTGCTGGTCGATGACGTGTACGACATCTCCAGCAATGTCACCTACCATTTCAATCCGGATTACGACAAAAAGACCTCCTACAAGACCCAGTCTATTCTGGTCGTGCCTCTGGAGACAACGGATCATCTGATCCTGGGAGTACTCCAGCTCATCAACGCCAAGAGCGAGAATGGTTTTGTAATTCCCTTTTCAATGCAGGACCGATTGTACATCACCGAGTTTGCCCGCAACGCGGCCAATGCCATCGAAAGGGCCAAGCTGTCCAGAGAAATGGTGCTGCGCATGGTGGAGCTGGCAGAGCTGCGTGATCCGTACGAAACGAGCCAGCACGCCAAGCGGGTCGGAGCCTATTCGATCGAGCTGTACGCGGCCTGGGCTTTGCGCCACAGGGTCGAGGATCGCAAGATCAAACATATGAAGGAGATCCTCCGCCATGCGGCGATCCTTCACGACGTGGGCAAGGTGGCTTTGAGCGATGTGATTCTCAGGAAACCGGGCGGTCTGGGCAAGGACGAAATAACCCAGATGAAATCCCACACGATCTACGGCGCCCGCCTGTTCAAATACGTCCACTCTGCATGGGACCGGATGGCAGCGGAAGTTGCCCTCAACCACCATGAACGCTGGGACGGCCGAGGCTATCCGGGGAAGATCGACAACATCTTTGCCAGGGAGATCCGCTTCGGACCGGGCAAACGGGCTAAGGAGATACCTCTGGCGGCTCGGATCGTCGCCCTGGCCGACGTGTACGATGCCCTGATGTCCAAGCGTTCCTACAAGGACAGCTGGAAAGAGGAACAGGCGATCCGCTACATCCGGGTCCAATCGGGCAGGCAGTTCGATCCGGAACTGGTGACGCTGTTCCAGA
Organism: uncultured Spirochaetaceae bacterium; assembly: GCA_964551205.1. Lineage (GTDB taxonomy): Bacteria > Spirochaetota > Spirochaetia > SZUA-6 > DRHE01 > JAFGQJ01. The sequence goes on from CAZKCQ010000150.1 coordinate 3,423, forward strand.
GGAACTACGACACGATCCGCGCAATCCGCAAGCGCTACGTTTGAGATGTCTTCCGTCCGCTCTGCTCTCCCACCGCATGTGAGAGTTCACCGGATTCCAAGATCTCGCACAGCCGGCGGTAGTCCATGTGCTCGGACCTTGCAGCCAGGGCGGAGAAGTCTGACCGGGCGCCGGGCAAAAAAAACAACCGGGGTTCCTCCCGTGGTCCCGCCTCGAGAATAACCAGACGCCGGGCATGAGCCGCCAGTTCCAGATTTCCCTGGTTTCCCGGACCAATTGGAAAGCTGCAAAGAATCGTCAGATCCGCCTCTTCAACCATTGGATAGGCCTTCTCCAGGTCCTCCGCCGTAATGTGGGAAAAAGCTCCAATAACCAGAGAAGGAATCTCCAGGGTCTGCCAGAGTTTCTGATCCGCATCGTATTCGTGGGCGATGCCCCCGGAGATCCGGTAGCCCAGACGAATCAGCTCCCGGGTCAGATTGATCGCGCTTCCGGCTCCCCCGATTATGTGTATCAGGGGCATGGGATATCTACCTGCCTGTGTACGGGGTGCTACGTTTACCACCAGTGCTCCCGTGGAGGTGTTGCGGGTCACAACGGTTTTGGTCTCATACACCGGATCGAGCTGCTCGCTGCGGAGCACCTCCTCGGGCTTACCCTCGGTGGCCACCCTGCCCCGATGGAGGAGAATCAGCCGGCTGCAGTATTGGGAGGCGATATTCAGATTGTGCACCGCAGCAACGACGGCCTTCTTTTCCCGGGTAAGCTCACAAGCCATGGAGAAAAACTGATCCTGGTGCTTGATGTCCAGGTTGGAGGTCGGCTCATCCAGCAGAAGCAGCTCCGTTTCCTGAACCAGGATCTTGGCAAAAAGGACCAACTGCCGCTCACCGCCGGAAAGCTCGTTGAAATAGCGCTCCTCAAAACCCCTCAAGCCAACGTAGGCCAAAGCTCGGCTGGCCTTCTCCAGATCCGACTCACTTTCCCTCCGAAACCGGCCCAGGAAAGGATAGCGTCCCATCAGCAGGATATCGAGAACCGGATAGGGAAAGACCGTTGTCGCCTCCTGGCTCAGATACGATACCATTCGAGCCCGCTCCCGAATACGGATCTCCTGCAGCCTCCGGTCCTCCAGCAGAATCTCGCCACCCGTTGGGGCAAGTACTCCGATCAGCAGCCGCAACAGGGTGGTTTTACCAGCCCCATTGGGGCCGACAAGACCCACAAACTCACCCCGTTTCACGGAGATGCTGATCCGATCTATGATCCGTTTTTCGGCGACGGAATAGGAAACCCCCCGCGTTTCGATCAGATTCTCAGCCATAACCGAAACCCCGCAAGCCCTTACGCTGGTAGCGGATGATCAGATAGAGAAAGTAGGGGCTTCCCAGTACGGCCGTAATGATTCCCACCCGGATCTCGAAGGGGGGGATCACTATCCGCCCCAGAAGATCCGAGGTCAGGAGAAAGAGGGCTCCTCCAACGGCGGACACGGGCAGCAGCAGCCGGTGGTCCGGGCCGATCAGCATGCGAAACAGGTGCGGGATCAGCAGCCCGACGAAACCCACCGGACCGCTGATGGAGATGGCCAACCCGGTAACCACTGCCGTAATGGCCAGGATGATCCTCTTGGTGCGCTCCACGTGCATACCCAGGGCATGGGCACTCTCCTCGCCCAGGGCAAACAGGTTCAGCTCCCGGGTAAACAAAAACAACACCGCCACACCAGGAACGAGCAGGGGCAGGGGCAGCAGAACGTGCTTCCACATCCGGCCTTCCAGTCCGCCCATGGTCCAGAAGATGAACTGGCTGACCTCGTACTCCTGGGAAAACAGCAGGATCGCCGATACCAGGCCGTTGAACAGAGACGAGATAGCCAACCCGGCCAGCACGACGAACAGCAGAGAGGTTTTTCCCTTATAGCTGGAGATCAGGTAGATCAGCGAAGCGGCGATCAGGGCACCGATGATAGCCAACAGGGGCAGGAAAAACACATTCACCGCGAACAGACCCGTGGTAACGGTGATTACCGCTCCCAGACTTGCTCCGGTAGATACTCCCAGGATATCCGGACTGGCCATGGGATTTCGAAAGAGCCCCTGCATGGCCACCCCTCCCATGGCCAGAGCCGCACCGACCAGCATCGCGGCTATGACCCGGGGCATGCGAATGTAAAGGATGATGTTGAGCTGCATCTCCGGGGGCAGCTCGACGGAACGAATGCCGATTCCGTGAAGCAGAAGCCGGAGGATGGACAGCGGCGGCACCCGTACAGCTCCGCTGCCTATGGACAGAACGACAACCACGAACAGCAGTAGGAGGAGAAGCAACAGAACCGCGGTTTTCCCTCTTCTCATGAAATAATCCGGACCGTAACTCCTTCAAAACTCCCGTACCGGGAGCTCTCGTCATTCGGGAAAAGCTTGAGGATAGGCCAGTCGAGCCATAAACTCGACCGCGTCGACTATGTACTGGGAGGTCGCCGCTTTCAGCCCTTCGGGCATCTGATACACCCGTCCCTCCTCTACGGCCGACAATCCCCGCAGGGCGGGATCCTCCATGGTTTGTCTGAAGAAAGCGTCGGCTTCGCCGGGATCACCGTAGACCCAGCCGGGGAGTATGAGCAGGTCCGGATCGAGCTCCAGGATCATCTCCTTGGACAGGGGGACCTGTCCCCACTCATCGGCGCTGAACTCACCCACGGCGTTGATCAGACCCGCCCGCCTGATGACTTCGTCCCAGGAACTGCCCGCGCCCTGAGCCGATCCCCAGGTGGCATAATCCATCACGGTGAGCCGCCGATCCTCAGAGATCGAGGAAACCACCCGCTGGACTTCGGCGAGTCTCCCGTCCATCTGTTCGATCATAGCTTCAGCCTCCCCGACGGCGTCCACCAGCAGAGCTATCGTTCTGATCTTCTCCTGGATTACGGGAACACTCAGACCGGTAGCAATCAGGTAGACCGGAACGCCCGCATCCCGCAACTGGGCCACCTTGTCGGCCTCGCTCCAGTTGGCCACGAAGACCAGGTCCGGCTGAAGAGAAAGGATCACCTCCACGTTCGAGGTCAGCCTGTTCGGGATGTCAGCGATCTTGTCAACGACGTTGGAGATGGCTGGATCCTCCGCGAAGTTGGTGACCCCGATCAGGCGCCGATGATCCACCAGATCGACCAGGATATCGTCGGTGAAGGAAGTTAGGGAGATGATCCTCTGGGGTCTGCGCTCCAGACGAACGGTTTTTCCGGTGTCATCCTTTACGTCGAGGGGATAAGAGCCGGACATCTCCACCTGAACCGGGACCTCCTGTGCGTCCCCGCTACGCCCCGTCTGCCCGCCGGCAAATCCTCGTGCACACACGAGGAACATCACCATCAGGATGAGTACAAACCGATGGTGCAGTATGCGGTTCTTGTCGATGTTCATGGAACACCTCCTGCAGGTCTCTCGCGTGCAGGCATAGCCCTGCTATCTTTGAAGCGAGGCCCCCAACGTCTCCTGGCTTCCGGATCATCCTCTGCGCTCAGGCCTTCCCGGTCTCCCAGTGGCCGTGCCGTAGAGCGTTCGTTCCCGGTTACAGTGGCGCGTCCGCGGCGGATTTTCACCGCCTTCCATTGAA
>CAZKCQ010000151.1:0-6983 GCA_964551205.1 uncultured Spirochaetaceae bacterium
ATCAACGGACTGGAAAGATGAATCCTACAAATAGGGTTTTTCTACAGGCTCGTTAGGCTCACACAAAGGTATTTGATTTCTTGAAAAGTATGATGTACTATCATACTAAAGGAGAATCCAATGGCTGCATCCAAGATCGCAATCACCATCGAGAAGGATACGCTTACCAAGCTGGATAGGCTCGTGCGCGAGCGAGTCTTCCCCAATCGGAGTCGGGCAATTCAGCAAGCACTGGAAGAAAAACTCGGTAAGCTTGAAAAGGACAGACTGACTCTTGAATGTGAGAAACTTGACCCGCAAGAAGAAACAAGACTGGCTGAGGAAGGGTTTGCCTTGGAGAAGGATGCATGGCCCGAATACTGAGAGGGGACATTAGATGGGCCAATTTGAATCCTACGGTGGGAGCTGAACAGGCAGGAATGCGCCCGGTACTAGCCTGGATTCCCACGGGTGCGGTTTGGACTAACGCGGATTGAGTTTCGTGCTCCTGCAGGAACTGGCTATTCGGCAAATCTCTTCCGTAAGACCGGGTATATGCACGGCGATCCCCCCTTCCCTGAGGAGCAAGGGGGGATGAGCGGGGGCGATCGATGGCACATTTGTTAGCTATATAGTGGATCGATTGTTATATTTCCACATAGTTATCATTCCGTGTAGAAAGCTATTCGATGGAAATTTCAGGCATTTTATGTTCGTTTTGCTCTAATTCGATTCGCTATTGACATGGGTAGGGCTATATGATATAGTGGGGCTATGTCTAATAGTCCAGGTAATGAAATAACAGACATGCGGCGTGTCTTCCTCCAGCCTTCCAACTCCACCCACCGGCAGTACGAAGCGCTGCGGGCCTACTTCGTCGAGAGACTGCCTTCCAAACAGGCGGCAGCTCGATTCGGCTACTCCCAGGGAACCTTCCGGGTGCTCTGCCACCAGCTTCGGCAGGACCCACACCGGCAGTTCTTCCTTCCTCCCCAAAAGGGACCCCGCAGGGCGCCCAAGAAAGAGAACCTGCGGGAGAAGGTGATAGCGCTTCGCAAGCAAAACCTCTCGATCTACGATATCAGCGAAGCGCTGGCGGCTGAGAAGAAACGACTCAGCCCGGCGGCCATCTCGCTCATTCTCAAAGAGGAAGGCTTTGCCCGCTTACCCCGAAGGGCTGATGAGGAGCGTCCCCCACGGGCTGGTGTCCAAAAGGCTCAACCGGCGGACCTCAGGCGGCTGGATCTCTCATCCCGCAGCTTCCGTACCCAGTTCGGGGGGCTGTTTCTGTTTGTGCCTTCGTTGGTGCAGATGGGCTTCGAGAAGATTATCGGAAGCGTCGATCTTCCCGGCTCCAAGATGATACCCGCCTCCTGCGCCATACGTTCCCTTTTGGCTTTGAAGCTCTATGGGCGCAGGCGCCATTCTCATGTGATGAGCTACGTGTTGGACGAGGGGCTGGCCCTGATGGCCGGATTGAATGTCATCCCCAAACGCTCGTTTCTCACAGAGTACAGCTGCCGCATCGATCCCGGCTGCTACCCCAAGCTCATGAGCGCCTGGTTCGACGCTGTGACCAAGCTGGGCCTGCAGTGGGGGGTGTCTTTCAACCTTGATTTTCACACCATCCCCTTTCATGGGGAAGAAGCCCTGGTGGAGAAGCACTACGTGACCAAACGCAGCCGTCGCCAGAAGGGGATTCTCGCCTTTGTCGCTGAGGATGCAGAGCAGCGGGTGTTCTGTTATGGAAACACCGATCTACGCAAAAACGAGCAGGCCGATGAGATCCTGCGGTTCGTCGATTTCTGGAAGAACAGAACGGAAAAGCTCCCCGAAGAGCTCATCTTCGATTCCAAGCTCACCACCTACGCCAATCTGAGCAGACTCAACGAGATGGGCATCCGCTTCATTACCTTGAGAAGACGCTCAGAGAAGATGCTGCAGAGGATCCACCAGGCCCCTCTTTCGGCGTGGAGGCGCGTCGAGTTGGAAGGGGTGACTCGGCTCTATCGGACCCCCAGGATACTGGAGGACAGAGTATCGCTTGCCGGCTACGAAGGACCCATACGGCAGATCTCCGTCATCGATCTGGGCCACGAAGAGCCCACCATACTTCTCACCAATCAGCTTCAACGCTCAGCCTCCAAGCTCATCAGCCGTTACGCCCGAAGGATGATCATCGAGAACTCCCTCGCCGATGGCATCGAGTTCTTCCACATGGACGCCCTCTCATCGGCTGTGGCGTTGAAAGTCAACTGTGATCTCCAGCTCACGTTGATGGCCTCAAGCCTCTATCGCGTTCTCGGCGCCAGGATCGGTCGCGGCTACCAGACCGCCAAGTCGCAGCACATCTTCCGTGACTTCATCGATGCCACGGCATCGGTGCAAATCAGCGAAGATGAAATCCTTGTGCGCTTTCAGAAACGAGCCCACAATCCCCTTCTCATCGCGGCAGGTTTCCATGAGACGGATATTCGTGTACCATGGCTGGGCGGTAGACGCCTGCAGCTCATTTTCGGGTGATATCGTCCGAAATTTCCGCCGTGGTGTTAACTCAAAAAACTAACGTGGGAATCCAGGCTAGTGCTAAGCAAGAATGTCTTCAATGACAAATCGGGTACCGCGATCGCGGTCGCATTGACTAGTCGACCACAGAAGGCTGGATTTCCCCTTACCTTGGAGCTGACACAAACACGAAATCTACCGAAGAAATCCTGGGTGAAAATCAGTCAGATCAGAACGCTGTCTGTGCAAAGGCTTGGTGCAAAAATCACCTCTGCGAACGAAGAGGAAGTGCTGCAGGTCGTCGAGGGCTTGAACGATATTATCGGAGCCTAACGTGACGCTGGAGTTGACCGCGTAGGGGCAAATTAAATCGAAGCGTTCGCCCCATATAACCTGGATGGGCCGGCTAGCCCAGCGCGGCAACTCAGCTTGCCGTTGGGTTCCCTTGATCCATACGTTATGAACGTATAATTTACTTGCATTTTATACGATGTAAACGTATAATACGATCATATGGACGATCTCCTGTACCAATACAATCCATGGTGGGAAGGTCACCTTGATGCAACAGGCGTTCGGCCGAGGCCCACGCAGCTACGCAAGATCACGTCGCTTATTTCCCAAAAACGAGCGGTATTTCTTACCGGATTACGCCGCGTGGGCAAGACTACACTCGTCAAGCTTCTAGCCAATAAGTTGATTCACGACGGTATAGACTCGCACACCATCCTATATGTAAGCATGGATGACTACCTCCTTCATGGAGCTTCGATTGTTGATATTGTTTCGGCGTTTCGGAGAATCCACAAACTTAGCGTAGATCAATCTGTTTTCCTTCTGTTCGACGAGATCACCTATAAGCCAGACTATCCACAACAACTGAAGAACCTCATTGATCGAGAGAGAGTCACCGTACTCGCGACTTCCTCGTCGAGTTCGCTTTTCCGTGATCAAAGAGCTTTTCTCACGGGTCGATCGGCGACGATCGAGATCCAACCCTTGACCCTTGCAGAATACCTTGATTTCAAGGGTATACGGGTGGCCAGGAAAGATCAGCAGCTTCTGGATACATATTTCCGAGACTACATACGTGATGGCGGACTCCCAGAGAATGTCCTTCAACCAAGTCGCGAATATCTCATGAATCTGGTGGACGACATCATTCAGAAGGACATTACCGCTTTCCGGGGGCTCAAAGACCATCAGGTGTTGCGGGACTATTTCACGTTGTTGATGGAGCGTAGCGGCAAGCAAGTAAGCATCAACAAGATCAGCAATATCCTCAAGATCTCGCCGGATACATCCCGTCGCTTCTTGGGCTACTTCGAAGAAACCTATCTTGTGCACCTTCTATCTAGACGGGGAAAGACAAACGAAAGGATACTGTCGCCCAAGAAAGTGTACGCGTGCGACCTCGGAATTAAGTACCTCTTCATCGGTGAGAGAGATTTGGGGAGCTACTTCGAGAACTACATATTCTTGCAACTCCGCGATCGACAGAAGTTGTCGTACTACTACGAGAATGGAGTAGAAATCGACTTCATCACAGAGGATGACACGCTAATCGAGTCGAAGTACAACGCTGAAATGGACGGGGAACAGCTGCGGGTATTTCAGAACCATCCAGCTCATCGGAAATACCTGATCAATTCAGTAAAGGGCTTGTCGGTTATTGATGGACTATGGGAAACCTGACATCGCGCTGGAGTTGACCGCGTAGGAGCGGCATGCGACCGGACTGCGGGTCTTGAATAAGGAGGGCAGGGCCGCCTGGGTCGGCGGGGCAGCTTAACTCGGCGTTCGACCCACTCCGAAAAGTAGAAGTGCGTATGCGCCAACGCGATAGGTCGCCTGTCACCTAGAAAGAAGAGCGGCCCCTGTTGACAATATACAAACCTTGTATGTATACTATAATGTGTCAGGAGCAAAGAATGAAATCTAGTACTGTAAACATATCGTTCAATGATGAACTACTGAAACGGATCGATCAGCTCGCGCAGACGGAGTCGCGGTCACGATCTGAGCTCATTAGAGAGGCGGCAAGGGCTTACATCGAACGGCAGAACCGATGGAATCGAATCTTCGAGTTTGCCGAGAAACAGACAAAGAAACTCCGTATCTCGGAAAAGGATATATCGCAAGAAATCACTAATCATCGCTCAACGCCAAGAGAACGCTAGAGAATGCGGGTTGTACTTGATACCAACATATTGATCTCTGCGTTGATGTTTGGGGGAAATCCGCGAGAAATCCTGCAGAAAGCGATTCGCGGTGAACTGAGGCTATGTCTTTCTGAACAGATTTTATCAGAACTGGGAGCAGTACTCCAGAGGCCGAAATTCGGCTTTTCAGTGACGATGGTGAATCAAATCCTCTCAGAACTTGCTGCAATCACCGAATTAGTCGTGCCATCCAAGCAGATTTCGGAAATCGAAGTGGACCCTACAGGCAATCGCGTTCTGGAATGCGCAGTTGAAGCGGGGGCAGAGTACGTAGTTTCCGGAGACAATCATCTCCTTGATCTCGGGCAGTACTCATCAATCAGGATACTCACTCCCTATCAATTCCTGCAGCTACTAACATAAATGCGTAGCCATGTTGGGCAACCAACACGTCAGGAACCAAACATGACCGGGTCGAACATATCGCCTGAGTTGACCGCGTAAGGGTCAATTCAAGCGGTTTTTGCTTGTTGGATAATCGGTAAGGGTTGTCTGATTCAACGCGGCAACTCAGCTAATCGTTCGACCCACAACACAGAAGACAGACAGAGTGACTCGGTCAAACATGATAACGCTTGACAATATTAACGAGCAGCGATATTATCAGGAGTCGTGATTCGCTCATTCTCCGACTCAGAAACGGAGCATGTCTTCCAACGGATAGGATGCAAGCGCTTGTCGGTGGAAGTGCAGCGCATCGCTTACCGGAAGCTGGTAGTGATAGACGCTGCCGAGTCGATCAACGATCTTAGGATACCTCCGGGAAACAGACTGGAGAAGCTCAAAGGGAATCGTGAAGGCCAACACAGTATCCGGGTCAACGAGCAGTGGCGGATCTGTTTTCGTTGGAAGGATGGCGATGCCAACGAGGTGGAGATAACGGACTATCATCGCTGAGGGATGACTATGGAAGAAAGAACGATGGGACCGATGCATCCAGGGGAAGTCCTGATGAAGGAATTTCTGGAACCTATGGGTATCACGCAGTATCGGCTGGCAAAGGATATCAGCGTGCCGCCGAGAAGAATAAATGAAATTGTTCACGGGAACCGCGCAATTACCGCCGATACCGCTTTGCGTCTGTCGAGGTATTTCGGCAGCTCGGAGAGATTCTGGATGAATCTGCAGACGCGGTACGACATGGAGCTGCAGAAAGACATACTGGGAGATCGGCTGGAAAAGGAAGTCGCCACACTCGCACAAAGCTGAAGCAATGATGTGGGTCGAACATGGTACTGGAGTTGACCGCGTAGGGTCGCTGGCAGCCGGCCCAGGTTGCTCCCATAATCGAGAGGCTGCGGCCTGCTTCGGCGCGGCAACTCAGCTTGTCGTTCTGCACTATTAATCTTCTATCGATAATGATATATTCCGAGAGCGTCGCTTCACTAGTTGACATATAGAATAAAAAAGAATATGTTTGTTGCAGGAGTTACATAGCATGGGTAAGACAATAACGATCCGTATCGACGAAGAAACATATAAAAAAATCAAATCAGCGGCAGAATCCGAAAAGCGAACTATCTCGAACTTCATGGAATACGCAACAATAGCCTATCTTGAAAACAGTAGGTTTGTCAGCGACGAGGAGATGATTCAGATAGCCGAGGATGATGAACTGATGAACCGTTTGCAGCAATCTATACAGGATATTAAGCGAGGCAACTATCGAATCGTCGAGTGAGTTCCAAATCGCGGAAACGAGGACATATCAAAAAAGGATCGAGTCCAGAGAGTTGAGGCGATACTATACGAGAATTAAAGAATTCATATACCCGCGCCTTCGTGCTAATCCGTACTACGGACCCAATATCAAAAGATTGAAAGGGGAACTGAGCACCCTATTCAGAAATCGGATAGGAAATTACAGACTATTCTACACTGTGGACGCTGATAGAAAGTTAGTTTTTGTATTGGATTTTATTCACAGAAAGAATGCGTACCGGTAAAAGACAGAAAGACCTGTGCGTACATTCGGATGGACAGATTTTGGAGCAGAAGAAATCAATGAAGATTGTCTCGGCTTTCCTGTGACGAAAATTTGATCAGGAAAAATTGGTTGTGCAGAACACGTATAAGGGCTCGGAAAGTCAAGAGCCAAACCTTCCCCTGACAATTCTTTCTTTCATTGCCGTTCTAGAAAGATGAACGATCGCTTTTCCATTTCCCGAATCTGGCTTGGGTTCGAAGATTCTGGTGCGACAACGCCGTCTGCACCAAACACGTATAGAGGGTCGCTATCTAGGCGCCCGAGAACATATTCGGTACCCGACTGCCGTC
>CAZKCQ010000152.1:0-6956 GCA_964551205.1 uncultured Spirochaetaceae bacterium
CGTTGGCTATCGTGTTTACAGGAACGGGATTCTTCGGCTTGAGCTACCTGGCTGCTGGGATCGTTTCATCGCTGATCTGTACCCTGTATCTGTTCAAGATTATACACAAGGCCGACCGTCTCATCCTGCTCCGCTACACGACCTGATGCTACTCCCGGGCGGTGCCCATCTTCAGGAACAGAGCCGCCGTTGCCCCAAGCGCCGCGGCAGCCGCGGCGGCCACAAAGGAATAGGAGTAGGATCCGGTGAGCGCGGCGATCCGGCCGGCAACAAACGGTCCCAATACCTGCCCGACACTCAACAGCAGGGAGATGAAGCCGAAGGCCGCCGCGGCCATTTTCCTACCCAACAGGTCGCCCGCTGAAGCGGCCATGATCGCCGGAACGCTCCAGGCGGTGAGGGCGAAGAGAAGGGCGGACAGATAATATCCCGGGATGCTGTGCCACAACCCGAACAGGGCATAGCTGGCCCCCTGCAGCAGGAAAACCAAAGCCAGCCCGTACTTGCGACCCAGCCGATCGCTCACCGAGCCCCAGATGAAGCCACTCGCCACACTGAGCATTCCGATGGCCGACCAGAGCGAGCCGGCTCGGCCGATGAGGAGACCCGCCTCGGAGGTCAGGTAGTCGACGAAGAAGGTGGCATAGATCACGTAGGAAAAACCGAACAGTATGTAGATACCGGCCAGGTGCCAGATCTGTCCTGATTTGCATAGCAGACTCCAGTTCACTCTTGGCCTGCCGGCAGCGCTACCGACAACGCTCCCCGCAACGCTACCCACCGGCACGCACCCCTTATCCGCCGGTGAGTTGCGCAGCAGAATCGGACCGAGCACGGCCATGAGCAAGGCAAAGGCGGCGAACAAAAACCAGGCCTGTCGCCAGCCGTCCGGTCCGAAGCGCCGCAGGATCACCGGAACCAGCAAGCCGGTAAGGACCAGTCCGATGCTGGCGCCGCTGACGGTGATCCCCGTGGCCAGTCCCCGCCTCCTGGGAGCAAACCATACAGCCACGAGGGCCATCACGGGGATGTTGGCTCCCGCACTGCCGATACCTGTTAAGGTTCGAGCCGCCAAGGCAAGCGGATAGCTGTCGGCAAGCCCGGACAGAACCATGGACGCGCCGGTCACCAGCATGAAGAAGGAGATAACGGTCCGGGCACCAAAGCGGGCGGCAAGCATTCCGCTGATCACGGCGAAGGACAGATATCCGATCATGTTGCCGGTGGCCAGATCCGCCGCCCTCACCGCATCCAGGCCCAGACCCGCTTTCATGCTCGGCAGGACCACGGTGTATCCGAAACGTCCGAAACCCAGAGCTCCAACAACGACCGCCACCCCCAAGCCGACAACGATCCATCCGTAGTGGGGTTTTATTTTAGTAGTTCCGCGACTCAACCTTGCCCCCTTTAGAATCCCGGAGCCTTTCGCCTCACTGGTCCTGCATCAGGCTCCTAACCGCAACTCTGCTCACCACCACACGTGTATGCCACAACATGCGTATAATAGAAGATTCTAAAAATAACACGTATCCGGCCTCGCTCATAGGGTTTCGGAGGGATGGCTCTCTTCTCAGGTATCTGCGCTGCTAAGATTTCAATTTGGAATCCTGGGCGATATTGAGTACTTTTGAGATAAGAGCAAGGGGCCGTTGTATACGGACCTTGAACATCCGGTCGCCTCGGAGGAGGGACCGACAATACGCTTTTTGGGGAGGTATTGGAATGACTGAAAAGACATTCACCTTTGATCTGGGCAAGATCATGGACGAAGCCTTTCGCGTTGCCCAGAGTTTCGGCGAAGCCTTTGGAGAAAAGATGTCCGAGGGCTTTCCCTCAGCCGAAGAGATGCGGGAGCATTTCCGAGACAAGTTCAAGTGGCACAGCCACAGCGACTTCTACCCCTACTATTCCTACCCGCCGATGAACATCTTCCTGACCAAAGACAAGAGCCTTGTCTTCGAAATCGCTCTGGCCGGGTTCGAAGAGAAGGACATCGACCTGCAGTTTAAGGGAGACTACCTCCACTTTTCCGCTAATGCCCCGAAAGTGGCAGAGGAGGAAGAGGGGATCCAGTACTTCAAGCGCCGGCTCAAGCTCAAGAGCATCGATGAGCAGCGCTACTATGTACCGGAGGACAAATTCGATCGCAGCAAGGTCGAGGCTCACTTCAAAGACGGACTTCTTCGGGTGGTGATTCCCGCCCGGGAAGAGGAAAAGGAGAAGGACGGGATCAAAGTGCGGATCGTCACCAAAGAGGGAAAAACGAGCAAGGCCGGTGGTTCACAGTCCGGAACCCGGACCTCGGGGAACTCATCCTCTTCCGGATCCTCGACAACAAACAAGCAGTCGAAGTAGTTCGAGACAAGGGGGAAAACGTGAACAGAAAATCGGTTACAGGAGCCGTGGTGTTGTTGTGTCTGCTGCTCCCGGCTCTGCTGTCAGCCCAGGCGGAGGAGATCGGACGGATCGCGGATGCAACGCTGGCCTTTCAGGACATCATGACGATTCCGGACAAGACCGTCCCTGAATACCTGCTGCGGGATGCGGCAGGGATCGCCATAATCCCCGACGTGATAAAGGTGGGATTCATCGTCGGTGGAGAATACGGCAAGGGCCTGCTGCTTCTCCAGGGTGAAGATGGTAATTGGAGCAACCCGATCTTTATCACCCTGTCCGGCGGAAGCATCGGCTGGCAGCTGGGCGCCCAGTCCTCAGATTTCATCCTGGTATTCAAGACCAAGAGGAGCGTTGACAGCGTCCTGACCGATAACCTCACCCTCGGCGTCGACGTAGCCGCCGCTGCCGGTCCGCTCGGCCGCAGGGCCCGTGCCAGCACCGACATGCAGCTGAAGGCGGAGATCTACTCCTATTCCCGCAGCCGTGGATTCTTTGCCGGTCTCAGCCTGGACGGGGCATTAATTCAGATCGACGATGAGGCGAATGCGGCCTTCTACGACGTGGACTATATCAGTCCCCGGGATATTCAGGCGCGGAAGGACTTCAAACTCCCGGCGGAGGCCGTCCAGCTCAAACGGACCATCAGCGACAATACCCAATCCCTCGGCCGCTAACGGCCGAAAGGGATCCGTCTCATAGACCTTGGCTATCAGCCGGTCCCATGCCGCGCGGGACTCTTTGGAGGAAACGCAGGTTTCGGCGTACTGTGGATCGACGAGGCCGATGCGAAGCGTAGTCTGCGCCGCGTTATCCTCGCTCCGCCCCCGGGGGGCAAGGCGGACCAGGAGCGGTTGGTGCAGCCACATACCCCGGGATCGGCAAGAGTACAACCCGTAGCGGCGGATCAGTCGGACCCGAGGCTCAGGCAGGTGCTGAAGCAACTCGGCGATGAAGTCGGTGGCGCGGAAGACCTTGAGGTTGGTGCGGAAGTAGGGGTATTAGGCCGTGTGGTACAGCACCGTTGCGGGGTGGTCTGCCACGACCACCTTGCCGAGCGACACCGGCGCCCGGGCGATGTATTGGGACAGCGGGCCAAACGCCGGTGGCCCCGGTGTGGCCGCAAGCCGCCCTCAGCGTGCCGTGCACCTCTGCTTCGGCAACTACGGGGGCCAGACCATCCAGAAGGGCACCTGGAAAGCCCTGATCGCCTTTCTCAACCAGCTGCACGTGGATCACCTGGTTTTGGAGCTGGCCCGCCGGCCGGACAGCGATCTGGAGGCGCTCAAGCAGGTGCGCACGGGGATCAGCCTGGGTCTGGGGGTCATCGACATCAAAGAAAACGTTGTGGAGAGCCCCGCTGAGGTGGCCCGGCGCATTGAAAGGTGCGAAAAAACCCTGGGAGGGGGACGGGTCGGCTGGGTGCACCCGGACTGCGGATTCTGGATGCTGCACCGCTCCGTCGCTGAGCGCAAGATCGCTGCTCTGGTGCGGGGCCGGGATCTGTACCTGGGGCATTAATGCCTTATAGAGCACGTCTTCGCGCATGAGGAAGCGCTCGCCCGTGAAACTATCTCACAGTAAGCCGCCGATCGTATCTGCCATGGACTTCAGAATCAGGTAGCAGGAGGTCGCTCCGGCGTCGAGTACTCCCTTCGAGCTTTCCCCGAGACGGGAGGCCCGACCCAGTTTGGCTACCAGATTTTTCGTCGTTTCCCTGCCCTGTTCGGCGGCTCGGGCCATCTTCTGCAACGCGTTCTTGAAGCTTGCACCATCGCCAAGGGCGATCTTGTAAGCTTCTGATATGATGTGCCCCCTGTCAAGTGCGGTTCAATCGGTCATGGGCATTTCCTTTCTTTGATCGAGGGTAAGAAATACAAAGATGGAGAAGGGAATAGTCGACGATCGACCAGACTGATATACGCGGATTGGATACCGCAGGCCAATGGGATCGTCGGGAGCTTGCCTCCGTCTAATAGCCAGGATCAGAGTCATTACTGCCTGCAGAATTGCACGAGGATTCTCCGTTCGCGGACGACCTTCTCCATCCATCTAATTCCTCTCTCTTTGATAACGAGACTGAACTTGCTATGCCACCTTACCCACCATCGCCCCCCAGATGAATCCGGAAAGCTCACGTGCAACTGCGGTCGCCGCCACTTGATTGCGTTTGCCCTTAAATACCAGCCGGAGATATTTTTTGTTCAGCCGTCTGCCTGCGCGATTGGCATAGCTGACCAACGGTGCTTCAAGCCCTCTACGACGCTTCATCAGCCTGGAGCTGGTCGCGTGGTAACTCCGATAATGCCAGGCCGCCTGTACAAGGAGCTTGCGAAGATGAGAATTCCCCGCCTTCGTTATTCCTCCGAGCCGTCTCTTGTTGCCGCTTGAGCGTTCTGAGGGAACCAGCCCCAGAAATGCCATGAACTGCTCTGCAGTACCAAACCGCCTGAAGTCACAGATCTCGACAACCAGGGACAAGGCGATCAGCGTCTCGATTCCTTTGAATGCTTTCAGTGTGGCTACTCGAGTTTCGTATCTGTCCTCCGCGGCGATCTCTTCGACACGAGAGGCAATCCGCTGGCATTTCTCCTCCAGGTCGGCAATCTGGCTCAGATATTCTGAGAGCGTCTCCTGGTCGATTGGATGCTCCATGTCCAAGGAACGAATCCACTCCCTGTGTTTCTCGGTCCAGTTGTTTCCTTCTTCGTATCGCCACCCCCTTCTCAGCAGGAAATGCAATACTCGCTGCTTGACCTTCTTCAGATCGCTCTTGGCATCCTCGTACATCCGAAGATAGTCTCTCACACTCTCGTCTCTCTTCGTCGGAACATACACCCCTGTGAGATCTCCGTTGCGTAAAGCTCGTACCAGTGTCCGTGCATCACGGCGGTCAGTCTTCACTCGGTCCGATGGCCGGTGGGGGATCAGACCCGGTGCCACGACCATGCAGGCAACTTCCATCTCCGTCAGCCGGCGGTACAGCTCAAACCCAAAACTCCCCGCCTCGTAACAAGCGATGACCTAACTCTGTTCCTTTAACTTGGAGAAACACTTGCGTACTGCCGATGCCTCATTTCGAATCACCAATTCCTTACTGACCTCCGTGTCTGTCCCCTTCAACACCGCAAGCGCGATCTTTTCCTTGTCGACGTCCATCCCGACATACTGTACACTGTTCATATCTGTCCCCTGTGTGTTGTTTGTGGCGCGTCGTTTCTTGATACGCCAATATCAGTTTACGGCCAATCCACGGATCAGCAACCCTAGGGGGCACTTCATATTGTCTAATTATGGATCATTTGGGGCGAAATTTGTCACCTGCATACTGTCTACTTTAATATACATCTAGACGGCAAGCTCAGCACCTTGCATAATATTCTCAGCGGACCATGCAGGGAGGGGACGTTTTTCGCACACTTCTATCTTTTCTCAGCAAAGCCATCGACGATTTCCCGGATGTTCGTAATGGAGCGAATACTCAGTACTCGATGCATGATTTCGCGATGTCAGCCTTTGCTGTGTTCTTTTGCCAGAGTCCCTCGTTTTTAGCTTTCCAGACCCTCATGCAGCAAAACCGAGGCATGAACAACGGCGGAACCTTGTTCGGGATTCAGAAGCTTCCCACCGACAATCAGGTCCGTAACATACTGGATCCGGTGGATCCGAAGTTGCTGCGTCCGGTATTTGCTTCCACCTTCAGCTATCTTCAGAAACACGAGGTGATTGACTCGTTTCGCTCGTTCGCCGACACGTTGCTGATTGCCCTTGATGGCACCGGGTATTTCTACTCCGATTCGATTCACTGTCCCTGCTGCACGGTGGCCCAGCACCGCGACGGACGCACCAGCTACTCCCACAGTGTGTTGATGCCTGCGATCGTCAAACCGGGCTGCCCTCAGGTGATCCCTCTGGAACCGGAGTTCATCGTGCCCCAAGACGGGCATAAGAAGCAGGATTGCGAGCGGGTGGCGGCCAAACGTTGGGTCGGCTCACTGGCTGCTCAGTACAGCTCGTTGGGGATCACGCTGTTGGGCGATGATATCTATGCCTGCCAACCCATGATCGAGAAGGTACTGGGGCAGGAGATGCAGTACATCTTCGTTGCTAAACCTCAATCCCACAAATACTTATATGAAGAGCTTGAATCGCTTCAGAAGCTGGGAGAGCTTCAGGAGGTGAAGCGTTCCCAGTGGACCGGCAAAGAACATCGCTATCTCACCTACCGGTATAGCAATCACATACCGTTGAAAGATGTTGAGACTAGCATAACGGTGAACTGGGTGGAGATCACCATCACCAACGAGCAGGGAAAAATCACCTTTCATACCGCCTTCATTACCAGTTACCTCATCACCGAGGAGAACGTGGCAGAGTTGGTGCAAGCCGGACGATGCCGCTGGAAGATAGAGAACGAAGACTTCAATAATCTAAAAACCAAAGGCTATCATTTCGAACACAACTTTGGTCATGGAAAACAATACCTGTCCCAAACGCTGTTGTCGTTGAATGACCTGGCATTCCTGTTCCACACGGTGTTAGAACTGTTGGATGAGAACTGT
>CAZKCQ010000153.1:0-6926 GCA_964551205.1 uncultured Spirochaetaceae bacterium
AGGGTCGAGTAATCTTCCTCGGGAAAGCTCATCATGGTCGAGGTAATCGTCCATTCTTCCTTTTTTACCTCTCTTAAATAACTACTGCCGTTTTTCTGAAAAGCTGGGAACAAACTCAGGTGAACATGATTGATACTCAATCTCTCCAGCGCCTTTGCTATGTCAGCCACAGCGGCCAGCGCCAGTGACCATGTGCATACGGCAATAGGCCAGTTACCACATCGTTTCATTTTCCTCTCCCCCGGGTTGAGGGGTTAGCAGCGTCGTATCCCCAATAAGGGCGTATGTACGGTCGGTCCTATACTCTGAAACAGGTACATCAGCGATCAAGAGTATCTCCCTGTACGAGTTTGGTGTCAACGAAATGATTTGCCGTGCCCTCAGGAAAGGAGCACTCAAGGGTGACACTAATAACTGATGTAATTGCGGTGGGTAACCAACTTCAGGTGCCCTCAGTATTGCTGTTTTTGGGGCCACTGGGATCCATGCTATCATGGTGATAATTTCGGATTTCTCCCCTATCCTCAAAAATCCTGAATAGCCCGCCAAACGATGGATTCCTTCCGGATGTCAGTGATTCGAGCGTTGCTTCAGTACAGAATCTCCTCTTTGTTCATCTCGTCCGTATGCTCCTTGATCGGGGACTTGGAAAGGCCGGTGGTGTAGGTGATGCGCTCCACATTCTCGTCTTTAAGGAACTGGTTTGGCAGATGATTCGTTTGTGGGTCAGGTTTGCCTCGTATCACAATATCTTTCCTGTCATCCCGGGTGGGGACTGCCGTCCCATAGGTCTACTGGTAGCGCTTTATAGATGATGAAGAGCCCTGAGCCTGCTGCCGCGAGCATGTCAATCTAACACCTGCCCGATGGTTCGGGGCAGGGTTTCGATATCCGTAACCTGGATTCCCCTACGGGTTTCGATCCGTTGTCCTCCGTAAATCAGCATGCCCTTCCCTCTATGCGGTGAATCGGGAAATACGGAGTCGAAGTAGGTGAATCCTTTGAAGTAATCGGGATTCAGAGTCTCCCCGGACTTTATCTCCATGGGAAAGGGGAATCCCCCCGAAAGCATCAATAGATCGATTTCATTTCCCTTGCTGTCACGGAAGAAGTAGATATTCTCAGGGAGTACCCGATTGTAGCGGTACTTCAGAGATTCCATGACAACGAGATTCTCGAATAGATTGCCCCGCAGCGGGTGTTTGCCGACATGTTCCGGTTGCTCGATACCAAGCAACCGCGCTGCCAGCCCCACATCGTAGAAATACAGCTTTGGGGATTTGACCAACCGCTTACCGATATTCGAATAGTACGGTTTTAATCGATATACGATGTAGCTCGCCTCAAGGATGGTGATCCATTGAGCGGCGCCTACATGGGAAACCCCGGTGTCATTCGCCAAGGAGGCTACGTTCAGGATCTGGCCAATTCGCCCGGCGCACAACCCAAGGAACTTTTCGAACAACGAGAGATCGTGAATCTGCGAGATCTTACGCAGGTCCCGTTCGATATAGGTAGAGATATAGTCAGACAGTGCCTGGACTGGGTTCAGCTGTTGATCCCATATTCTGGGATAGAAACCCTTCAGCATAAGCTGATCCAGGTCGGTTTTCCCAGGCAGCTCCTCCAGGGCGAAGGGTAGCAACCTGATCATGGCTGTCCGTCCGGCCAGGGATTCGCTAACCGCCTCCATAACCTCGAATTGACGACTTCCTGTTAGAACAAACAAACCGTTTTTGCCTTGCTCGTCTACAATAACCTGAATCCATGAGGTCAGATCCGGAACGTTTTGAATTTCGTCGAGCACAGCCCCATCGGGGAATCTGTCGAAAAAACCCTTCGGATCCTCTTGGGCGTATAGTCGCTCTTCCCGGTTCTCCAGATTTACGTAGGGGAGGGTGGGAAACGCGTGTCTGACCAGGGAAGTTTTCCCTGACTGTCTCGGTCCGGTCAGAGTAATCACAGGGTACCTTGAAAACAGATCGAGGCATTTTGTTTCGACTACTCTCGGTATGTAATTCATCCCCTCATCGTGCAAATTGTAAATTTATATTACAAAATGTACCATCGATAAGGCTACTGGTCAACCACATCTGTTTGGCATAGATCAAAGATTGAGACAGCCGGGCGACCCTGGTCTTTTGATGTTTTTTCTGCTATACAGAGAACCCAATGCGCATCATCGATTTTCACACCCACGCCTTTCCCGATACCCTGGCCGAGCAGACCGTACCCAAGCTCTGCGCCTTTGCCAAAGTCGAGGCTGCCCTTGACGGCAAGGTCTCCTCCCTGATCGCCGAGATGGATCGCCTGGGCATCGAAGCGTCGGTGGTGCTCACCATCGCTACCAAGCCGAGTCAGTTCGAATCGATCCTCAGCTGGTGCACGAGCGTTGCCTCCTCTCGCCTTTTTCCCTTCGCCTCGGTCCACCCGGATGATCCGGGGGCGGTGGAGAAGATCGACCGGGTCCAGGCGGCCGGTCTGAAAGGGATCAAGCTGCACCCCTACTACCAGGGGTTCCTCTTCAACGAGCCCCGCATGTTCTCCCTTTATGAAAGGATGGAGCAGCACGGGCTGATCTTCCTGGCGCATACCGGCTTCGATCTGGGCTATCCCCACGATCGGGTTGCCGACGCACCGAAGATCATGGAGGTAGTCCGCACCTTTCCCAAATTGAAACTGGTCACCTCCCACATCGGCGGCTGGCAGGATTGGGATTGCGTGGAGAAACACCTGCTCGGCAAGCCGGTCTACATGGAGATCTCCTACGCCTTTCCCTTCATCGGGACGGAACGGGCCCGCCGCTTTCTCCGTACACATCCCCTCGAGTACATCCTCTTCGGAAGCGATTCCCCCTGGGGCAGCCAGGAGAAAACTCTTCAGACTCTGCTGTCCCTGGAGCTGGGGGAGGAGCTGAATCGACGGATCTGCTTCGACAACGCCGCCGAGCTTTTGGGGCTGGTGTAAAGCTCCGCCAGCTGCCCGGGATAACGAATACTGCGCGTAAATTCGTTTGCACTTCGGGTACGGGGATTGCATAATGGGTTCTGGGCGAAATACCCGCAAGGATCCACTCTGGGATCGCGAACAGGGGAGCTCTTGAAAGAATCGATATTCCAAAACATTCAGGGACTGGTTAAGCAGCATTCCATTGCCGAGGTGGTGCCCGTGCTGCTGTCCGGAGCGGGTTTGGGTTTTTTGCTATGGCGCTTGAGCATCGACAGCGTCACCTTCAACTCCTATCTGTTTTTCAACAACCTGTCGGTTCACAACCGGCGGATGCTGTTGATCTATCTGGGCTCGGGAGCCGTTTCTCTGTTTTTGCTTTGGGTATTCGCCTGCTTGATCGGTTTCAGCCGCGGGAACGCAAAATCCGTGTCGCCGACCCGCCTCACCGGCCTGTTCTCCCTGGGGATGGTGGCGGGATTCGCGCCGTTTCTTGCCGTACAGGCCATCGAAGTGTATCATCCGTTCCTGTTTTTCTGCGTAGCCATAGCGTTTCTCTGCGCCGTCCTGCTGACAACCTGCCTGATCGTTCGCAGTCCCTCGGCAGCGAGCAAACCTGCCGTACAGTCTGTTCCGGAGAGCGATTCTGAGCGCTCACAGCGCGGGTACCGCATCTGTCTGTTCATTGTTATCGCCCTGGCCGCGGCCTACGCCCTCTACTTCAGCTTCTACACGGTGCGCAAGCATCTGGCGTTTCATACCTTTGCCTTCGATCTGGGTTGGCAGAATCAGGTCTTCTATACCCTGTTGCAGACGGGGAATCCCAGGGTAACGGGATTCATTACCCTGAACCACCTGAGCAATCATTTTCAGCCCCTGTACTATCTGCTGGCACCGGTGTACGCGTTGTACCGGGATCCGATCAACCTGCTGGTGATGCAGTCGGTTCTGCTGGCTTCCAGCGCCGTACCTATCTATTTGGTGGCTAACAGGAAAATCGGGAATCCCTGGATCGCCCTGGTGGTGGCGGCCGGGTTCCTGCTGCATCCGGCTCTGCACGGGATGAACAGCTTCGACTTTCACGGCCTGGTGCTGCTGGTCCCGATCTTGAGCTTTCTGATTTTCTTCCTGGAGTCTCGGAAGATGACCCTGTTCTGGATCTTTCTCGCCCTGGCCCTGATCACACGGGAGGACACCGCCGTAACCGTTTCCGGGGTCGGGCTGTACGCCTTCTTTGCGCTCAAACGTCGTCGGCTGGGAATCGCGGTGCTGGCAACCTGTATCGGGTATTTCTTCCTGGTTCTTCAGATCATGACCGCTTTGGGGGGATTTCCGAACCTGGAAAACTACTGGGCTTTGAATCTTCCCGAGCAGCAGGGTTTTCGAGGAGTACTGACAACTCTGTTCACCAATCCGCTGTTCGTATTCCGCCACATCTTCTTCAATGTGGACAAGCTGCGCTACCTCATCTCGATGTTGCTTCCCGTGCTGTTTCTACCCTTGCTGTCGGGAAAAGCCATTGTGCTCGCTCTACCGGGTCTGGCCATCCTCATGCTCTCGCATTTGTCTCCGCATTTTTCCTTGGGATTCCAGTACTCCGCGCACATCCTCCCGCAGCTGTTCTTTCTGACCATCTCCGGACTTGTAACCGTGCGAAAATATCTCGAGGGGAAGCGAACGCATCCGCTGTTTCGAGGGATAAGCGCACGTTTTGTTCCGGCGCTGGGGATTACACTCCTGTTCGCGGGGTTGCTGATGAACTACGAGCTGGGACTCGTTCTCTCCAAGCGGTTTCCCGGATTCCTCCGGCCGACCACCCGGGAGCAAACAGTCTACTCGTTCTTTGCGGATATCCCGGCCTCGGCTTCGGTGGCCACGATGTCCCGGCTGTATCCTCATCTATCCGGAAGGCGCGAGATCTATCTGCTGCACCGTATGCATCCCGACACGCAGTACGTCCTGGCCGATCTGGAGGCACCCCAACCGGCAACGGATCTGACCGAGTACTGGCTGTGGGGGCATACGATGGATCCCGCTTCGGTCAAAAACCTGATCCTCCCCCTTCTGCGGCAGAAAAGGTACGGGGTCTTGCGTTATCAGGATGGTTTTGTCCTCCTGGAAAAGGGATACAGCTCCGAGCAGGATTCGCTTGTTTTGGCCGACATCGAAGCCCGGATACCGGAACCCAAACCGGGACCGGTCGCCTACTTCCAAGATCCGGCGAAAAACGTGCTGGAACCGCGCGCCTCGGAGTCCGATCTGCTGCTGGCCTTCCTGAAGAAAAACTCGACGCAGACGATCCTGATTGCCGCTGCAGGGGAAGCGAGTGCCAAGCTCTCCTACCTTACGCTGCAATACATGATGTTCGGGGGTTCTCAGATCAATACGCTACGCCGACACGGATCCTATGCGGCGGTGATACATCGAAATCAAGTGGTAGCGGAGTCGATCGACAATCGGGGGAGTGTGGTTCTAAGCTCTGAGAACTGTCCGGAGCTGCGCTCCCTCTTGCCCGGTCTCGAGGTAATTATCGAATCATCGGGAAAAAAACAGGATGCCGGGGCTTCGATTCGCCTGAATGGACGCGAGGTATCTGAAAACGGAATGGGGATGAAGGTCGTGGCTTTGGATTACCGTTTTCACGTGGTTTCTTCGCAAGTCTTCGCTACCGGGAAATAAGCCTGGGGGAGGCAGCCCTAGAGGATGATGCGCACATCCCCGATCTTTATGCCCTCCTCCTGAACAAACACGGGATTGAAATCCAGCTCCCGGATGGCCGGGTAGCGCACCGCCAGCCGGGAAAGAGAGACCAGGAGCTCCACCAGGGCTTCCCGGTCCAGGGCGGCGGCGCCCCGGTAACCGGCCAGCATCCTGTCGATCTTGAGCCCGGCGAGCATATCCCCGGCCTCCTCGCGCCTGAAGGGGGCTATGCGGACAGCGGAGTCCCGCAGCAGCTCGGTAAGAACGCCCCCGGCGCCTGCCAGAACCACGGGCCCGAAGGCGGGATCCTGTTTGATCCCGGCGATGATCTCCAGACCCTCGGTCACCTGCCGGTAGAGCATCACTGCCCGGAAATCCCTGTCCGCGAAGCGACGGGCCATATCGGCGAAGGCCTCTTGAATCTGCCGTTCATCCCGCAGGTCGAGCAGCACCCCGCCTACGTCGCTCTTGTGCAGGATCCGGGGGGAGACTACCTTCATGACCAGGGGAAAGCCAAGGGCGCGGAAGGCTTCGGGGATCTGCTGGGCGGCGCTGATGCAGCGATGTGCCGGAAAGGAAAAACCCTCCAACTCCAGGAAGGCCACCGCATCGGGTTCCGGGACGGGAGCATCGGTTGCAAAGGGCAGGTGCGCCCCCTCGATTCCCGCGGTGAGCCCGGGTTCGGAGCTGTCCGTCCGCCCGGCACTGCTGAAGTACTCGTACATCTTGGACAGGACGAAGGCCGCCCGTTCCCCCGTGGGGAAGGCGGGAATTCCTCCCCGCCTCAGAGTCTCGATGCCCTGCTTCACGATCTCCCCGGCCATGAACACTGCAGCTACCGGCTTGGGGTGCTTCTGACTCGCGGCGGCTTCTACGATCCCTCGAGCCAGGGCGGCGGAATCGAGAAAGGGGGTGGCCACGTTGATGACGATGGCCCCGTCGTACTCCGCTTCCAGCACCGCCTCCAGGGTTCGCCGGTATCCCTCCCGGGTGCCCTCCACCGTCAGGTCGATCGGATTGGCAAAGGCGCAGTTGCCGGGCAGGAATCCCGCCAGCTGCTCCCGAAGCTTCTCAGGGCTCTCCCTGACCTGCAGGCCCAACTCCTCCGCCCTGTCGCTGGTCAGGATGCCCGGTCCCCCGGAATTGGTTACCACGGCCAGGCGGTTGCCCGCGATCCGGGGCAGGGAGGTCAGGCCGTGGCACAGATCCAGCATCTCCTCGATGCCCGGGACCCGGAGCGCTCCGCTCTGCCGGATCATGGCCGCGAAGATCTCATCCGA
>CAZKCQ010000154.1:0-6904 GCA_964551205.1 uncultured Spirochaetaceae bacterium
CCAATTATAAAGATGTGGTGCGGAAGCTGGAGGCCGAAGACGGGGTGGTGGCGGTTGTACCGAGAACCCGCTTTTTCACAGCCATCTACCGAAACGACCAGACTTTCGGGGGAATAGGATTGGGAGTGGATTTCGAGCGTGAGCAGCAGATGATGCGGATCCAGGACTCCCTGGTGCAGGGACGCCTGCCCCGCAGCGGTGAGAGGGAGATGATCCTGTCCGCCGGTCTGGCCCGGGAGCTGGACCTGGAGGCTGGAGAGAAATTGACCCTGCTCACCAAGAACAAGTACATGGGCATGTCGGGAATGACCTTCTTGGTGACCGGAATCGTGCGCTTTCAGGTGGCCGGTTTCAACGACAGTTTCTTCCTCATGCCTATCGATACGGCCGCCCGCTTTCTGAAGATGGACAATGAAGCCACCGAAGTTCTGGTGATGCTGGAGGACTCCAAGCAGGCTGATGCCTTTGTCGAGAGAACCAGGGGCATTCTCGCAAATCTAGGCCGGGATGATCTTTCGGTACAGGCCTGGACCAAGGTGGGCATGATCTACGGGATGATTCGATACGCACAGAATATCTATGACATATTTGCCCTGATCTTCTTCCTGCTGGCTTCCACGGTCATCGTCAACACCACCATGATGGTGATCTACGAACGCATGCGGGAAATCGGAACCGTGGCCGCTATGGGCATGACTCCGGGGGAGATCGTGCGCCTGTTTTTCCTGGAAGCCTTCTATATCGGCGCCATCGCCGCCTTCATCGGGGTTCTCATAGGTGTTGCGATCACCCTCCCTCTGGCCAGAACGGGGATCAATGTTGGCGGAATCACGGAAGGGGTAGACATGGAACTCAGCTCGGTATTGTACCCACGGCTGAACATCCGCTCCACCGTCTTCGTGTTTTTCTACGCCACGGCCATAGCCAGCCTGGCCTCATTCATCCCCTCCCGAAGGGCGGCCAAGATCGAGCCGGTGGAGGCGCTGCGGGCGGTGTAGAAAGCAGCGGGAGCAGTAACACACAAGGAGATTGCAAGGAGATATGCTATGAGACGAATCATGCCACTGATAATGGCCATGGGCCTTATCGCAACGCTGAGCGTGTCGGCGATCACCGCTGAGGAGATCATCGCCAATGTGGAACGCAACAAGATAAACGAGGCGGAGCGGATCGACGGGTCGATGACCATCAGCGACCGCTTCGGCTCCCGGGTGAAGACCTTTATCAGCTACGCAGCCGGGGCCGACAAGATGCTGCTGGAGTTCACCAACCCGGAGGAGAAGGGGCAGAAGATCCTGCGACTGAAAGACGAGATCTACCTGTACTTTCCAGAGGCTGAGGAGGTTATCCACCTCCAGGGCTCCGCCCTCAGGGATTCGGTGATGGGCTCGGATTTCTCCTATGAAGACATGACCGGGGAGGGGGATATACTGGATCAGTACAAGGTCACCCTGCTGGGGGAGGAGAACATCGACGGACGCAAGCAT
Organism: uncultured Spirochaetaceae bacterium; assembly: GCA_964551205.1. Classification (GTDB taxonomy): domain Bacteria; phylum Spirochaetota; class Spirochaetia; order SZUA-6; family DRHE01; genus JAFGQJ01. Next base: position 1,488 of record CAZKCQ010000154.1, read on the forward strand.
TATCACCTGGAGCTCGAGGCCAGGAAACGAGGACTGGCCTACCCCAAGCAGGAAGCCTGGATCGACGCGGAGACCTGGGTGATGACCCGGGCCAATTCCTACTCCCTGTCCGGTCGCCTGCTCAAGGAGATGGAGCTCGGGGATATCCGGCAGGTAGCCGGAAAGTACGTTCCCCACTACATCATCATGCGGGATGCGATGAAGAAAAACTCCTCCACGGAGATGCGCATCCAGTCGATCGATCTGCAGGCGGATCTGCCGCCGGATATCTTCAGCCTGGAGGAGCTGACCTGGTGAAGGCGCGCTGCCTGCGATACACCAGCGCTGCCGCGGTTCTGATCCTGGCAGCCCTGGCTCTGGTGCCCGCGAACCTGGCCGCGGAGGTAGCCTCCTCGGTGACCATTACCGGTTCCGCCTCGGTCCTTCGCGTAGAGGGAGCTACCCAGCTGCTGCCCGGCGTAAAGGCCAGCCTGGATCTGGATTCAGAGGGAAACAAGAACGTAAAGGGTTACTTCCGGCTCGATTCGTATATCGGCCAGTACGTCGGCATCGATGTTCCTCAGGCATACCTCAAGGTGCGGCTGCCCGGGTTTCGGCTAACCATGGGAAAGACCCGGGTATCCTGGGGTGACGGTTTCGTGTTCAACGCCGGGGATGTGGTCTTCGGCAGCATGGAGACGATCTCCGGAGATCTGTCCGGGGCGACCCTGCGCAGTGAAACGGCCTGGCTGGGGGCGGTGTACATACCCCTGGGTGCCTTCTCCTTTGTGGAAGCAGTGGCCCTCCCTTACGGGGTTCCGGACCCGGAAGCGGAGGAGGGAACCTTTACCAGCGACCCACTGTCGGCATCACTTCCGATGTATCTCCACCAGTTGTCCGGGGGCGTCCGGGGGGTTTTCAAGCTGGGCCGCACGACCCTGGAGACAGGTTACTACGCCTCGGGAAGAACCAAAGCCGAGCACAGACCGTACCTCAGCCTGCACGGCCACCTGCTGGTGGATTGGAACCTCTCCGCCGCCATAGCCATTCCCATGTTCGATCTGAATTGGGAGCAGTGGGACCGGTGGCTGGGTATTTCCGCCGGGTTGTTCCACCTTGTCAACCTGGGTTTAAACCGGACCTTGTCCTTCCGGCTGGAAGCGGCCATACATCCCGGCGCGGACTGGAAGGAGATAGCAGCCGGCAGGGATTACGGGCTGTTCCTCTTCCCGGAGGTCGCCTTCTCTCCGACCGATACCTTGTCTCTGCGGCTTCGCTCTCTGATATCCCCGGTGGATCTTTCCACCCTCAACTTCCTCAGTGTCAGCTGGAACATCTACCAGGGGCTGAATATATTCAGCAACCTCTCTGTTCCGATCGGGGACGGGGACGATCAATACCAGTGGGACCAGGACTTACTGACTGCCTGGACCGTCGGAATGGAGTTTGTCTACTAGATAGGCTGGGATCGCTGCCGTGCCCGGCAGTCCGTAGACAGGTTGAGGGGAACCGGCCAGTTGCCCAAGCGCCCCCGGGTGGCGGGTTCAGGGAAACAACCCACCCGGTGTAAAATAGGGGACCGCAGCATCAGATTGGGAGGCGAGGATCATGTTGGAAGTACTGGAAATCTCCTCGTGGGAACGCGGACAAATCTCTGAGTTCATCGATCTTCCCTTCCGGCTGTACGTGAACACACCCCAGTGGGTGCCTCCGTTTCGCTCCGAAATGCGCAAGATCCTCACCCGGAATCACCCCTTCTTCGAGCATTCCCAGGCCGCCTTTTACCTGGCCCGCCGGCAGAGTCGAACGGTCGGACGGATCGGCGTGTTCGAAAACCGCAGGTTCAACAGCTATCGGGACCGTCGGGAGGCGCGTTTCTACTACTTCGAATGCGCCGAGGATGACGAGGCGGCCGCGGTGTTGATTGGGACGGCTGCGGATTGGGCGTCTCGACGCGGTCTGATCGAGCTGCACGGTCCCCACGGGCTCAGCGGGATGGATGGAAGCGGAATCCAGATCGACGGTTTCGAGCAGCGAGCCACCATGACCATGATGCACTACAATCAACCCTACTACCGTCGATTTTTCGAGAACAACGGATTTACAAAGGTCCGGGACTACTACACCGCCGAGATCCGGCGCCAGGGCTTCACCATGCCCGAGAAGATCCGGAGGGTGGCCGAGATCCACTACAAGCGCGGCCATTTTCGGGTACCCCGATTCCGCAGCAAACGGGCGCTGAAGCGGATTGCCGGACAGATCGGCGATGTTTACAACCGATCCTTCGCGGTCCACGAGGATTTCTGCCCGCTCCGGGAGGTGGAGATCGACAGATTAGCCGACGATCTGATGCTGGTCTCCAAACCCTCGCTGATCAAGATCCTCTACTACGACGATCAGGTGGTCGGCTTTCTCTTCGCCTTCCCCGACCTCTCCGCAGCCCTGCAGAGGGCCCGGGGCCGACTCAATCCCCTCCGCATCATCGATCTGCTCACCGAAGCCGGACGGACCGATACGCTGATCGTAAACGGGGCCGCGATCCTTCCGGAATACCAGAAGCTGGGGGGCAACGGCCTGATGTACTACGAGCTGATCCGCACCATCCTTGATTCGGGTTACAAGAGGGTGGAGATGGTCCAGATCGCCGACACCACCAGTCTCATGCTTGCCGACATGCAGACCCTGGGCGGACGGGTCTACAAGACCCACAGGATCTACAGGCGGAATTTATAGAGGCGAGAGCTGTGGGCCGAAAGAGGAAGCTGCCAGTCCTTGTTTAACCCCGCGGTTCAGCCCGCTGACCTTCGGGGAGTTTTCTGATATAAATGGGCCACAACAGGCTGTCCGCTCGCACAGACTAGCCTAACGTGTACGCTGCAATGATCGTGGAGTTCATTCTTTCTGCACCGGCCCTGTCCAAAGTGTTGGGCACGCTGGCTCTAATCCTCATCGTAAACGCGATCGCCCGGAATCTTATGGCGGCGATCGCCGCAGGCGGACTGGTTCTGGGATTGTGGTCCGGTCAGCCTCTGCTCCAGGTAGGACGCATCGCCTGGACACGGTTTTCCTCACTGGACAATCTGCTGCTGATGGCCGTGATCTGCCAGATCATCTGGCTGAGCTCCCTGATGGCCAAAACCGGGGTGATGCGGGATATGGTGCGGACGGTGGGGGAACGGGTTCCCAGGCGCATGTCCTTTGCCGCTCTGCCCGCCGTCATCGGGCTCCTCCCTATGCCGGGAGGGGCCATGTTCAGCGCTCCCATGGTGGACAGCGCCGACCGCGCCGGTCAGCTGCCCTCGCTGCTCAAAACCCGGACCAACTACTGGTTTCGCCACGTGTGGGAGTACTGGTGGCCCCTGTATCCGGGGGTGATCCTTGCCCTGGATATGACGGGTTTGGAGATCTGGCAGCTGACTCTGGCGCAGCTTCCCGTATCCCTTCTGGCCATCGCCGGGGGGTACCTGTTCCTGCTGCGCAGGATTCCCCACAACGGGGAGCCCGGGCATGCACCCCAGGAGGGCGCACACTCCTTCCTCACGTTGGCCGCACCCATCATCACGGTGATCGCCACATACACCGCGATCCTGATAGCGCTCCCCGCAGTCAAGAGCATCAGCCGCTACATCCCTATCACGGCTGGACTGTTCCTGGCTCTGATCGTCCTGCAGTTCCAGCGTAAGGCCGACTGGTCCGACTGGAGGGAGGTGCTGCTGTCCCGGCGCACCCTGTATATGACGGTCCTGGTGGCGGTCATACGCATCTATGGTGCGATGATCGAGGCACGCCTTCCGGGGGGTATGGTCCTTGTCGAGCAGATGCGCGGAGAGCTGGCTGCAATCGGCCTGCCGGAGGGGCTGTTCATCCTCCTCATTCCCCTGATTTCCGGTCTGGCCATGGGCATCAACGTGGGAACCATCGGGGCCAGTTTCCCGGTCGTGATGACCCTGCTCGGCGCTTCCCCGCCGCTGGCTGTGCTGCTGCCAGCCACCGTTCTGGCCTACGCCGCCGGATTTATGGGACAGATGCTCTCCCCGGTGCACGTTTGCCTGCTGGTTACCAACCAGTATTTCAAAACCCCGCTGCTACGCAGCCTGGCGGGATTGATCCTGCCCGTGCTGTTCGTCCTGCTCGGGACCTACGGGTATTCCCTGTTGCTGCGACTCATAGTAGCGGGGTGAGAGCACTGTGTTGTTTTAGGGGCGCAACTTCAGTTATACTGCTCCCATACGGGCGGATATCCTCGAGGGAATCTTTTTAACGCAGCAGAAAGAAGGACGGTTGGACTGTCAATACAATAGGCAACAATACAATAGGTAACAATGGAGGCCATGATGGAGATCAAGAATGTAGGGTGGATCGGAACCGGGGTGATGGGCCGATCGATGTGCCTGCACCTGATAAAGGGGGGGTACCGGGCCTTTGTCTACAACCGGACCAAGAGCAAGGCCATGGATCTGCTGGATGCCGGGGCGACCTGGTGTGAGGATCCCCTGGAGGTCGCCCGCAACAGCGATTGCGTGTTCACGATCGTGGGTTATCCCGCCGACGTGGAGGAGGTCATTCTGGGTGAAAAGGGTGTGCTGGCCGGAATCAAGCCCGGATCCATCCTGGTGGAGATGACTACCTCCGAACCGACTCTGGCCAAGCGCATCTATGAACGGGCCGCGGGCAGCTCCGTCTCGGTTCTGGATGCGCCGGTGTCCGGTGGGGATGTCGGGGCCCGTTCCGGTAAATTGGCCATCATGGTCGGGGGGGATCGCAAGATTTTCGACCAGGTGATGCCCCTGTTTCAACTCATGGGGGAAAACATCGCCTATATGGGCCCGCCCGGCGCAGGGCAGCACACTAAGATGTGCAACCAGATCCACATAGCAACCACGATGATCGGGGTGGTCGAATGCCTTCTGTACGCCTACAAGGCGGGAGTCGACCTGGAGGAGATGATCGCCGTAGTCGGAAGCGGCGCAGCGGCCTCCTGGAGCCTCAACAACTACGGCCCCCGGATCGCCAAGGGCAACTTCGATCCCGGGTTCTTCGTCAAGCACTTTGTAAAAGACATGGACATCGCGCTGAAAGAAGCCCGGCGCATGAAGCTCAGCCTGCCGGGGCTGGCCCTGGCTCATCAGTTCTACGTTTCGGCCATGGCCATCGGTCTGGAGAACATGGGAACCCACAGTCTGTACAAGCTGTTCGAGCGGATGAACCAGGAATGACTGACCGGCAGGACCTCCCGGAGCACGATCCGAACCGGCCGCAAAGGCGTAGCGTAGTGGGTCTGCCGGCTCAACGGGAGCGAACCATCAGGATCTTGAGCGAGTGTTTCGCCAGGAACATCCTGGAGATGGAGGAGTTCGAACGGAGAGTTACCCAGGCCCATCAGGCGCAAAGCGTCCAGGATCTGGCCCGGCTGATCGACGACATTCCCGGTGAAGTGG
>CAZKCQ010000155.1:0-6855 GCA_964551205.1 uncultured Spirochaetaceae bacterium
GGCCGATGTTCAGCAGAGATCCGGAGTAGGTCATGGCCAGGCAGCCCTGCTCGTCCTCCTGATCCAGCTCCTCCACCTCGGCCATGTTCATCTCCGCCAGCTGGTTTTCGAACAACCCCTTCTTCTCCAGCCAACCCTTGGCTATCATCTCCACGGATTCCTCATTGTCGGGTAGACCCGAGGATTTGGTTATCTGCCGAATGTGATCCTGCACTTCCGCCGGAATTTGATCAAAGTACTCACCCATGGGTTCCTCCTCCTGCTTTCAGTGTTGCTATTAGTATAACTCACCAGCGGGGAATGCACAGTGATAATTCGACAAATTCGCTTGTTTCTTTACGGGGATCGAGTAGACTGATAGCAGGAGGGTCAGCCATGGAGCCGAACAGTCTTCCGCCGGAAGTTTACCTGGAAATCCTCAACGGGGACCGGGAGGGGGAGATCTTTGCCATCACCCGCAAGACCGTAACCATCGGCCGGGATCCCCAGTGCGACCTCCACCTTGCCGATCCCTACGTTTCCCGCAAACACTGCCAGATCGTTTTTCGGGGCGACCACTTCACCATGATGGATCTGGGCAGCCTGAACAAGACCCGGGTCAAGGAAAAGGACTATATACAGAAGAACCTCAAGGACGGGTATATGATAACCGCCGGAAAAACGCAGCTGTGTTTTCGCTGGCCCGATGCCAAAGCCTGGCTGGCGGAGCACGGGATCGAGGAGGAGGTTGCCGATGAGTGACGAGATTCAGGGGCTTTCGGACACGGTTCGCTCGCATTTAAAAAAGATCACCCGCAGCTCCGGTCTGCCCGATACGGAGGAGTCCTTCCGGAGGATGGCCGCTGTCTGGCTGGAGAAGAAGCGTTTGTTCGAAGGACAGATCCGCGCCCTGGATATGGAGGAGGTGGAGTCTTTCGAAATGGACGATCCCCGGGGAGCGCTGCTGCTTTCCTACTCCGGTTCCCTGATCAGTCTGGGCACGCTTTCCGCTGGCGGCAGGCGGGTGGAGTACGCCAGCATCTCCCTGCGCGCCGACGTTCCCGATCTGGTGATCACCGAGGGTGGCGGATTGACCGAAAGCCTACGCGTGGACGGGGTGGCAACATTTTCCAGCGGAAAGGTGCGCACGACCTCCAGCCTGCTGAAGATCACCGTGTGTGCGGCGGATGTCGGCCCGGAGGAGCAGGAGAAGCGCATCCGGGAGGCCACGATCTTCCTGACAAATGGTTTCGTCAAGATCAACAGGACAGTTCTTTCCGCCGGGGAAGATCTGCCCGACCAGTTCACCAGCCAGGCGATCATCGCTTATCTGGCCAGGAAGAACGGGTTGACCCAGAAACAGGCCCGCCAGATCACCACCGACTACCTGACTATGATCGAATCGGGAATGCTTCTGGGCGAGCGGGTGCCTCTGGGAAAGATCGGCAGGCTGTTCTTGAAGAAACTCAGCCCCCGCAAAGCCCGGGTGGTTGTCAATCCGGCCACGGGTAGGGAGATCACGGTTCCAGCCAGGCCGGAGGAGGCGGTTCCCAGGATCTCCTTCAGCCGCTCCCTGAAAGAGCGAGCCCGCCGGGTGGAGCTGGGGTAGCCGGGGCAGGATCCGCCGCGTTGCTAATGAACTGGCAAAACATCGTACAGAATTGGCGGGAGCTGCTGCTGAGCGGGGGGGTTCTGGTCGGCGCCGTGCTGGCCGGCATCCTGCTGCATCTGCTCTTCTCCCTGATCAGCCGAGTCGTGCTTCGCCGAAGAGCCGAACGGGGCGGTTTGATAGTTCGCTCGGTAATCCGCCACGCAAAGGGACCTCTGCGTCTGGCACTTCCCCTGCTGGCCGTGGCTGTTGCGATACCCTTCGTCCAGTTGCCGGAGGAGGTGCTCGGCCTGCTGCGACAGCTCATCAGCATTCTCACGATCGTCACCGTATCCTGGATCGTGGTCCGCTCCGTCTCGGTGCTGGAGGACTATCTGTTCGACAGGTACAAGCTCGAAAGTGAAGACAACCTCAAGGCGCGCAAGATCCGCACCCAGATGGTCTATCTGAAGCGGGTGTTTGCCGTGATCGTCGGCGTGATCGCCCTGGCCTTGATCCTGATCAACTTCGACAAGGTCAGACAGTTGGGCACCACCATCCTGGCCTCAGCGGGTATCGTGGGCATCGTTCTGGGCTTCGCCTCCCAGCGTTCGATCGCCCTGCTGTTTGCCGGTTTCCAGATCGCCCTGACCCAGCCGATCCGTATCGACGACGTGGTGATCGTGGAGAACGAGTGGGGGAAAATCGAGGAAATCACCCTCACCTACGTGGTGGTCCGCATCTGGGACAAGCGCAGGTTGGTCGTACCGATTTCCTACTTCACCGAGAAACCGTTCCAGAACTGGACCCGGGTTTCCGCGGACCTGCTCGGTACGGTATACCTTTACTGCGACTACACGGTCCCTGTGCAGGGCGTACGGGAGGAGCTGCGCCGCATCCTGGAGCAGAGCGAAGACTGGGATGGGGAGGTTTGCAGCGTGCAGGTGACCGACGCCAGCGAGAGGACCATAGCCGTACGGGCTTTGATGAGCGCGGGGGACGCCTCCCGTTTGTGGAATCTGCGCTGCCAAGTACGGGAGCAGCTTATCGATTACATCCAGAGGGATTTTCCCGAGAGCCTGCCCCGCTTTCGGGCCCAGCTCGACTCCGAGGGAGCGTAGACCAGAGGTGGCAGCCGACGCGCAATCCGCTCGTTCAGGCGTGCAGGCACCAGCCAAAACGCCGCGGGAGCTCAGATTTCCTGCAACCGCCCCTGTGGTTTTCCTGTCGATCTAGTCAACTACTAAAATTTTCTCGGATTTTTATGGGAGCAGGGGGTGTATTATTGGCCAAAGGAAAGCCGTATATCGATTCGGAGCGCTGCAAGGGTTGCGGTCTGTGCGTGAAGGCCTGTCCCGAATCCATCCTGGAATTGGCGGAAACCTTTAACGAACAGGGTCACCACTACGCGGTTTGTGTCAGTCCTGAACGCTGCACGGCCTGCATGTTCTGCGCCATCATATGTCCGGATACGGCCATCGACATCTGGCGCTTCGCCAAGGCGGGTTGAGGGTAGCGGTTGTGGCTGAACCCGTATTGATGCGCGGCAACGAGGCGATAGCGGAGGCGGCGATCATCGCCGGCTGTCGTTACTACTTCGCCTACCCCATAACTCCACAGAATGAAATCGCCGCCTACATGGCCCGGCGGATGCCTGAGGTCGGCGGAACCTTCCTCCAGGCGGAGAGCGAGATCGCTTCGATCAACATGGTCTTCGGCGCCGCCGCGGCCGGGGGCAGAACCATGACCTCCTCCAGCTCCCCGGGAATCAGCCTCAAACAGGAGGGCCTTTCCTACATGGCTGGTACGGAGCTGCCCGCCGTTGTGGTGAACATGATGCGCGGCGGGCCGGGACTGGGCAACATAGCCGGATCTCAGGGGGACTACTTTCAGGCGACCAAGGGCGGCGGTCATGGGGATTACCATATGATCGTCCTGGCTCCGGCTTCGGTGCAGGAGCTGGCCGCCCTGACCGTGGACGCCTTCGAACTCTCCGACAGGTACCGGATCGTGACCATGATATTGGGGGACGGGTATCTCGGGCAGATGTCCGAGTCCCTCGTACTGCCGGAGCCGCCGAGCAAGCTTTACGACAAATCCTCCTGGATCCTGGACGGGGCGGCGGGCAGAGACCCCCGCACGATCGCCTCTCTGCGGCTCAAACCCGAGGACGGAGTGGAGAGACTCAACCTCCGGCTTCAGGAGAAGTATCGGGAGATCGAGGCAGAGGAGATCCGCTTCGAGTGCTTTCAATGCCAGGATGCCGAGGTGCTGCTGGTCGCCTTCGGACTGGCCGCCCGGGTGTGCAAAGCGGCGGTCAACCAGCTGCGCTCCGCGGGTGTGCGGGTGGGCCTGTTCCGCCCGATCACCCTCTGGCCCTTCCCCTACGGGGAGCTGCTGCAGAGGGCGGGACGGATGAAAAAGGTGCTGGTCGTGGAGATGAACGCGGGGCAGATGCTGGAGGATGTGCGGCTGGCGCTGGGCGACAAAGTCAGAATCGAGTTCTACGGCCGGATGGGGGCGATGCTCGTAGAGGAAGAAGAGATCATTAAGAGGATTAGGAAGGAATCATGAGAAGTGAAGTAGCTGGAGCGAAACGGGTGTTCTCCCGGCCTGAGACCCTTGCCGATGTTCCGACCCACTACTGCCCCGGATGCGGGCATGGAATCATCCACAGGCTCATGGCCCAGGTTGTCGACGAGCTGGGAATGCGGGAAAAGACGATCGTGATCGCGTCGGTGGGATGCTCGGTTCTGATCTACAACTACATGAACGCCGACAGCCTGGAAGCGGCCCACGGCCGGGCTCCCGCCGTGGCCACGGGAGTCAAGCGGGTCCGGCCCGACCGCCTGGTGATCTCCTACCAGGGCGACGGCGATCTGCTGGCTATCGGCACGGCGGAAACGATCCACGCGGCCAACCGGGGTGAGAACATCACGATCCTGTTCGTAAACAACGCCATCTACGGTATGACCGGCGGGCAGATGGCTCCGACCTCCCTGGCGGGACAGAAGACCAAGACCTCACCCTACGGCCGCAACCCGGCCGAAGCGGGCATGCCGATCCGCGCCTGCGAGCTGCTCAACACGCTGGAGGCGCCCGTGTTCATCGAGCGCTGCTCGGTCCACGACGTGCCCCATATCCTCAAAGCCAAGCGGGCTACCAGGAAGGCCATCGAGAACCAGGTGAAGGGCCGGGGTTTTTCCTTCGTCGAGTATCTGTCGATGTGCCCGACCAACTGGGGAATGAGCTCCCAGGCGGCGGCGGACTGGGTCAGTACTGAGATGGTCTCCTACTATCCCTTGGGGAATATCCGGGACAGGTAGGAGGGAGCGAATCATGCGGGAAGAGATCATCTTCGCCGGTTTCGGCGGCCAGGGCATCATCCTCTCGGGCACGATCATTTGCCTGGCGGCGATGAAGGAGGGAAAGAGGGTCACCCACATCCCCTCCTACGGTGCGGAAATGCGCGGGGGCACGGCCAACTGTTCGGTGGTGATCAGCGACCAGGAGATCGCCTCGCCCCTGGTTCCCCATCCTTCGCTGTGCGTGGTGATGAACAAACCCTCTCTGATCAAGTTCGAGCCCAGGTTGAGGCAGGGGGGTACCCTGCTGTACAACAGCTCGCTGATCGATGTCGAGCCCTCCCGGGCGGACCTCCGCTGCATCCCCGTACCGGCCAACGAGATGGCGGTGCAGGAGGGCAGCGCCCGCTCGGCCAACATGATCATGCTCGGCCTATTGGCCAGGATCAAACCGGAGGTTGCCTCCCTGGACTCGATCAAGGCGACCCTGGATCAGGCAGTTTCCGCCCGCCACCGTAACCTCAATGAGATCAACAAGCGCTGTCTGGCCCGGGGATTCGCCCTGGACGGGGAATAGCTACTCCGCAGACCCGGCCAGCTCCGTCAGCATGGCGTTGGTCCGGCGCCCGTACTCCAGGTAGATCTCCTCCGCCTTCCTGCCGCTGGAGGAGGTGCCCAGATGGATCTGGGCGGTGATATGGGGCTCTATGGAGAAGGCTCCGCTGTAGCCCATATCCAGGAGGGATTTGAGGATCCGGCGCACCATGCTCTGGCCCTCCCCCGGGTACGTGTACTCGATCTCCCCTTCAGCAGTTTTGGCGCAGTCCTTGATGTGGACGTGCTTGATGAAGGGGAGTGCTGTTTGATAGAAATCCCAGGTTTCCTCCGGCGGATGCCCTTCGCCCACCGGATTGCCGGTGTCGAAGACGATCTGCAGGTTGGGCGAGTGCACCTCCTCCAGCAGGATCTTCTGGTTCTCCGGGCTCATGCCGCCCCAGCCGGAGCAGTTCTCGTGCACCATCACCACACCTCCATCCGCGGCTATGCGGGCCAGCTCCTTCATGCGGCGGATCGCCTCCTCCCGCCACTCCGCCTCGGGTAACCCGCCGTTAGGGTAGGACATGACCCGAATGAACGGTGTGGCGAAGCGCTGCATCCGCGGGATTGCCCTTTTAAGCTCCTCCACGTCGGTCTGGAAATCCGAGGTGATGGGCCGGGCCCAGTTGGCGATGGAGGAGGCGAAGCAGATCACCTCCATCTGCTCCTCCTGTACGGTCTTATAGACCTGGTCGAAGGTTTCATCGTCGACGGCGCAGACGTTGGTCTTGCCGATCAGACGCAGCTCGAGGGTGTTCCACCCCAGTGTTCGATGGATGCGGATCTGCTCCTTCAGCTCCGGGGAGCCCTCATCAGCGATACCTGTGATAATCATAGTCCTGTTCCTCTCCTCGATAAGTGGGTGCAACCCTCCGCGCCGGCAGCCGGGAAGGCTCTAGGCCCGGTCCCCGACAGCAGCCAGCGCCTTTTCGTACACCCGGTACGTTTTTGTTTGCTCCAACCCCAGCTTCTTCAGGGCGTTGATCATACTGGTGTTGTCCTCCAGGATATAACTGGCCTCCAGTCTTACCCCCCTGGGAACAAGGGCTTCGTACAGACTCATGTACAGCAACACGTCCAGGCCGAAGCCCTGATACTCGGGAAGCACGGCCAAACCGAAGAGCCGGAAATCCCGAAGGCGTCGACGCCTGACGAGCAGGTTTACAAAGCCCAAGGGAAACAGTCTGCCCCGGATCTTTCTGAGGATGATGTTGATGTCGGGGAAGCCCAGGCAGAATCCCACCGGTTCGGCGGCATCCTCCACGATCCAGATGGCATCCGGATCGGCGATGGGTTTCAGCTTCTTGAACGTTGCCTGCAGCTCCTCCAGTCCGTAGGGCGCCCAGCCCCAGTTGTCGCGGATCGCCTGGTTGGAGATGCGCCAGA
>CAZKCQ010000156.1:0-6828 GCA_964551205.1 uncultured Spirochaetaceae bacterium
TCAATGAGGAGGACATTCTCCAAACCCGCCTCTCTGGCCGCCACCGCGGCGGCCAGTCCGGCCGGCCCGCCGCCGATCACCACGATCTCAACCCTGTCCATGGTACTCCGCCTTCTGCTCAGCCAACGGGTTGGTCCGGACCGACCGCTCCCGGTCCCCGCAGCACTTGGTGGCACCGGTCAGGATGTAGGAGTCAACTTCGTTCTTCACGATCGCCGTCGCATCTTTTCCCAACTCCCGAGCCAGAATCTCGAGCACCTGGGGCCCGCAGAATCCCCCCTGACACCTGCCCATACCGGGACGCACCCGCTTCTTAACCCCGTCCAGGGTCCGCGCCCCGACTTTCCGGTGGATGGCATCCACGATCTCCCCTTCGGTGACCTGCTCGCAGCGGCAGATGATCCGGCCGAAACGGGGATCCTTTCGGATCAGCTCGTTTTTCCGCCCCTCGGGAAGGTCCATGAAACGAATTACCCGGCGTCGCCGCGGGTCGAAACCTTTGCGCTCCTCCAAGCCACCCACCACTTCGGCAAGCAGCTCCCGAACGTAACGGGCGATGGCCGGAGCTGCGGTAAGTCCCGGGGACTCGATCCCGGCCGCGTCGAAAAATCCCGGAACCTCCTCGCATTCCTGGATTATGAAGTCTTTCGTGTTCGGGGTGGCCCGCAGTCCCGAGAAGGAGCGGATCACCTCGCCGAAGGGGATACGTTTGGAGATCTTCCCCGCGCTGCGGCGAACGAAATCCAGGCGCTCCCGGGTGGTTGCCAGATCCTCCCGGTCTTCGATTTCCTGGGCATCCGGACCCACCAGCAAATTTCCGTGCACCGAGCGGGTCACCAGCACTCCCTTGCCGGCCCGGGTGGGGCATTGAAAGATCACGTGGTTGACCAGCTGTCCCGCCGCCTTGTCTAAAACGAAGTACTGCCCCTTGCGGGCGATGATGCTGAAGGAGGGCGGAGCAACCATCTCGTGAATGCGGTCGGCAAACACCCCGGCGCAGTTGATCAGCCGGCGGGCCCGGATCTCCCCGGCCGGACCGATGAGGCGGAACCAGCCGTTGTCGCGCTCGATAGCTTCCACCGGGAAGTTAAAAATAACCTCGACCCCGTTGTCCGCCGCGTTCTCCGCCGCGGCAACGGCGATTTCCCAGGGATCGACGATGCCCGCCTGGGGAGCGTGGAGAGCGCACACCGCCGCTTCATCGAGATTCGGCTCCAGAGACAACAGCTCCTCCCGCTCGATGATCCTCAAGCCCGCTACACCGTTTTGAATCCCCCGACGGTACAACTGCTCTACGGTTTCCCGTTCGCTCCGGCTGAAGGCTACGACCAGAGAACCGATCCTGTCGAAACGCACGTCGAGCTGCTCGCACAAGACGTCGAAAAGCGGATTGCCCAGGATGTTGAACCTGGCTTTGCTCGTACCCGGTTCCGCGTCATAGCCGGCATGAATGATCCCGCTGTTGGCCTTGGTGGAGCCGCCCGCCACATCGTTGCTTTTGTCTAAGAGCGCTACATCAGCCTTGAAGCGGGACAGCTCCCTGGCTATGAGCGTTCCGATAACGCCGGCTCCGATAATGGCTACCTCGAACATGCTTCGCCCCTCAGCGTCTCCCCCAAAACAAAAGACCCCGCCCGGTCAGCTCCTGAAGCTGTGCGCTCCTCGAGTCTATCCGGACAGGGTCTTCTCTCTTTCTCTGACCCCGGTTCGTTCTTTTCCTGTCTTAACATTTTACCACAAAGGCACGATCCCCACAATAGCTCGAGGGAGCCGTGGCCAGAATCATAGACAGCCAACGATGATTTCGCTACACTCTACTCCGCTACCCCGTCTGGATAGAACGGCTATGGAATTCCTCGAAGCACTACGAGAAAGCCCCGTGATCGCCGCGGTGCGGGACATGGAGGATCTGGAGTACGCCCTGGACAAGAAGATCCGGGTGATCTTCCTGCTGGCGGGAGACATCTTCAACCTGATCGAGATAGAGAAGAGCATGCGGGCTCCGGGACACCTCTTCCTGCTGCACATGGATCTGATCCGGGGCATCGCCCGGGATCAGGTTGGGATCACCTATCTGAAGCAGAGCTTCGCTATCGACGGGATCATCAGCACCCATGCCAACATCATCCACTACGCAAGGAAACAAAAGCTCATAGCGCTGCAGAGACTTTTTATCGTGGACTCCGAGTCTTTAAAATCCGGCGCCAGACTGGTGCAGAGCTCGAACCCGGACAGCGTTGAAATTCTTCCGGGGATCATTCTACCTTTCATCCAGGAGTCGCTTCGGCAACTCGACCTCCCGCCGATCGTGGCGGGGGGACTAATAAAAACCCGGGAAGAGGTGGATCGGATTCTGGCTGCCGGGGCGGTGGCTGTTTCCACCAGCCGGAAAGAGCTCTGGTAGATGAACAAAAATATCTATGACGTGGCGATCGTCGGCGCCGGAGTGGTCGGCGCATCGATAGCCCGCAAGCTTTCCTCCTACGCCTGCAGGACCGTGGTTCTGGAGAAGGAATGGGACGTTTCCTTCGGTGTGTCCAAAACCAACTCCGGGATCGTCCACGGCGGTTTTCACTACCCCACCTCCCTTCTCAAGGGCCGCCTGGAGGTAATGGGAACCATCATGTTCGAAAAGCTCCAGCAGGAGCTGCACTTCCCCTTTCAACGCTGCGGCATCCTGGTGGCAGCCTTCACCGTGGAGGAGATGAAGAGCGTCGAGAGGCTCTACATGCAGGGCGTTGAGAACCGGATCATCGGCCTGGAGCTGTGCAACCGGGAGCGCATCCATGCCCTGGAGCCCAAGCTGAACAGCGACGTGGTTGGAGGCCTGCACGCCCCCTCAGGAGGAGTGATCGAGCCGTATCGCTTCGTGTTTTCCCTGATCGAATCGGCCAGGAAGAACGGCGTGGAGCTGCACACCCGCTTCAAAGTGGTCAAGGCCCAGGACGAGGGTTATCACTTCCTGATCCATGGAGGCAGCGGCGAGAGCCTGCGGGCCCGCTACCTGGTCAACGCCGCCGGTCTGTACGCCGACGAGGTGTCAGCGGCCTGCGGCGCCGAGCGCTTCCGGATCACGCCGCGCAAGGGGCAGGAGTTCCTGTTGGACAGGAATGCGACGGGGCTGCCCGGAAAGGTGATCTTTCCCGTACCCACCCCCACCTCCAAGGGGATCCTGGTCATCCCCACGCCGGAGGGCACCTGCATGGTGGGTCCGACCGCCGTCGAACAGGAGGACAAGGAAGACCTGGCCACAACCCGGGACAGCTTCGAAACGATCTTCCACTCCGCCCGCAGGTTGATCCCCAAGATATCCGAAAAGGATATCATCACCGCCTTCGCCGGCCTGCGCCCCACCCTGGAGGGGAACGACTTCTACATAACCGTCTCGGAAAAACAACCGCGGCTGGTGCAGGTGGCGGGCATCCAGTCCCCAGGGTTGACGGCGGCCCCGGCCATCGGGGAATACGTGAAGGACCTGCTCAAAAGCGCCGGTCTGGTTCTGACCGAACGTGCCGATTACGATCCACTGATCGATGAGGTGCCCCGGATCCGCAAGCTCTCCCCCTACGAGGCGGACGCCCTGATAGAAAGTGAGCCCGCCTACGGAGAGATCGTCTGCCGCTGCGAATCCGTCTCCGAGGCGGAGATCGTGGCCGCCATCCGCAGGGGGCACACCACCATGGACAGTATCAAGTTTTACACACGCGCCCAGATGGGCCGCTGCCAGGGCGGTTTCTGCAGCTACAAGATCATGAAGATCCTTCAACGGGAGACGGGGATGGCCGTCGAGGAGATCACAAAGAGAGGGGGGATGAGCCGGCTCATCAAAGATCGGGTGGGTTCGCTTACCGTGGACAGCTCCGCAGGCTCCGCCTCCTCCGCAGAGACTGCCGAAGAGAGGGGCGGATGAGGGAGAAACGCGCGGACACCGTGGTGATCGGGGGAGGCTGCGCCGGCCTGGCAGCTGCTTCCAGGATCGCAGCGCAGGGGTATAAGGTCGCCGTTCTGGAGCGGGAGAACGAGCTGGGGGGGATCCTCAACCAGTGCATCCACAACGGCTTCGGCCTGCAGCGCTTCAGGGAAGACCTGAGCGGACCGGAGTACGCCGAGCGTTTCATCGAATCTGTAGAGAAGCAGGGTAACGTGGAGGTGCTGTTGGACACCACGGCTTTGGAGGTGAGCCCGGGACCGATGCACACCGTATACGGCTACTCGAAAAACAGCGGCGTGACCAGGATCGATGCCCGGGCAATCGTGCTGGCCATGGGCTGCCGGGAGCGAAATCGCGGCAACATCGGCATTCCCGGTACGCGCCCCTCCGGAGTATTTACCGCCGGCCTGGCCCAGCGGCTGATCAACATCGACGGCTTCATCCCGGGACGCCGGGCTGTGATCCTCGGTTCCGGAGATATCGGGCTGATCATGGCCCGTCGCTGCACCTGGGTCGGCATGGAGGTGCCGGCGGTCATCGAGATCCAGAGCTACCCCTCGGGTCTCACCCGGAATATCGTTCAGTGCCTGAACGACTTCGGCATCCCGCTTTATCTGTCCCATACGGTCTCGGCGATTCACGGCCGGGATCGGGTCAGTGGGGTGACGGTCACCCCGCTGGAGGAAGGCAGAAGCGTGAGGGCCAAGAGTTTCGATCTGGATTGCGACACCATCCTGCTGTCCGTCGGCCTGATCCCCGACAATGAGCTGTCCAGGAAATTCGGGGTCAGTTTGAATCCGGAAACCGGCGGCGCCTTCGTGGATGCCGGCCTGATGAGCAGCGTTCCTGGCGTGTTCGCCTGCGGAAACGTGCTTCACGTGCACGACCTGGTCGACTACGTGAGCGAAGAGTCCGAGCGCTGCGCCTCCTTCGTGGTCGAGTACCTCAAAGGCGCCTATCGTCCCCGGCATCACCCGGTCGCCGCCGGGGCAAACGTGAAGTACGTGATACCGAACAAGTACCTTCCGGACATCACCAATCGCTTCTACCTTCGCTCTCTGGTCGTGAAGAACAAGGCGGAGCTGGTAGTTGCCCTGGACGGGGAACCGCTGAAGCGCAAGAAGCTGGCCCACGTTCAGCCCTCCGAGATGGTGAGCTTCAGGCTCGAAGCCGCGGATCTTTCCCGGGTATCCGATTCCCGGGAGCAAAAGCTGGAGGTCAGCATCCACTGATGGAACGCAACCTGGTCTGCATATCCTGTCCCCTGGGCTGCCGTCTGACCGTCACCTGGGAGGATGAGAGCGATATCACGGTCACGGGCAACAGATGCGCCAAGGGTGAGAGCTACGCCCAGGAGGAGATCCTGGCACCCAAGCGGGTGGTGACGGCCACGGTGGCTGTTGCCGGCCAGGCAGTTGCGGCTGCGGGCGCCGCTGCAGCGGCCACTGCGGACGTTGCCGGCCGGACAGTTACCTCGGCCCCCCGGCGCCTTCCGGTGAAGACCAGCGCCCCCCTGCTCAAGGAGCACATACCCGCCTTGCTAAACGAGTTGTACGGGATGGAGGTCGAGGCTCCGCTGCGCTGCGGCGATGTTTTATTGAAGGACATCGCCGGAACCGGGGTGGACCTGGTGGCCACGCGGAGCCTGAAGGGGGGGTAGCTGTGCTGCGGATCGGTACCTCCAGCTGGAACTACGACTCCTGGGAAGGTTTGGTGTACAACCGGGACAGCGACCGCAGCTACCTGGAGCAGTACGCCCAGGTCTACGACACGGCGGAGATCGACAGGTGGTTCTGGTCCCTGTTCGAATCCCCGGAACCGCGGCTGCCCGATCCCTGGACCGCGGAGGAATACGCGCGCAGCGTCCCCGAAGGTTTCCTGTTCACCATCAAGGTGCCCAACAGCATCACCCTGACCCACCACTACCAGCGGGACAAGTCGAGACCTCTGCGGGCCAACCCCCATTTCCTCTCCCTGGAGCTGTTCGCAGCCTTCCTCCAGAGCATCGAAGCGTTGAAGGATCACATCGGCGCCTTGATCTTCCAGTTCGAGTACCTCAACAAACAGAAGATGAGCTCCCAGAGGGAGTTCCAGTCCCGCATGCAGAGCTTCTTCTCCTCGATCCAAAGCCCCTACCCCTGCACCGTGGAAACCCGAAATCCCCAGTATCTCAACGACGCCTACTTCCAGTTCCTCCGCGGAACCGGGCTCTTTCCCTGCTTCCTGCAGGGCTACTACATGCCCGACCTGAGAAAGATCCTTCCCGTACGGGAGCAGTGGTTCGCCGAGGGGGATCTGGCCGTCATCCGTCTGCACGGACCGGACCGCGGGGGTATGGAGAAGATGACGGGAAAGAAGTGGAACCAGATCGTGAGTCCCAAGGACGAGGAGATCGGGGATATCCTGGAAACGATCGCCAGGCTGCTCCGCCGGAGGGTGGATGTCTATCTCAACATAAACAACCATTACGAAGGCTCCGCCCCCCTGACAATCGGCAAGATCCGGGACAGCTCAGCATCCTGAACTGCGGCCGATATCCAGAATCGTGATGGGCAGAGATCTACCCCTCCCCTATCTCGAAGAAGTAAGGCACGAATGGTTGAGGAGTGAAAGACAACTCGCCAAGCTCCCCGCCTCTCCAGAGCTTTTTTCCGTACTCCGACCAGGTACGGCGTCCGATCAGATCCTTCAGGAAGTATTGTCGGTCCTCGGTGAGTCCCATGGTCTCAAGGGGCAGGGAGAAGGCGTAGGTCGCGGTTTCAGGCCGCAGGCTGACCAGGCCCCAGACGATCTGTTCCGGGCTGCGGCGCAGGATGCTCAGCACCCAGGGATTCGAACAGGACACGGCATCGAACAGCAGCTCTCCATGCAGCAGCGCGGATGACCCGGCCCGCGCT
>CAZKCQ010000157.1:0-6806 GCA_964551205.1 uncultured Spirochaetaceae bacterium
TGTTCGACGTTAGTCCCGATGATCCCAGCTACGACGCGGAAGCCGTCAAAGAGGGTGCTCTGGCCGCAGAAGAAGAAAACAACAAAGTCACCGAGTTTTTTCGAGGAGCGGACATTCTCATCCACGACACTCAGTACACCCATAATGAATATGTCAATCCCAAGAGCCCCAAGTTGGGATGGGGCCATTCCTCCTTCGAGCACGCCGTCAATGTAGCTCACAAGGCGGGGGTCAAGAAATTGCTCCTGTTTCATCACGACCCGGATCGAAGCGACCACGAATTGGATGTGATCGAGAGCAAAATCCGCAGGACCGTCCGCGCTAAGAGCAGGGTCGAAGTGATGGTAGCCCGCGAGGGGATGACCGTCGAGGCTTGATCAGGAACTACCAACTTGCTATTATTTCTCCGGCTGTGACTGTGACGTTCCAAAGGGGCGTCACGGCATCGGGGGATTAGCTCAGTTGGTAGAGCGATAGGTTCGCAATCTATAGGTCAGGGGTTCAAATCCCCTATCCTCCAATTTCAACCGCCGATGCATCCAAAACGGGTTGTTTTACTCATTCTCCTCATTGCCGTGCTTGCAGCCTGTCAGTCCCAAAAGAAAGTGCAGTTGGAGGGTCCGCCTCGGCAGGAACATCCGGAGGTCAGCATGAAGCCCCTCCCCGGGGAAGAGCAAGCCACCGCCGAGAGATTCGACAGGATGAGTCTCCCGGTCTACCCTGAAGAGGGTGGCGAGATGCCCGGTCCGGAGCAGATTGTTGAACGGATCCTTCAACAGCTGACCCTTCGCCAGAAGATCGGTCAGCGATTCATCACCGGATTTTCGGGAGTAAAGATAAACAGCTCCGCAAAAGACCTCGTCGAGCAGGGGTGCATTGGGGGATTTATGTTGACCCGGGCCAATATTCGGAATCGAGCTCAAGTGAAAGCCCTGATCGAAGACCTGCAAGCCACCGCGCGTGCTCACAATCCGGGGATCGGGCTGTTCATAGCCGTCGATCAGGAGGGCGGCCGGGTAAGTCGGCTGGACTTCGATACCCTTACCCGTTTTCCCGCTCCCTACTACTGGGGGGAGTATCAGGATCCCCTCTACGTGGAAGCCGCTGCCTACATCATCAGCCGGGAAGCACTCTCCCTGGGATGCAACATCAACCTGGCCCCGGTGCTCGATCTATACGACAAACCGGATGACAGCATCGTCGGGGATCGCTCCATGGGGATCAATCCGGTTCAGGTCGGCGAACGGGGGGTCTACTACCTGTTTGGAGCGCAGCGAGCCGGGATTGCCGCCGTGGCTAAACATTTTCCCGGCCATGGCCGAACAACCGTAGATTCCCATTATAGTCTCCCCGTTGTCGAAGTGAATGAAAAAACCCTCCTGAATGAAGATCTACTTCCTTTTCAGATGATGATCCGCCACGGTGTGGATGCCATCATGACCGCCCATATCCTCTACCCCCAGATCGATCCGGATTTCCCGGTTACCCTCTCCACGATTTTCCTGCGTGGATTGCTGCGGGAACGGTTGGGTTTTGAGGGCGTCATCATTTCCGACGATATCGAGATGGAAGCGCTCGGCAGCCGCTACAGCCCTGAACAGATCATCAAGTACGCTATCAATGCCGGGGTCGACATACTGCTGGAGTACGGAAGTTTCGATGTGTTGAAACTGATCGATGAAGTCCATACCATGGTAGAAGCCGGTGAGATCGATCCCGAGGTGATCGAGGAAGGAGCGCGCCGGGTGCTGCGTCTGAAATGGAAGTACGGATTGCTGTAACCCCAAACGATCATGAATATTGCGGATGATTCTATACTGCTGGTTGTCGATGTTCAGGTCGACTTCTGTCCCGGGGGCAACCTGCCCGTTCCTGACGGGGACAAGGTGGTGCCCGTCATCAATCGATTGAACGCGAAATTCCATAGGATCGTGGCCACTCAGGATTGGCATCCCCGGGATCACGTTTCCTTTGCCTCCAATCATCCCGGGAGCGATCCCTTCGACACGGTCCGGGGTAGAGAGGGCGAACAGATCCTCTGGCCCGATCATTGTGTCCCGGGCACGCCGGGCGCGGAGTTTCACCCTGATCTGGATACGCTTCCTTTTGATCTGATCGTACGCAAAGGCACGGACCCAGCCCTTGATTCCTACTCGGCCTTTTTTGAGAACGACCACAAAACGCCGACAGGGCTGCACTTCTATCTGGAGGGTTTGCAGGTCAGATCCGTGTACCTCGTGGGACTGGCCCTCGATGTTTGTGTGTACTATTCTGTGATGGATGCCTTGAAGTTGGGTTTTCGCACCGTGGTTGTGGAAGATGCCTGCCGGGGAATCGATTCGCCTGCGGGTAACCTGAAGGCTCGTCTCGAAGAGATGCAGAGGGCGGGGGCCCGGATCCTCAGGGCGGCAGAGGTGGAGGAAAGCTGAAATGGACAGTAGTTGTTTTCTCAACTGTGCGATGCTCACGGACTTCTACGAGTTGACCATGATGCAGGGCTATTTCCTTCAGAAGCACAACCCTCTTGCCGCCTTCGAGATGTGCTTCCGTCGGGCTCCCTTTGGCGGGGGCTTTGCCGTGTTCGCCGGGCTGGAAACCCTGCTGAAGAGCATTGCGGATTTTCACTTCGAGTCCGAAGATCTGGACTATCTGTCCCGTCAGAAAGTGTTTCGGAAGAGTTTTCTCGACTACCTGGCGGATTTCAAATTCCGGGGGGAGATCCAGGCTGTGGAAGAGGGAACCCTGGTGTTTCCCAACGAGCCCCTGATCCGTGTCCAGGCGCCCCTGATCGAAGCTCAGCTCCTGGAGAGCCTGCTGCTCAACATCATCAATTTTCAAACCTTGATCGCCAGCAAAGCGGCCCGCATCTACCTGGCCTCCGAAGGCGGGGCGATCTTGGAGTTTGGGATGCGCCGGGCTCACGGGGTGAACGGAGCGTTGGGCGCCACCCGGGCCGCTTTCATCGGCGGGGCTTCCGGCACCTCCAACACTTTGGCCGGAAAGATTTTCGACATCCCGGTAAAAGGGACCATGGCCCATTCCTGGATCATGAGCTTCGAGTCGGAGCTGGCGGCGTTCCAGAAATACGCCGATGTGTATCCGGACGGCTGTATCCTGTTGATCGATACCTACGATACCTTGAAGAGCGGACTGGAGAATGCAATCAAGGTCGGCAAGAAGCTGCAGGAGCAGGGACACGACAGCTTCGGCGTGAGACTCGATTCCGGAGACCTGGAATACTTGAGCAAACGGGTCCGGGAGCGCCTGGATCAGGCCGGCTTGAAGGATGCCAAAATCGCCGCCTCCAATGAACTGGATGAGGGGATCATCCATCAGCTGATCACGGAAAAGGCGCCGATTGATATCTGGGGCGTGGGAACCCACCTGGTGACGGCCAAGAGCGATCCCGCCCTGACGGGGGTGTACAAGCTCATGGCCAAGGAGGTGGACGGCGAGTTCGTTCCGACCATCAAGGTGTCGAACAATCCGGAGAAGATCTCCGATCCGGGCATCAAACAGGTCAACCGCTTCTACAACGGCGCCGGCTCCCCGATCGCCGATCTGATAACCCTGGAAGGTGAGAAACCGGAGGCCGGTCCCCCCTATCGCTTCTATCATCCCCGCTATCCCTACAGGTTTTTGGATGTCGTCGAGTACCGGCGCATCGAACCCTTGCTTCATCCGATGATGAAGGACGGCAAGATCCTGATCGATTTTCCCGATCTGAAAACCATTCAGAAGCGAGCCATGGCCAACCTTTCCGCCCTGGATGACACCTACAAGCGGTTGATCAACCCCCATGTATACAAGGTATCCCTCTCCGAGAAGCTCAAAGATCTGAAGTTCGGCATGATCGCCGAATATGAGCGGGCGGCGCAAAGCACATCCACGGGGCAGAAAGGAACCGATTCTCAGTGATCGTCTCCGATCGGAGCCTCAAGAAGCTCCTGGCTGACGGCACGATCGTGGTGGAGCCGCTGGAGGAACAACAGATCCAGCCCGCCTCGATCGACCTGCGTCTGGGCGGGCATTTCCTCAAGGTAGATGAGAACAGTATGGAGGCCATCGCTCTGGACCGGGAGCTGGAGTACATCGAGTTCAAGCAGGAGGAGATCATCATCCCGCCCCACAGTTTTCTGTTGGCCGTTACCCGGGAGACCATCCGGCTTCCCGACAACATCACGGCCTTTGTCGAGGGAAGGAGCTCCATCGGCCGGATCGGGCTGTTTATCCAGAACGCCGGCTGGGTCGATCCCGGTTTTATGGGAACCATCACCCTGGAGCTGTACAACGCCAACCGCCTGCCCATCCGCCTGACCTCTGGGCGACGGATCTGCCAGATCGTCTTTGCCTTCATGGACGGGCCGGCGGACAGCCCGTACAGGGGAAAGTATCAGAACCAGCGGGACGCGGTGGGCAGCCGTGTCTTTCTGGACCGGGATTAGGCGGGATGATGGATTGATAGCATTATGAAGGATGTTGCCCGCCTGCTCAACGATATGATTTCGGCCGGGATTATAACAGATTATGCGATCTTCGGAGCGGTGGCGCAGATGCGATATACGTCGGCTGTGGCAACGATGGACGCAGATATACTGGTGGTAACAACACGCCACGATTCTTTGGATGTGTTGAAACCGATCTACGATTTTTGTTCTGCTCGCGGTTATGCTCCCGAAAGGGAGATGATTCGTGTTGGAGAGTGGCCTGTCCAATTCATCCCTGTATTCAATTCATTAACCGAGGAAGCCGTCCGTGAGGCGGAGACCGGGGAAATCGAGGGGATACCTTTCAGGGTTGTCCGTGCCGATTTTTTGGCGACGATCGCATTGAGCACAGGTCGCCCCAAGGATTTCACCCGAATCCTGGCTCTACTCGAATCAAGAGCGGTAAGCTCCGAAGACATAGCAGAGCTCGTGGGGCGCTACCAGCTGCAGAGCGAATGGAAACGGTTCAGGGAGCGCTTTCTTGATGAATGATCTCGAAGATCTGTTCGAGCGGCAGGCCGAGTGGCAGCGCGATCAGGCCAACCTCCCCTGGGCCGAGAAACTACGCCTGTCCGTTGTCATGCGCAAGGCTCTTCTGGCCCTCAAGTGGCCTCTCCACAGCTTCGGTCCATCTCGTGATGGCGATGAGCAGTCCAAGCATACGGATCGGTAGCCGGCGGATCGGGAAGGGTCATCCCTGCCTGATCGTGGCCGAGGCGGGCAGCGCCCACCAGGGGGAGCTGCCCCGGGCCTTCGAGCTGATCGATGCAGCCGGGCAAGCCGGCGCTGACTGCGTCAAGTTCCAGGTGATCTTTGCCGACGAGATCGTGCACCCCAGGACCGGCAGCATCGATCTTCCCGGCGGTCAGACACCGATCCACCGGCGCTTTCGAGAGCTGGAACGGGACCTTTCCTTCTACGCCCGGCTCAAGGAACACACGGAAAAGCGAGGGTTGCTCTTCCTCTGCTCCGCCTTCGGCCCGCGCAGCGCCCGGCTCCTCCGCGACCTGGGTGTCCAAGCCGTCAAGGTCGCCTCTCCGGAGCTCAACCACTTTCCCCTGCTCCGGGAGCTGGCCGGCTGCGGTCTGCCCCTGATCGTCTCCACCGGGGTGTCCACCCTCTCCGATATCGAGCGAACCCTGATCGCCGCTGGCCCCCGGACTGTGCTGCTGCACTGCATCACCTCCTATCCGGCGCCGGAGGAGGAGTACAACCTGCGGGTCATCCCCAATCTACAAGGGATCTTCGGCCGTCCCGTGGGTGTCTCCGACCACTCCCGGGATCCCCTGCTGGTGCCGGGCCTGGCCGTGGCCATGGGAGCCTGCCTGATCGAGAAGCACCTCACCCTGTCTACGGCCGACGGGGGTCTGGACGATCCGATAGCCTTGGAGCCGGAAGCTTTTGCCCGGATGGTAGGCGGGATCCGTCGGATCGAGGGGACGGGGCCGAAAGAGAGACGATCCTGGCTGGAGGGAGAGTATGGTCGCGGTCGGGTCGAGTCGGTCCTCGGCGACGGGGTCAAACGACTGGCTCCTTCAGAACGCAAGTATTACCTCACCACCAATCGCAGTTTGCACGCCGTTGATGAGATCCAGGCCGGTCAAACGATTCAGCCGGGTGATGTGTGTATCGTGCGCAGCGAGAGCAACCTCCGCCCCGGCCTGGGACCGGAGTATCTGGAGTTAATTTTGGGGCGTGCGGCCCAGCGCACCATTCCCGCCGGTGAGGGGATCACCTGGGAGGATATTCTGCCGCCTGCTTCTGAGGCCGGTGCCCGCCCACCATCAACACCCCCCGACTCACCCACGCCGTGAAGAAAGCCGCAGCATCATGAGCGATGAGCTCCTTCAGTTGGTGGATCGTGAGGGGAATCCCCTGGGCACGGCTCCCCGCAGTATGTGCCACGGAAATCCTAAGTTGATCCAGGCGGTGGTGCATCTGCACCTGTTCGACGAAGCCGGCAGGTTGTACCTGCAAAAACGAGCCGCGGACAAGGACCGCTATCCAGGCCGCTGGGACACCAGCGTGGGCGGCCACGTCGCTCCCGGCGAAAGCCCGGAGCAGGCGATTCAGCGGGAGGCCCGGGAGGAGCTGGGGATCGTTCTAGGAGATCCTATTGGGGCAGGCCCTGCCGAGCGCCTGGCCCCCTATATCTACAGGGATGAGACCGAAAGCGAGTACGTAGTTCCTTTTCGACTGGTCTATCCCGGTACGCCGCGGCCGAACGCCGAAGAGGTGCAGGAGGGCGCCCTCTTCGAGCTCGAGGAGATCCGCTGCCGCCTGCGGGAGCAGCCGGAGCGGTTCACGCCCCACTTTCGA
>CAZKCQ010000158.1:0-6805 GCA_964551205.1 uncultured Spirochaetaceae bacterium
ATGCCTCAAAGCAGCATAGGGGATGGGTCTGCAGACCCATCCCCTTTTTCAATGGTGCGCCCGGCAGGGCGCACCCACTTAGGGGTGATATCTTCGGACATTATAGATTGATAGGCTTGAACACGAATGCCTGACCCGCTTCCTGGACAGTGCCTATCCCCGGGAATGGGAAGTGGTATAGATGTACGGGTACTTCCATCCTTGCCGCCTGGCCCAACAATTCACTTCTCGTGGTGCGGGCTAATTCCGGATTCACGTCGAAGCGGGGCGACCAATCCGTATGCTCAAGCTGAACCAGGGCGTGGAGCGTGTCGACGAGCAGCCACAACAGGTGTCCCTGCGATCGAACCTCGATCCCGATGTGACCGGGAGTGTGCCCCGGTGCGGGGAGAGCCTGAATCATTGTATCGGTGGACTCGGCGATCCGGGAATCCATATCGATGCGTTCGATCTGATTGCGGCAGATCGAGAACGTGGTTTGCTGTTCTGAGGAAGCCTCGGCTCCGTAAAAGCGCTCTGCCTTCCCCTCCATCCAGAACTCGAATTCTTTCTGGGAAATGAGCACCCTGGCATCCGGCATGGCTGGAGCGCCGGCTTCCGTCAATCCTCCGGTATGATCACCGTGTCCATGCGTGATGACTACCGCAGTCAGCTCTTCCGGCCGCACCCCGCATTCGCTCAGCAGCCGAGCAATTCCCAGCCCCGGCCCTCCGCTGGAAAAACCGAATCCCGTATCGATGAGAATCGTGTGGCCGGGGATCCGTATCAGAACGGAGTTGAAGTACCAGTCGAGGTATTCCCCGTCACTGTCGGGCCGCACCGCCCGAATCGCCTCTCTGAGCTCGCCTTTTCCCACGGTGGGAAAGATTTCCGATATCTGATCGAAATCCCGGCGTACATCCGCTATACCAAGAACATCGATTTTCGCTTCACCAATATCGAACCTGACTACCATAAACCTTATCATAGTGACAGCCGCAGCGGGTGTCAAATTGCCTCTGTGTTCTTCTCCGCAATAAGCGCGGCGTTGCAGCATGCCGGTCTGGAGGAATGCCCGGATGAGCGAAACCCTGAAGTAACAAAACTTCCGGTGAACGTGTTGCGCAAAGTTAGTCCGGAGAGGCGGAATCTCGAGATGCGTGTGCTTGACGACACCCCGGTCGTGGCTTTACCGTTGTCACAACCTGAGGGTATCGCCGTGAAGGTGCTTTTAATCTGTCCATTCCCGCCCGAGCTCAACGCCTGTCGGGAGATTCTCGGTCTGAGGGATGTCAAACTGCTGTCAGGCTGCCGTTCAGCAAAAGGTAGGGCCGGTAACATCGATGTATTTGCCGTTGAAAGTGGACCAGGCAAGGCCAGGGCTGCGGCGGCAACCGTGGCGGGTTCTCTGTCCTATACCCCCGACCTGATTGTCGACTCCGGTTCCTGCGCTGGAACCGAGCCAGGTGCCTTCGTAGGCCAGCTGATCCTCTGTCGGGATTGCTACGAATACGACATCGGCGGGAGCGGGTTCCCCACACGAAGCATCCCGGAGATGAAGCTTCCTTCAGCCGTTTCTGTGCTGCCCTCAGCCGACCGGGAAACGCTGCTGCGGGAGGCGGGGGAGACCGGCAGCACGGCGAACTTCCAGGTCCGTGTGGGCAATCAGGCCTGCGGAGAGCTGCTGATCCAGTCTCAAGCGATGCGGGAAGCCCTCTACTCCCTTTTCCAGGCATCCGGAGCCAACTGGGAAACAGCCGGTGTGTTTATCGGAGCGCTGAAGAACAGCCTGCCTCCCTTGAGTATCCGCATCGTCACCGATCTGGGAAACGAGCAGGCCTTGGACGATTTTCGGGCGAACATCAAGAAGAAAGCCAGAGAGCTGTACCGCTACGTTCTGGTGCTCGCCGAGTACGGCTGGTTCGATCACCTCCTCGAGTGCTGGCAGCGTCTCGATCCCGCCACTGTCGACCGGCTCCCTCAAATCGTGCTTCCTTAAGCGCCTTGACTTTTTGCCTCCAATTTCACTTTAGCGTGGACTTACGGATCAGGTCTTGGACCGGTACATCCCCTTCACCCCCAACCAAATCCTGAAACCTTGCAGGAGCGATCCGGAGGGATTACAATACAAGTGAACACTCGCGGAGGAGGATGGAAAGGTGTCACGGACCTACGTAGAAACCTCGACCTATCTTCTGGAAGAGATCGATGAAATGATTCAGGAGGGTTTCTACCACGATCGCACAGAAGCGGTCAATGAAGCCCTGAGGATGTTGATCAAGCAGTACAAGGTTTCCAAGCTTCACGCCAAAGATCTGCGCTACGCCTCGGATCGCAAACCTAAAAAGCGTAATGACAGTGGTGAGGAAGGAGTAAAGAATTGATAGGCCAGATTGTCGTCGGAATCGATGGTTCTGAGTACTCGCTGTCCGCCTTCAAGTACGCCGAACACTTCGCCTCCAGGCTCGGCTGCGAGCTCAAGGCGGTCTTCGTAATCGATTCCCGAAAGACCGAGCTGCCCATCATCTACGCTACGGGCCATTTCGACTATGCCTTCGCCAGAACCTATATCCCCCCCGATCCGGAGCTGAAAAGCTTCTATATCAAGATCAAGAAGGACCTGGAAGGGTTTGCCGCGGGCTTCCTCGGGAATCTCGAGACAAGCTGCAAGGAGAAGAAAGTCCCCTTCGCAGGAGTCCGGAGGGAGGGACTCCCTTCACAGATTCTCACCGAAGAGTGTCGTTCCGGAGATCTGCTGTTCATCGGGCAGAAGGGAGAAAACGCCCGCTTTGCCCGAACCATCGTGGGTTCCACGGCGGAGGATGTGGTGCGCTCCTCCCCACGGCCCGTCATGGCCTGTCCCGAGACCTTTCGACCGCCGGAGAAGATCCTCTTCCCCTACGACGGCTCCCCCGCCGCCGAAAGGGCTCTTCAGTTCTGCGCGAATGCCTTCGGAACTTTCTGGAAGGAGTTCCTCGTATTGTCCAGCGAAGAGGAGAAGGGATTAACCGAACGCGAGCACAGGTATCTGAACAAACACGCCATTGACCACCGGCTGGTTACGGAGAAGGGCTCTCCGATCGACACGGTGCTGGAGGTTGCCGAACGGGAGGGTTCAGACCTCCTCCTGATCGGTTCCCACGGAACCCACAAGATCCGGGATTATATCCTGGGTTCCACCACGGTTCATCTTCTGCGTAAAAGTCCTCTGCCGGTGCTGATTGTCTACTGATTTGTCTCGTGAAG
Source organism: uncultured Spirochaetaceae bacterium (assembly GCA_964551205.1). Taxonomy (GTDB): domain Bacteria; phylum Spirochaetota; class Spirochaetia; order SZUA-6; family DRHE01; genus JAFGQJ01. The sequence continues at coordinate 3,226 of CAZKCQ010000158.1, forward strand.
ATAACCTATGCGGAAAACCGTAAGGCCGAGCGGATGGTGCGGACCCAGATCCAGGCCCGGGGTATCCGGGACGAAGGGGTGCTGGATGTGATGTCCTGTATTCCCAGGCACCGTTTCGTCTCCGGTGCAAACAGCTTCGAAGCCTACGGCGATTATCCGCTTTCGATAGGCCGGGGGCAGACGATCTCTCAACCCTACATGGTCGCGCTGATGAGCGAAGAGATGAGGTTGGGAGGAAGCGAACGGGTTCTGGAGATCGGGACGGGCAGCGGCTACCAGACCGCCATCCTGGCCGAGCTTGCCGCAGAAGTCTACACGGTTGAACTGATTCCCGAACTGATCGAGCGTTCACGAAAGTTGCTCGACGAGCTCGGCTACACCAATATATCCTATCGCTGCGCCGATGGTTCCCTCGGCTGGCCCGAATACGCCCCCTACGACCGCATCCTGGTGGCGGCAGCCGCACCCGGCGTCCCCCCCCCCCTTACCTCCCAGTTGGCGGACAACGGGATCCTGGTCATTCCGGTTGGGGACAGCCGTCACTATCAAACCCTGCTGATCCTCCGCCGGACGGGCAACCGTTTCGACACCACGGAGAGCATCGGTTGCCGCTTTGTCCCCCTGGTGCGAAAAGACAAGGCGTATTGAAAAAACAGGCAGAACTGCCTATTCTTCAACCACAAAGGAACTCATCATGCTTGTCCCTTTACTTCGACCAACACTTCGTCGCAAAGACTACAACAGTGTTCTCAATTGCCTGGTCAGCGACCAGATCGCCTCCGGGCCGCTGAACCAGGAGTTTGCCGCCGCTTTGAGCAAAACCCTCGGTGTCTCGGGGGGAGCTGCACTGATCAGCTATCGTTCCTGCATCCACTGTGCGTTTCAGCTGTTGGAGCTCCAGCAGGGGGATGGGGTGATCCTTTCCGCCCTCGCACCGAGGGAGTACCTGCAGATTATCGAGGCTCGTGGGCTGGAGGCCGTGATCGCCGATGTGGACCCGCAACGCCCGCTGTTGTCGGTCGACTCGGTCAAGCAGCAACTGCGGGACGGGGCAAAGGCGATCGTGCTGTTCTACACCTTGGGATCGCTGCCCTCGGGGGACGAGCTTTTCCGTCTGGGTGTGCCGGTGATCGAAGATGTCACTCAGGCGGTGGGAGGGCTCTGGGGAGGCCAGCCCTGCGGCGCCCGCGGCCGGGCCACGCTGCTGTCTCTGGCTCCCGGCGGGTTGATCACCGCTGGTTGCGGCGGCGCGGTATTCGGTACGGACCGGCGTGGGGTGAGGACACTCAAGGAGATCGTGGCCAGTGGATACGGCGGGGAGCTGCTGCCGGATATGAATGCCGCCCTGGGTTTCAACCAGGTCCGGGAGCTGCCGCGTTTCCTGCAGAAGCGCAGTGAGATCGCTCAGGTATTTCGCGAGGCCTTGCAGAGATCCCGCCACGGCTCTCTTTTCGAAGAGGGCTCAGGTGTCAATTTCAGCTTTCCCGTCGTTGTCAAAGGGGGCAGACCCGAGGTCAGGCGGTATGCGGAGAAAAGAGGCATCCAGGCTGAAGCAGCCTTCGCTGATGCCGTCCTGTCCGTGGAAGGCACCACCCCGACCACGGCAAGAACCTATCCTAATGCAGAGCGGTTGCTCTGGCGCACTCTCCTGTTTCCGCTCTATCCCTCCCTTGCCAGAAAGGATATCCAGTTGTTGTGCAAGGTCTTGAGTACGCTTCCTTGATTGGGTTTTGAGGAATCGTTATAGTCTGAACAGGTGAGAAAAAGAATTCACAGAGCCATTATCTTCGTTAATTCTCTTAAAGAGGAGGCGGTCGCGCTGCGCAAGGAGGTGGAGCAGTACCTGCGGAGGTTGTCGATCGCCTCGGAGACGGTGCCTGTGGATGAGACGAACCTTCCTTCCATACCCGAAGACACGGATCTGGCCATCACCTTAGGGGGAGACGGCACCCTGCTGTACGGTGCCCGCTGCCTGGCCGGCTGCAATGTTCCGATCCTGGCCGTGAATCTAGGAGATTTCGGTTTCATAACCGAAATCTCCAGCAGCGAATGGGCGGATGTTCTGACGAACTACCTGGATGGGCGTCTTGGCGTGAGCAGGCGCGTGATGTTCGACGCCGAGCTGCGAAGGGGAGATAATGCACTGCAGAGCTTCAGCGGCTTGAACGACGCGGTTGTCCGAGCCGGGGATTTCGCCCGTATTATCGCCCTGGGCGTTCATCTGTCGAACACCTACGTGGCGCGCTATCGGGCCGACGGACTGATCGTGGCCACACCGACGGGTTCGACTGCCTATTCCATGTCAGCGGGCGGCCCGATTCTGCACCCTGAGATGGAAGCCTTTATCCTCAATCCGATCTGTCCCTTTACGCTCTCCAACCGGCCGATCGTCATACCGGCAGAAGAAACCTGTATCCTGGAGGTAGAGGCGATCCAACGCACGGAGATCTTGCTGGTGATCGACGGCCAGGAGATCTGCAAACTCGAGCCGCAGGATCGGGTTGTTTTTTCCAAATCCGCGAAACACACACTCATCATCCAGTCCGACAAGCGGAATTTCTACGAGGTGCTGAGGAGCAAGCTCAATTGGGCGGGAGAACCCAATGCTTGAGGAACTGATCGTAAAGGATTACGCCCTTATTGATCGGCTGCAAGTTCGCTTCTCCCGGGGATTGAACATCCTTACCGGGGAAACAGGTGCCGGCAAGTCCATCATGATCGGAGCCCTCGGCCTGGTATTGGGGTTGAAAGCGGAAATGGAGGCGATTCGCTCGGGAGCTTCGGAGATCGATGTGTCGGGGATCATCAAGCTGGAAGACAATCCCGATGTGCAGGCCTGGCTGCAGGAGCAGGGAATCGCAGCGGAGAATGAGACGATCATTATCCGCCGGGTCGTCAAGAAAAACGGCAAGAGCACTATCTTCGTACAATCGGCACCCCTTACCCTTACCGCCCTAAGAGAGCTCACCGGAATGCTGTTCGATCTGCATGGTCAGCACGAACACCAGTCGTTGTTGAGCCCGGAGAATCACAGGAGGCTCCTCGATCACTACGGCGGCATCACTTCGGAGGTCACGGAGTTTTCTGCCCTGTATAACAGGCTGGTCAAGCTGCGGGAGGAGCACGCCGCCCTGATCGCGGAGCAGCAAGAACGGGTTCGCAGTGTCGAGCTGCTGGAGTTCGCGATCCAGGAGATCGAGGAAGCCAAACTGAAGGTCGGGGAGGAGGAACGGCTGCGGAGCGAGCAGAACCTGCTTGCCAACCATGAAAAGCTGATCCACCTGATAGAAGAGGTCTACAGCGTCACGGCGGAGAGTAGGGGAGGGGCGCTTGCTAATCTTCGGCAAGCCCGGGGATCCCTGGCCGAGGTCATGAAGATCGACTCCAGCATGAACCAGTCCAGCCGGCAGCTGGAAAACGCCTTCTTCGAGCTTGAAGATTTCGTGGAGAACCTCGGGCGCTATAAAGGATCCATCGATTTCGATCCCTCCCGGCTGGAACAGATAGAGGAACGTCTGGACCTGATCAAGCGTCTCGAAAAGAAGTACGGCGGATCGATCGAATCGGTACTGGCCTATCG
>CAZKCQ010000159.1:0-6776 GCA_964551205.1 uncultured Spirochaetaceae bacterium
CCTTCTTCGGAACCCAACGGGGGATCGTAGCGGTGGATTGGGCGGAAGAGGATCCAGGCTACGAGTTGTGGGAGACTATCCAGCGGAGGACCTTCCCGGGGAGCGTGAGTAACCATCACCTGGGAACATTGCTCGGGCTGCTCGTGGCAGCCTACGAGATGAACGCCTTCAAGGAGGAGTACCAGAAGGCGGTGATCGTCAATGCCAAGAGTTTTGCCTGTGCTCTGAACGAAGCGGGACTGACCGTTGCCGGGGACCCGGGTCTGGGCTACACAGAGACACACCAGGTGGTGGTGGAGCTTGGCTACTGCCAGGGAGTTGAGGCGGCCCGCCGCCTGGAGGAGAACAACATCATCGTCAACTTCCAGGCTTCTCCCCGGGAAGAGGGGTTCACCGTTTCCGGAGCGTTGCGTATGGGGGTGTCCGAAATGACCCGCTTCGGTATGGGGCCGGATGATTTCAAGACCCTGGCCGGGTTGATCCAAGAGGTGGTCCAGGAGGGCAAATCAGTACATGATCAGGTGGCACGGCTGCGCAGCGGGTTTCGGGAGCTGCGCTACTGCTTCTCCGACAGGGAGCTGGAGCGGCAGGTCCAGGAGCTGCACGGGTTGATCTAGGGGAGAACCGTAATTGCGGCGGCCGGTTTCTTCGTCCTCTCGAAGGGCTGAAAGACCGTATCCTTCTCTCGTCTGACGGTACCTCGAGCCTGGTGTAGGAGTAGATAAGATGAGCGCAGACAAACCCTGGCACGAAGACGATACCTTTTGGAAGGAGACCCTGCCGATCCTGTTCCCGGACAGCCGCGTACAAGAGGCGGAAAGGGAGGTGGAGCAGGTCCTGGCTTTGATAAAGATACCGGCGGCGGGTCGACCTGGACCTGTCCCACCGTCTGTACTCGGCTTCAGAGCTCACATTCCTGCTTCGTGACCGTGGCTTCGGGGAGGTTGCCGCCTACGGAGATTTCACCGGTTCCCCCTACGACGACAAGGCCGACCGCCTGGTCGTTGTCGCCCGTAAACCGTAAAACAGATTTCAGGTCAATAGAGAGGTAACCGCAGCCAGGAAATCTTCTGCAGCGAAAGGTTTCAGTATCAAACCCGCACAGCCCGCCTCACGCATCTTCGGATCATCCTCCGTGACCGAACCAGCACTTAATATTACCACGGGAATGTCCGCAGTTCCCGGGTCGGATTTGAGGACCCGGGTCGCCTCCAGCCCATTCAGACCCGGCAGTTGAAGGTCCATCAGCACCAGGTCCGGACGCCGCTCCCGGATGAGCTCGAGGGCCCGTTCGGCATCTTCCGCTTCGATCACCTGGATCTTCCTCATGGCCAGGATCGTACGGATGAGCTTTCGGTTCAGGGGTGCATCGTCTACGACCAGTACTGTTTTATGGTCCACCATTTCCTCTTCTTTCATCCCATTTCCCGATGCAACTCAAGCCCGACTCTCAGCGTACCAGATCTTCCATCTCATCCACGACCCTTTTATCGAGCTTTTGCTGGTCTACTTCCTCCTTCAGAATCCCGATCGCCTTTTCTTTGGACATCGCCTTGCGGTAGGGTCTCTCGGTGACCAGGGCGTCGTAGATATCCACCACGCACATGATCCGGGCCGCCAGGGAAACCTCATCTCCTTTCAGTCCATCCGGATATGAGGAACCGTCCAGCTTCTCGTGATGGTGCCGTATCACATCCAGGGCGATTCCCAGAGTTGATTTCAGGGGCAGGCAGATCCGATAACCTATCTCCGGATGACCCTTCATTACTTCCCACTCGTGGTCCTCGAGTTTCCCGGGTTTGTTGAGGATTTCCTCGGCGATGCCGATCTTCCCGACATCGTGCAGGATGCCGCCCAGCCGGAGGGCGAAGATATCCTTTTCACTGAGTTGCAGCCTTTTACCGAGGGCCACCGCCAGGTTTGCTACCCGTTGCGTGTGCCCCAAAGTGTAGTTGTCCTTGGCCTCGACGGCACTGGCCAGGGAAAACAGGGCGTTCTCCACGCTGACCAGGTTCCTGTTCAGTTCGCGAACCCGGATCAGGGCACGAGTCCTGGCCAGGAGCTCCTGGCGATTGGCGGGTTTGGATAGAAAGTCATCCGCACCGGCTTCGATCCCCCGAACTTTCGCCTGCAGGTCGTCCAGGGCTGTAATCAAAATAACGGGAATAAAGCGGGTACTCTCCCGAGCCTTGACGCGCTTGCAAACTTCGTAGCCGTCCAGGCCGGGCATCATGATGTCGAGCAGCATCAGATCCACTTCGCTGTTGCCGAGCAGGCTCAGAGCCTCCTCCCCGCTGTAAGCCTTCAGCACCTCGTAACGCTCGAGGCGCAGATAACCTTCCAGGAGCTTGACGTTACGGCGATCGTCATCCACGATGAGCACCCGCGGTTTGTCGTCCCCCTGCTCCGCAGAGGGACGGGTGAAGTAGAAGACGCGTCTGTTCTGCCCCTGCTGTGCCTGCTCCAGCGCCGACATGGCTCTGCCCAGCAGTCCTTCTCTGTCGGGGGAGTCGACGGGGAAAGAGGCCATGCCAACGGAGAGAGCGAGCTCTCCGGAGAAACGTTGTTCCACGGCGTCACGAATGCGCGCCCCGGCGACATGGGCGACTTCCGCCGATGTTTTCAGAAGCAGAACGGCGAACAGATTTTCACCGCAGCGGCAGGCCAGATCCACGTCCCGTATATTCGCCTGTATCAAAGATCCAAGCTTCTGCAGGACTTGTTGATCATCGGTAGGCGCTTCAAGCTGGAGAAAGGCGACGGTGAAGGGCTCTCCGCTTCGCTCGGAGCGCAGGAACTCTCGGTCCAACTCGAGAAGGAATTGATCCCGCTCGAACAGCCCGGTGGCCTCATCCCGGTAAGCGTCCCCCGGATTCCGCTGCCTGATCCATTCCAGATTTTCCTGCATCTACGCCATTTCTCCGTTAACTGTAGAAACCGGCAGCTCCAGGACAAAGGAGGTTTCCCGCTGTTTTTCGCTGCTCTCCGCCCAAATGCGACCGCCCTGCAGTTCCACCAGACGTTTGGCCAGGGCCAAACCGCTGCCCCCGGCCATGTCGAAGTGATCGGTGCTCGATTTTACCTGTTCGAAGGGTTTGAAGATACCCTCCAGATCTTCCCGGGAAATGGATACATCGAAACAGGCTATCCGAATTTCCAGCCGGGACGGAGCGGAATCCTCCCTCGGCCCGATGCGAACACTCAGATCGACCTGCCCGCCGTCCGGGGTGAGGGCCACCGCCTTGCTTACCACGTTAAAAAGGACCTGTTTTATTTTACGGACGTCCAGCAGGACCGTTTCCGGCAGCGTTCCTGTCTCAAGGTTGATGGTGATTCCGTGCTTGAGGGCCTTCTCCCTCAGCAGGATCAATGTTCCTTCTAAAATCTCGGGCAGATAGGTGGGTTCATGCTGGACTTCCAGCATCCCCGTGTCGATCTTCGTGATTTCAACGATGTCGTTGATCAGCTCCAGCAGGTTGCGTCCGCTGTCCAACACGTCCTGCAGATACTCGGCCTGGGTTTCGGTCAGCTTCCCGATCTGCTGGGTAGCGACCAGCTCGGTAAAACCGATGATGTGATGCAGCGGGGTGCGCAGTTCGTGGCTCATGTTTGCCAGAAACTCGCTCTTGGCGCGATTGGCTTCTTCGGCCAGAGATTTAGCTTCCAGCAGGTCCTGCTCCGCTTGAAAGCGTTCACTCATATCGCGGAGCACGAGGATCTGGCTTACCGGCTGATCCTGCTTGAACACCCAGGATCGGCGCAGGCCGTAGGTTCGCCGGTTCTCGGGGATTCGCAGAACCGTCTCCCCCTCAGCGGCTGCGGGATCCTCCGGGATCCTGCCATCTGCAGCCGGCAAGGTGGGAATCAACTCCTGCAGGGAACACCCGTCCAGTGTCTTTCTGATGTGCTCAAAGATCTCTCTGGCTGCTGTGTTGGAGGAAACGATTTGTCCCGCCGGATCGGCTACCAGCACCCCGTCGCTCATGTTGTCCAGAGCCGTCTCATAGGAGATGGGAATGATGTTTCCGAACTGGTAGAAGAGGATATTCCAGGTGATGATCAGGCCGGTTAGCAGGAAACCGAAAGGTGTGAAATCGAATCCGGGCAGCGGTTTGAAATCGATCACTTCCAGGAAACTGCCGATCCAGGCAAATACGATGGCAATGATCAGCAATCCAGTCTGTCTCCGTTCCAGGGGCTTGGCCCGCAGGAAGATACGAAACAGCATCATCGTTCCGACCAGCAGCAGCAGGTAGGTATAGGCGATCGTGAAGTAGTACCAGGGACCCCAGGAACGGCTCAGGAGTACGAAGGGACCTGAACTGTCCAGTGAGAAGCTGTGGGTAACGAGCAGGTGATAGCGATTCGTAGCCAGGAGCGCGATGGTGGCCAGGGGAGGGATACACAACGGCACGAGCACCTTGGTACGAAGCCAGCGCCCGTATCCGGAATAGGTGGTGATAAAGGCGAACCAGGTGACAGAGATGAACGCCCCGGCGGCGAACTGCATATTCTGGGCCAGGATCTTGGGTGTCAGCTCCGTCACCGTCAGCTCCATCGCGTAGCCGAACATCCACAGGCTCAGGTCGAACAGCAGCAGACCGGCGAAGCGGCTGCGGACCGAGCCGCCCCGCCAGAGGAGGACCCCGCAGGTGAAGGTTACCGAACCGGCCAGAAGAATCGGCACGGTGTAAGGTGTGAACTGCCAGGATAAAACAGTCATCGCTCCACCAGGCGATTATAGACTGAAAGTCTTGAGAGGTTGTATCCCGTGGGGGAAAAAAGGCGAACCGGCTATTGGATCATCCGGCAGATGAAGAAGGTATTCAACGGATGAAAATCGCCGCCAGAGGGATGTACACGCCGATCTTCACCAGAGCCGCCAGAAGGATGTAGACCCACGAGCGGGCTTCCTCCATCCTGGCCAGTCCCACGGTGATCAGAGCTATTTCCCACAGCGAGATCAGCGAGTGTATCAGGGGTGTGAGCCCGCTCCCGTAGATATCGAGGGCGATCGAAGCCCAATCCACAAGCCAGGTCACCGGCATCGGAATCAGCAGGCCGAAGCCGATGACGTTGAGGATCCAATCGAAGTCGCTCTCCTTTCCCATCCCGCGGAGGATGAGATGAACCAGGGCGCCGGCCAGCAGCCAGCAGGCAAGTCCGAACAGGGGTAGAAAGAAGATCTCCGCCGTGTAGTACTGGTCGGTGACCAGGAAAGTCAGGGAGGAGGGGTGGAAGGGCGTTCGGTTGAGTATCCGGAGGGCCAGAATCGATGTCAGGGCCGTGATCGCGAAGCGAAGCAGGATTGCCCACAATCCCCAGTAGGGCGCAGGTTTGGGCTGAAGTCTTCTGAACGCCCGGGACGGATTGTACAGCCCCTGTATCCAGATTCGCAGAAAGCTCATCATCGTTATGCTGAAATCAAGTATAGATCAGAGCTCAATTCGGTCAAGGGGAGTTATGGTTGGATTATACCATGAGGCAACAAGGGGGAGGAGCGATTTCCTGCATTTCCCGGCGCCACTTCCGGTGCCTCCGGGCCTTGACCAGGAGCGGATTTGAATTCAATGATCAGGTCATGAAAAAATACGCCATCTGCAATGAGCTGTTCGGCGAGATGAGTTTCACCGACTGCTGCGCGCTGCTGCAGCGCCACGGATACCGGGGCGTAGAGATAGCACCGTTTACGCTGTTTGACGACCCCGGGACCTTCACATCTGCTCAGGTCGGGGAGATTCAATGCATCCTGGAAGACCACGATCTGGAGTTCACCGGTTTGCACTGGCTGTTTCTCAAGCCGGAGGGATTGCACATCACAACTGCGGATGAGAGCATTCGCCGCCGAAGCTGGGATCATCTAAAACGGCTGGTCGATCTTGCAGGACAGCTGGGCGGAGGGGTCCTGGTGCTGGGTTCCCCGAAACAGCGGAACAGCATGGGTATGAGCCGGGAACGGGCCGCGGCCAACTTGGAAGAGGGCCTCCGCTCTCTGGCGGATTTCACAGCCCGGAGGAACTGCACGATCCTCTTGGAATCCCTCTCTCCCGACCAGACCGATGTAATCAACTCCCTGGCCGAAGCTGAAGAGTCGATCAGTCGGATCGGGCACCCGGCGATCCAGGGCATTTTCGATTTTCACAACTGTGCGAATGAAGCGGAGAGCTGGGAAGATCTGATCGAAGAGCACTATCCGGTCATCCGTCATGTGCATCTCAACGAAGTCAACGGCAGCTGGCCCGGTACAGGGAGCTCCGACTTTCTGCCCGCTTTCAAAAAACTGGCGGAGAAGGACTACGCAGGCTGGATCTCCCTGGAGATCTTCCATCTTCCCGAGGATCCTGCCAGGGTTCTGCAGGAAACCAGAGATTTCCTCGACCGGACAATCGCTGCACTGGGATAGACGAGGAACGTGAAAATCTGCGATCTTCACTGCGACACCGCCCAGCTCTGGCAGGCCGGCTCCTCCCTGGAGGATACCTCCCTGCATGTAAGCCTTCCCGGCATGCTCGAGGCGGGCGTGGGGCTACAGGTGTTTGCCGCCTACGTTCCGGCCTCCCTGCCCAAAGAAGGGCTCTTCTCCTTCGCCAGGCGTTTGATCGGTCGCATCACGGAGGAGATCGAACGGCATTCCACCCACATCATCCTTTGCCGCGACAGCCGAGAGGTGGAAGCGGCTGCCGATCAGGGGAAGATCGCCGCGCTTTTGGCGGTGGAAAATGGGGATGCTATCGAGGATGACCTTGACAAGCTGCAGCAGCTGTACGGGATGGGCG
>CAZKCQ010000160.1:0-6775 GCA_964551205.1 uncultured Spirochaetaceae bacterium
CAGCTGCAGGAGATCGTGGTCAGCGCCGTGCTGGTCGGGGCTGTGATCGGAGCCGCTGCAGGAGGCAGACTGGCGGACCGCTATGGTCGCCGCAAATTGATAATCCTCAGCGCCGTCATCTTCTCCATCGGCGCCGTCGGTACTTCCCTTACTCCCCTGGTCTCCTTGCTCATCGCCGGCCGGATCGTCGTGGGCATCGCCATCGGGATCGCTTCGTTCATCGCTCCGATGTACATTTCGGAGCTTGCCCCGACTCGGGTGAGGGGCTCTCTGGTCTCGGTGAATCAACTGGCCATCACGGTGGGGATCGTCGTTTCCTACCTCGTCGACTACGCCTTCTCCGCTCTGGGGGCTTGGCGAATGATGCTCGGTCTGGCAGCGGTTCCCTCCATCGTTCTAGGCCTGGCCATGTGGCGCCTGCCATCCAGCCCGCGCTGGCTGGTGGCTCGAGGTTCGACGGAGGAAGCCAAGAGCGTTTTGGGTCGCATCCGCAGCGCCTCGGAGATCGACGCCGAGGTGAAGGAAATCGAGAGGAGCCTGGAGAAGCAGAAAGGCAGCGGGGTGCTGCTGTCCCATCCCATGCTGCGCATGGCTCTGTTCGTCGGAATCGGGCTGGCCGTTTTCCAACAGCTCACCGGCATCAATACAGTCATCTACTACGCCCCCACCATATTAGAATTCGCCGGCTTCAAGACCGCCGGTTTCTCCATCCTGGCCACTGTGGGAGTGGGAATTGTCAATGTAGCCTTTACGCTGCTGGCCATACGCCTGGTGGACCGGGTTGGCCGCAGGCCTCTGCTTCTCGGAGGCGTGGCCGGGCAGACAGTCGGATTGGTAATCCTGGGCCTGGCCTTCCAAATGCACCAGCTGGCCCGTTTCATCGGGTACATTGCCGTGGCCAGCCTGGCGATCTATGTTGCCTCCTTCGCCATCGGACTGGGTCCGGTTTTTTGGCTGATGATCTCCGAAATCTATCCCCTCAAGGTCAGGGGTGCCGCCATGAGCATGGCTACGGTTGCCAACTGGGGGGTGAACCTGGCCGTGGCCGTGACCTTCCTGACCCTGGTCGGGGCGGTAGGCCGCCCGGGAACGTTTTGGATCTACGCCGGGATCGGAATCGCCGCCTGGCTATTTTTCTATTTCCTGGTGCCGGAGACCAAGGGAAAGAGCCTGGAGGAGATCGAGGCTCACTGGCATGCAGGAAAACATCCCCGGGAAATGTCCCGGCAGGCGGGAAGCGAGTGAGGAGGGGCGGCCAATGGTTCCAAGGTACGGGCATTCGCAATACCACCCGCTGGCCGACTACGGTGTTATCGGAGACTGTCATACTGTAGCCCTGATCGCAGCGGATGGCTCCATAGACTGGTACTGCCCCGGCCGTTTCGATTCAGCCGCGGTGTTCTGCCGCCTGCTCGACTCAGATCGCGGGGGGTACTTCAGGGTGGCACCCGTGGAGAACTTCGACACGGAGCAATGCTACCAGGGTCATACGAATATTTTGGAAAGCAGATTCGAGAGCCGAAGCGGAAGCGTTGTGCTCACGGATTTCATGCCACTACACAGGCGCACCCCGACCCGAAGGGGCTACGATGTGGGTACATCGAAAACCATCATCAGGATCATCGAGGGCAAAACGGGCAGAGTCGAGCTCTCCGTCGATTTTCATCCTACCTTCGACTACGCCCGCAAGCGGGCGTCATTCGAGCGGATATCCTCTTCCGTGCTCCTCGCCGGTGGAGGCGATGAATTGCTGACGCTGTCCTGCTCCACCGATCTGGATTTTCGCGCCACCGCCGAGGGCGGAATGGAGGCCCGCCTCGTGGTCGAAGCGGGGCAGAGACACTGGCTGTTGCTAACCGAGGCTCATAACCGGGCGCAGGTTGTCGAAGTTCCGAACCCCGACCGCTGCCGCGGCCAGCTGGCGGACACCCGGGAGTACTGGCAGAGCTGGGCCGAGGGCTGCACGTACAAAGGTCCCTATCTGCAGGAGGTTCTGCGCAGCTCCCTGGTCCTAAAGTTACTCACCTACGAGCCGACCGGCGCGGTCGTTGCCGCGCCCACTACCTCCCTCCCGGAGCAGCTGGGGGGAGAGCGCAACTGGGATTACCGGTACACCTGGCTCAGGGATGCATCCCTCATCCTCTACGCCCTCACCGCTGTCGGCTACGATCATGAAGCGGCGGATTTCTTCGAATGGTTGCAGCAGACCCACCAGAAGGATCCCAGTTCGTCGCTGCAGGTGCTGTACGGCATCGACGGTGGGCGTGAGATGAAGGAAACCATACTCGATCACCTGGCAGGCTACCGGCATTCCCGGCCGGTGCGCACCGGCAACGCGGCTGCGGGACAGCTACAGCTGGATATTTACGGGGAGATCCTCACCGCGGCCCATCTGTATTTCAAATCGGGAATGGGTGAACGCGCGGGTGCGGCAAATCGCTCGAAGCAGCGCCTGCTTCACGAAGACTGGCCGCTTCTCACCCGTTTGGTGAACCAGGCGGCCGAGAGATGGGAGGAGCCGGACAACGGTATATGGGAAGTGCGGGGCGGGCTGCGACAGACCCTGTACTCCAAAATCATGTGCTGGGCCGCCGTGGACAGGGGCATGCGTTTGGCCCGCGAGTATTCGCTGGGGGCGCCCCTGGAACGCTGGCACAAGGTTCGCGAGCGGATCAAGACGGCAATCCTCAGCCGCGGCTACAATCGAACCGTGGGAGCCTTCGTGCAAAACTTGGACGGATCCGAGCTCGACGCCAGCGTGCTGGCCATTCCCCGGGTCGGTTTGCTGCCTCCCACGGATGAGAGGATCCAATCCACGATCGCCACAATCACCTCACAGCTCAGTTCCAACGGCCTCGTGTACCGCTACCGGAGCGCCGACGGCCTGCAGGGAAGCGAGGTCACCTTCGCCCTCTGTACGTTTTGGCTGGTGGACTGTCTGGCCCTTAGCGGCCGGCTGGACCAGGCACGCGAGCTGTTCGAGCACGTAGCTAGCTTCGGTAGTCCCCTGGGACTGTTTTCCGAAGAGATCGACCCCACCACCGGGGAGCTTCTCGGGAATTTTCCCCAAGGCTTCACCCACATGGCCCTGATCAACTCCGCCGTCAACCTGGCCAAGGCGGAGAGACACGGCGCCGAGAGAGAGGCGGAGACCGAGTTCGAGCGCGCGGCCCGAGGCAGGGCGGCGGCCTCGGACAATCCGCCAGTGACATACAGAGGTACCTGACGGACAAACCAGAGGCGGGCGACCGCGGGCAGCATATGCTGGCTACTCCCACCGTGATCCGCAGGTCCCCCCGGCCTGAGCGCCAGGTTATCGGAGACCTGTGGGCAACCGGGCAGGTTCTCAAGGGGCTGTACATCTGCAGGTCCGGCAATCCGGCCCCCGAGGCTGTCGAGCTGACTAACCGAGACGAGACACCGGAGGTTCACCGTGGCTGAGGGGAAGCGGCGACGGTTCGCCAAAGGCCCCAGAGCTCTGCCCACGGATCAGGAGAGCCTCCACCGGCTGCTCGACAACTTGCCCGACGGGGTGCTGCTGCTGGATCAGGAAGGCCGTGTACGTTTCGCCAACCCCGCCGCCGCCGCTCTATTCGGCTACAGCCCGGTCACCATGATCGGTATTATTTTGGGTTTTCCCGTTGTCGAGGGGGTGACAGAGATCGAGATCCCCCGGAGTGGCGGCGAACTGCGCACCGCAGAGATCCGTTCCGTGCGTTTCCGATGGGCGGAAGAAGAGTTGATCCTGGCCAGCCTGCGAGATGTGAGCGAGCGTAAACAGGCGGAGGGAAAGGTCCTATCTTTGGGCCGGCAGCTGTTGGAGGCCTATGAAACGACCCACAGCCGTGTGGGCAAGGAGCTCCACGATACGATTGGACAACCCCTGATCGGGCTCAAGCTGGCGTTGCACCGTTTTCGGGAGCTGCAGGAGCACGAGCCGGACATCAGCCTGGGTGAGATCGGGGAGCTGGTAGACCACATGATCAACAGCATCCGCGACCTCTCCCACTCCCTGCGCCCGGCAGTGGGTGACGGGTGGAGCCTCAGAGAATTACTGGAAAATCACTTCCACCGGTTGAAGACCAAGAAGGAACTGACCGTCCGCTTCCGGGACGGATTCTCCAAAATCCCGCTTCCCCAGCTCATCGAGACGGTGGCCTTCCGCATCGTTCAGGAGGGACTGGACAGCATAACGCAGTACGCAGGGATCAGGGAGGCTGAGGTGTCGATCAGCGCCAGGGACGACCAGCTGGTGATCTGCATCGAAGACCGGGGCAAGGGTTTCAAACCGGAAGAGACTCAGCGCGGCGGAATCAGGCTGCGGGCAATGCGAGAACGGGCCGAGCTGGCCGGGGGCAGCCTGTCGGTGGACTCGATTCCGGGCGGGGGAACCCGGATCACTGCGGCTTTGCCGTTGAAATAGGCCCGTCAACCGGCTCGTGGCTCGCCGCGAAAGCTCACCTTCAATCCTCGGCCGAATTCCATTCGCCGACCCAGCCTGCCTCGCTGGAGGCGGCCCACACCTTCACTCCGGAGTCAGCAGCCCAGCAGTCGATCTCCTTGAGCTCCTCTTTGCTGAACTCAGCCTTTTAGAACCGCTATCCTACCGGCGTAACTGAAATCCGCACTCGGTTTAACCCCTACGGCTATTCCCTGCTGTTTAAAGCCGCCCTGAATCGATCCGATGTCGTCCTGGTTTACAGGATCGACTAGCTTTCCCGTAATCGTAAAGACCTCATCGATATCGAGGCCGAACATCCTGTGGTGGCAATAAAAAACGTTCTTACGCTCGTGCGAAGAATCTGATTAAATAACTTCTTCCGAAAGACCGGGCTCTGAAATCGGAGATGAATGACCGTGGTCCCTAATAGAACGTCGGAGCTTCCGTTCCCGGAAAGGAAGAATGCCCAGGGTACGAAATTACTTGACTTCGCCTTTCGATCTGAGGATCTTAACTGCTACGATTACGGAATATTCGGAACCGGATAATCCAGATCCGGAATAGATGTGGTCGAGGAGAGAGGGGCATGAACAGCGAGATGCAATTGGCGGAACTGCTGATGGGGATAAACAAGGAAATCTCAAAGCGGCTCGTGCCCATGTTTCGGGAGCAGAAGCTTTCGATTGCGGAAATCTCCGTTCTGATGAAGATGAACCGGACTCCTACCTGTCGGGCCAGCGAACTCGCTGCGATGATCGGCATCCCCTCCAGCACAGTTACGGGGATACTCGACCGTCTCGAAAAGCGTGGCCTCCTGGAACGGCGCCGGGACCCGAACGATCGCCGGAGCATTCTGATAACGGTAACTCAGAAAACCAAGGATTTCGTTGCGAACCTGATAACTTCAATGGAGGGCATGCTTCGAGAGGCGTTCAGATCGATGCCGGATTCCCGCACGCAGAGATTCATCGAGGATCTGCAGTTCATTCTCAATGCCTTGGAACGGCAGAGTTCCGTTGCGAAATGACCAAGACTGCAACCGGCCGATTCGGTGTTTGTGAGGGGTGTAAGTCTGCGGTAAGGAAGGGACTGACATTGCGATGAGAAAATCAACTAGTAGTCGAATCGCGGGGTACTTCAAACCGGGTGCTCCGATCGCTGTAGTGATAGTGATTCTGTGGCTTGCGGGGGTCGTTCAGATCTGCCAGGCGCAGGGACCGGCACTTTCCATCGCTATGGCGGCGGAAACAGCCCTCGGTCAGAATCCGGACGTGCAGAGCGCGAACTGGGACTGGCTTGCGGCGTTCGCGAAGGCCAACGCTGCGGGTTTCCGGTTGTACCCATCTTTGTCGCTTTCCGCAAGCTATCAGCGCTTGAGTAATCTGCCTGCAACGGCCGTCGATCTTCCGGACCCAGCCGGGCCGGGAACAATTCGGTTTGAGCTTCCCGCTTCTCTCACCAACGTAATCACATTCGGCGCCAATCTCCAGTATCCCGTCTTCGCCGGTTACCGCCTCCGGGAGTCGCTGTCCATCGCCCGACTCACCTCAGACGGCAAGCTGTCTGCGCTTGAGATAGTCAAACGCTCCCTCCTTTTTGAAGTGCGGCGCTCGTACTGGGAAGCCCTCCGCGCTGACTACAGTGTCCGGACGCTGCAGAGGAACCTGGAGTTGATGGAAGCGAACTACAAGCTCATGAGCGACCAGGTGGCCACTGGTGCGGCGACGGCGGCGGACCTGCTCGCTGCTGATACGCGGCGAAAACAAGCGCAAATCGACCTGGGCGGCGCTGTAGTGCTGAGAGAGCGGGCCTACCTGCTGCTGGCATCGCAGATCGGATGGGATGTAGCCAATCTCGACGTGGATGCGGATCCTTTTGCTGCACAAATGCCGTTCGACCTCTCCACTCAGGCGGACGAACCGCTTGCGCCTGAAATCGCCGGAGCGCTCGACGAAAGGAAGTTGATCGACATGGCTCTGGTACGGCGACCGGAAACCCGCAGTTCGGCCCTCGCGGCCCAGGCAGCCGAGCACAGCGCCAGGCTTGCTGCTGCTCCTCTCTATCCGACTATGGCGATCACGGGGGGCTACACAATTGCTGATCCCAACCCTCGTGTCGCCTTTCAGAACGATCCCTGGCAATTCACCGGCACCTGGTCCCTCGGGATCCAGCTGAGCTACGATATCGGCGGTATACCTGCGAATCTCGAGGAGAAGAAAGCACAAGAGCTGGGGGTCAAGAAAGCCCGAGCGGACGCTGCCAAATCGACAAGCGCGGTTGCTCTGGATGTGCGCAACTGTGTTCTCAACCTCACCCGAGCCCAGGCTGATCTCC
>CAZKCQ010000161.1:0-6717 GCA_964551205.1 uncultured Spirochaetaceae bacterium
CGATCCGGCGTGCCCTGACCAGTTCCTCCCTTGCCGCAGCGTTCTCCTTCCGGTCGTAGGCATCGATGGCCTTGGAAAAGGCGATAACGGCTTCTTCTTCTTTCCCCTTGATCGATTCGGCTTTCGCAACCGTCGAACGGGGAACGGGTAACCCCAAGTGCCTCAGGATCGAATCGGTGAAATAACCGGTGATGTAATCATAGTTCGCGATGTTGGTAACGACCTGATCGATCTAAACAACCTTGGCCGTTTCCACATCCACCATGCGTAAACTGATCAGGACCTCCTTGTCCATTTCTATAATCTCGCCGAACACCAAGTACTTGGCTGCCAGCATCTTGCCCACTTCCACCTGCTTGGTAGTGTCGGCCAAATGCGATAAGGCGAACTCGATCTCTTCGAGAATCTCGGCCCGCTTCTCCCTCTCTATCAGATCCAAACCCGTCGATTTCGCTAGCTCGACGGCAATCATCTCGGCGATGCCTTTGCCCATGAATTCGTATTTCGGATTGTTACTGTGAACGGCAAAGTCCGAAAGAGCGATGCGGAAAGAAACACTGTAAGTAGGAAGCGCAAATGAAAGAAGCAAAGCCATTAGGAGTAAGAATTTTTTCACCTGGGGACTCCATTATTGACTTAAAGGCTACAGATTATAGCCCTGTTTCAGTATGAGAGCAATCTTACGTACAATAAGTTCATAGTACGAAATGATCGGCTTTGTGGCGGACTTACACCCACACAGTTGCTCGAACCGATATGAAGTAGCACTTCGAAACTTAAATACATATCGAATATGAAATTATATATTTGGGACTGAGCTTCTGATTCTCGGGATCCTGGGGAGGATCCCGATAGTCGGCCGGGTGTTCGCCATAGCCGGAGGTATCCTCTGCTTCGGCTTTTGGGTCATCGGCATGATCAATGACTATCGAGGCGAGCTGTACCGCTTCCCGATCGCAGGGGATTTTGCAGGCCGGCGAACGGGGACTGAATCGCAACCCCTCGGTTTTCACCTCCTTTTCGCAGAAGGTTGCATTTTTTACTTTTTTCTTGCTCCTAGGTTGACAACCGGATTTAACTGCGTTATATTAACACTGTTAATTCATTGGTGAGAGGAAATCCCATAGGAGTATGACCAGGTTGGCGAATCCCGAGCTTCCCGAGAGAATCTTGCGGGAGGCGGAGCGGATCGTGACCGAATCGGGACACGAGACACTGAACATGCGGGACCTGGCGCGCCGCGTAGGCGTGAGCGCAACGGCCATCTACCACTACTTCGCGAGCAAGGAAGCCCTGCTCCTGCAGATCAAACTGGCCGCGGCGGAGAAGCTCAACCGGCGGATCCGCGCCATCGATCCCCAGCTGGATCCCCACGAGAGCCTCCACCAGCTGGGCGTTCGGTACATCGAATTCGCCGAAGAACATCCAAACCTCTACCGTCTGCTCTTCGAAACCCCGATCGGCGGAACTCCCCTGGGGGAGACGGACCAACCGGTGCTCTACTACACCTACTACGCGGCTCGTAACGCCCTTGAGCGCATGGCCGCTTCTAAAACACACGTCCTCGATCCGCGCTACGGCGCCATGATGGGCTGGATCGTGCTGCACGGCTTCTCCTCCCTGCTGATGTCCGGAGCCCTGCAGCTGGCCGAGGGCATGGATCGGGAGGAGCTGAAATCTTTGTTCCTGCGCTTTTACACGGGCGGCGGGATGAGGGATCATCCCGGGAAAGGGGTATAGGTATTTCGGGGTTTTTTGCTCATCAACTTAACAATGTTATATTAACGTAGTTACAATAGGAGGAACGAGAAATGAAGATTGTTGTGTTAAACGGAAGTCCCAAAGGGCCGGTCAGCGTAACCATGCAGTACGTCAGCTACATCGCCAAGCGACACCCCGAGCATGATCTGAAAGTGTTCCATGTAGCCCAGAAAATCAACGGTCTGGTGAAGGATCCCGGTCGATTCGAGGCGATTATCGAAGAGATCCGCAGCGCTGACGGCGTACTGTGGGCCTTCCCCCTGTACATCCTGCTGGTCAGCTCGCAGTTCAAACGCTTCATCGAGCTGATTGACGAGAAAGAGGCTGCCGGGGCGTTTGCAGGGCGCTACGCCGCAGCGCTGTCCACATCGATCAACTTCTACGACAACGCGGCCCACGCCTATATCCGCGGGATCAGTGAAGATCTGGGCATGAAATACCTGGGTTTTTACTCTGCCAACATGCACGACCTGCTGAAAAAACCGGAGCAGGAACGCCTGGAGCTGTTCGCTCAGGGATTTTTCCAGGGGATTGAAAACAGAGAGACACCGCAGCGCCTGTACCCTCCCCTGCAGCACAGGTCGGTTGCCCTACGCCTGAACCCCCCGGCTCGCCGGGCGGCGGCGGCCAACAAGAGGGTCGTTGTTCTGACGGACGCTCAGCCGCAACACCGGAACCTGCAGGCCATGATCGAGAGGTTTTCCCAGAGCATCGAAGGCCCGGTTGAGATCCACAACCTCTACGGGCTGGACATCAAGGGGGGCTGCATGGGGTGTCTGCGCTGCGGATTCGACAACCGCTGCGCCTATACCGGCAAGGACGGGTTCATGGATTTCTACAACTCCGTGCTCAAACGGGCTGATGTAATCGTGTTCGCCGGAACGGTCGTGGACCGGCAGCTTTCGTGGAAGTGGCGGCAGTTCTTCGACAGAAGCTTCTTCAACTGCCATACCCCCTCTCTGGTCGGTAAACAGGCAGCCTTTCTGGTCAGCGGTCCTCTGAATCAGTTGCCCGAGCTGCGCCAGGTCTACGAGGCCTGGATGGAGATCCAGCGATCCAACCTGGTCGGGTTCGTCTCCGATGAACAGATCGGCTCAGGCGGAATCGAAGAGAGGATCGACTCCCTGGCCGGGCGGCTGATCCGGCAGGCCCGGAGCGGCTACATCCGACCTCGCACCTTTCTCGGCATCGCGGGAATGAAGGTTTTTCGGGACGATATATGGGGAGGATTGCGCATCGTGTTCAGGGCCGACCACAAGGCCTACAAACGACTCGGGGTGTACGATTTTCCGCAAAACAAGCTCGGCCGGCGGATACTGGTGCGCCTGGGTTGGTTCATCACCGGACTTCCCGGCATCCGGCGGCGCTTTCCGCAGATGATCAAGCAGCAGATGATCCAGCCGTATCGAAAGGTTCTGGACGGCGTGTAGCTGATGAGTCACGATGTACTTCGGCTGATCAAATCCTAACAGATTCATAAACCGGCGTACCTGCGATCGTGTACGGATTCCCATCGTCACGCTTCATTGGAGCTCGAAACAACACAATGGCGATGATCCGCACCATCGCGGTAGAACCTGAAATTATCCTTATCGACGGACTCGCCTCCGCCCTGGACCCGGTCTTTACCTTGTAAATCGAGGAGTTGATGGGCCATCTGGCTCAAAACTATACTATTGCTGTCGTGACTCCCAATATCCAGCAGGCTTCACGGGTCTCCGACTACACGGCGTTTTTCATACTGGATGAGAACTGCCACGGGAATTTGGTTGAGTACGGCAAGACACAGGACATTTTAACCGAGTATTATATCTCCGGTCGTTTCGGGTAAACAAACGAGAGAAAGGACAAACCATGCCGGTTCGCGAACATTTCGAACGAGATCTCAAAGGCCAGGTCTTCAGCGTGATGAAACTGAGCAGCTGCGTCGAGGAGGCATTGAGGAAAGCCCTGGCGGCTCTCAGCGAAGAGGATGTGCCGCAGGCTGAAAAGATCCTCTCCGAAGACATTAAAATCAACAAGATGCAGCTGGAGATCGAGGATTGCTGCGTCGGCCTGATCACCCGGGAGCAGCCCGTAGCCCGGGATCTGCGGAAAATCATGACGACGATTAAGGTTGCCTCAAACCTCGAAAGAGCCGGTGATCTGGCAGTCCATTTGACCAAGGCAACCAAACGATGACCTGGACCGCCATCTTCATGATGTCCGGGGTCAGGGCTTCGATTCTTTCCGCATAGTGCTGTCTGGCAAACGCGAACGGAAATGACGGTTCTTTTTTCCAGCTGCGGTGAATTTAGGTCCCCCGCAAAATGAATTTATAGCCTAAACATGTTAGGAATTGGAGAGGGAACGATTAGGATTTCTTTGCCGATCGTTCTTTTGGGACAACCCTCAGCCCGAAAATTCCAAGAACGATTGTACCTTCAGGCGAATTTCATCACGGATGCGGCGCACTTCGGCAAGTTTCTCCTCGTGGGTACCCGTGGATTTCGAGGGATCATCGAAGGGCCAGTGCAGCCGCTTGCCTCCGCCCGGAAAGATGGGACAGCGCTCCGCAGCATCCTTGCTGCACACTGTAACTACATATTCGTAACTCCTGCCCTCATTATAGAACTCATAGACACTGTTGGTTTGCCTGCCGGACAGGTCGATGCCCTCTTCCTGCATCACCTCCACGACCAGAGGGTTGATCTTTCCCGGCTCCAGACCCGCACTCTCCACGACAAACCGATTTTCCCCGTATTTCTGCAGGTACGCCTCTGCCATTTTGCTCCTGGCGCTGTTATGCACACAAACGAACAGAACTTTTTCCATCTTCCCCAAACCTCTTGCTTTCGTAAAAATCGACTGCAGCTTTTTACAATATAACTCCAACGTCGATCATTGAACATTAAGATTCGGTTAAACCGGCGTATTCTTGTGCATCTTCCTGGATTCTGCCAAAATGCGGGCAAAGAGGAACAGACCCATGGATGCCACCTCGGCTGCGAGAGCGGCCATACCCGCCCCGGCCTTCACGCTTTCGGAAGTCCGCTTCAAAGATGTGCTGGACATCGAGAGCCTGCAGATCGATTCCTGCCAGGTGTCGGCCATTGTAGGACCCAGCGGCGGAGGTAAAACAACGCTGCTGCGAATCCTGAATCGAATGACCACCCCGGACTCCGGCTTTGTAGCCTTTTTCGGGCAACCCGTGGAGGAGATGGATCCAGTGCAGCTGCGGCGCAAGGTGGTAATGCTGACCCAGATGCCGGTGATCTTCGCCGGAACGGTCGAGGAAAACCTGCTGATCGGCCGCCGCCTGGCGGAGAAGGAGGGCCCGGCACCGGATGCCGTTCAGGCCATCATGACCAGGGTCGGTCTGGACAAGGAGCTTTCCGCCGATGCCGCCCGACTGTCCGGCGGGGAGAAGCAGCGCCTGGCCCTGGCCCGGGTAATGCTGATGGACCCCGAGGTGATGCTCCTGGACGAACCTTCGGCTTCCCTGGACGAAGAGACGGAGGTCCTGATCTTCGATCTGGTTACCGAGTTCTGCCGTGAGCGCTGCAAGACCCTGATCATGGTGACCCATTCGGAGAAAGGCTTCACCGGCTACTACGATGCCCTGGTGCGGATCCGGGATGGACGGGTTGAGCAGATCACGCACCAGCATGAAAAGTAACGGAGATATATCATGGAGGGAATCATTCAAATAGAGATCCTCTATTTGGGGTTGGGCTACATCGTGATTCTCCTGCTGCTGCTTCTGGTGCGCCTCAAGAAGCTGGGCAAGGAGTGGGAGATCACCCTGGCCTCCCTGCGCATGACCGCCCAGCTGGTGCTGACCGGTTTCGTGCTTACCTACGTGTTCTCCTGGGAAAAGATCTGGATCACCCTGATTATCTTCGCCGTGATGGAGACCTTCGCCGTCTACACGGTGTTCGGGCGGGTGAAGAAGAGTCTGTTTTCCGCCCTGCGCCTCGTGATCGCCGGCTCCATGCTACTCGGAACCACGGCGGCTCTGGCCTATTTCCTCTTCGTCATCGTCCGGGTCAGCCCCTGGTTCGCGCCCCGCTACTTCATCCCCGTGGCCGGGATGATCATCGGCAACTCGATGAACGGGATCTCCATCGGCATCGACCGCCTGTCCAGCGGTATCCGCTCGCGGCTGGATCGCCTGGAGGGCGCCCTGATGCTGGGCGCCTCGCCCAAGGAAGCGGCCCGGCCCTTTGTCAAGGAGGCCTTCTCCGCCGGCATCATGCCGATCATCAACAACATGATGGGCATGGGCATCGTGTTCCTGCCGGGGATGATGACCGGTCAGATCCTGGCGGGAGTCGCCCCCCTGGATGCGATCAAGTACCAGATCGCCATCATGCTGGGCATCGGCGGCTCGGTGACCGTCACCGTATTCCTGGTAACCGAGCTGGGCTACCGCCGCTTCTTCAACCGGCACAGCCAGGTCCGCCAGGAGGTCCTGGATATGAGGTTGTAGCCGAGGTTGTAGTCGCCGCATGCAGCACCTCGCCCTTCTCTACTACGGGCTCTCCCTTACCACCGGCTGCGTGTCGATCGGCATCGCGTTGCTGATCAATACACAGTACCGGAAGGAAGTGATCCGCTTCTACGTGCTGTTCCTCGGCAGGCTGGCGGGCCTGGAAACCAACCGCTGCCTGCCGGGACTTGCGGGAGTGCTCGACAAGGGGGGATCCTCCTCTTCGTCGTCAGTGCTCCCTTCTTCTTCGACTGCCTCATGGGCCGGGATGCGAGCCCCCGAAAGCGCCTCCTCCCTCCCACGATGAGCTCGTGGCGGGTGATCGAGCCCGGAGGTGGGCTCTAAATATCCTGAACTAGATGAAAGGAGGTCTGTAATGGCCAAAATAAAGAGAAGACAGCAAGTACGAAAGGCACTCCTGCTGCTGTTTTTCATCCTCTTCCCGGTGATCATGAACTACCTCTCCCCCTACCTGAGCATTTCGG
>CAZKCQ010000162.1:0-6693 GCA_964551205.1 uncultured Spirochaetaceae bacterium
GTATTCCCACCACCTGCCGGGATCCATTCCTCCTGGTGGATGAATATCTGCTCACAGACGGACGGGATCGCAGTGCCAAGATCGGCCGCACCCAGAGGCGCATCAACGCAGCGGTGATGGTAGATCCGAAGCTCACCATTACGCTGCCGCCGAAATACACGGCCACTACGCTTATGGATACCCTGCTCGTCGCCGTGGAGGGATATCTGTCCTCCAGAAGCAGCTTTCTCTCCGACACGTTTTTCCTGCGCGCCTGTGAGCTGATCGGGAAGATCATAGATCCCCTGGTCAATCAACCGGATGATTTGAGGGTACGGATGAACGCCTCCATGGCTGGATTGCTGGCAAGTCTGGGTTTGACGATCAGCAAGCCCGGTGTGGGCACCGCCCTGGCCTATGCCATCAATGGAAATTTTATGGTACCCAAATCCTGGGTGTCTTCGATTATGCTTCCTCACGTAATGGAGTTCTACTCCGGAATCGCCTCGGAAAAGCTCACCGCGGTTGCCCGCTATTTGGGTGAGGAGGTGGACGATGAGGCTTCGGTGGAGGGAGCCGGCCGCGCCGTGGAGGCGGTCCGACGCATCATCGGCTCAATGGGGCTGCCGACCAGGTTGCGGGACTTCGATCTGAATCTGGACGATATGGTGGATATCGCGGGGATCGCCCGCAATTTCGACATGATGAACTACCTGCCGCGAAGCATATCGGCGGAAGATCTGTACGAGCTCATCAAATCCGCCTATTAGACAAAATCCTCTTCGTGATCTCGATCAAGAAGCTGAGAACCCTGCCCCGAAAGACGCGGCTGCGAAAGATCGTTCTGCTGCTGCAGGCGGAGGAACGCGATCTTGAGCTGGGTCGAGAACCGCACGGGGACTACTTGGATTCCCTGTGCATGGTGCTCAGCCAGGATGCGGGTTGCGGCCGGGAGATCCATGAGGCCGCCGAGGCCTGCCGGAAGCTGTGTACCTCTGCCGCATCTCAAAGTTCCGCGATCCGTCGCCAGGTCAACCGTATCCGTCACGCCCTCTTGCGTTATCTGGGAGCCGAACCGGCGGAGTGGGACCTGTTGGTCCCCAATTCCGAACGGCTCGATGCGGCGGCGCGAAGCGTGCTGCCGATCCAAGTGTACCTGGAGGAGATCCGTTCTCCCTTCAACGTAGGAGCGATCTTCCGCTCCTCCGAGGCCTTCGGGGTGGACAGTCTGCTACTTTCTCCGAACACCGCCTCTGCCCTGCACCCACGGGCTGTGAAATCGGCCCGCGGCGCAATCAGGATCATGCCCTGGCGCTTTGCCCGGCTCGATGAGATCCGGACGGAGGCGGGCGTATTCGCTCTGGAGTTGGGAGGGACACCTCTGTGGGAGTTCCGCTTTCCCGAACGGGGAATCATGCTGGTCGGATCCGAAGAACTGGGCCTGAGCCCGCAGGCCCTGGCCCTGGCCGCTTCCAAGGCAGGAAGGGTTTCTATCCACATGGCCGGTGCCAAACGCTCTCTGAACGTGGCTGTGGCCGTGGGGATCGTGCTGCAGGCCTGGCATGCCTCCCTTACGGGTCGGCGAAGTGCACCGAACGCCACGGCAGAAACGAGGCGTACCGGCGCTCCTCATACTGCCAGAGACGAACCACCCTCCCCCTGACCAAATGCCGGAGCATGGGATCGATGGTGTCCAGCAGTTCCCGTGGAACCTCTCTCAGCGAGGCGAGCAGGATCGACCTGGGCAGCAGGGTTGAGAGCTCCCGATCGGGCAGAAAGGCCAGGTGCTCCTGACCGTCGGCCTCACACACCCTCAGCTGAACCTTCAGCCGGCTGCCCTGGATCAGCGGCTTTACAACCTCGATACGACCTCTGTGTCTTTTCATGGAAAACTCCCTGTTTGCTGCGCCATTTTCGCCAGCCACCCTGGCTTCGCTAGCTGCGCTAGCTACGTTAGAAACAACGGGGATTTTCTCCACAGCGCTTCGATTTACCGCTTGAATTAATTGATAGGGATTTGCCGATCAGGAGCGAGTTCTGCAGGTCGGCTTGCTTTTTTACCGGGATGCTTAACCGGGATTCAGTACGATCTCGTGCCGCAGCTTCGCCGCCTTGCTGAGCATGTAATACACGGCGCAGTACTTGTCCACCGACAGTTTTACGGATTTCTCGATCTTGTCCCGGTCCAGCTCTTTTCCGTGAAAGATGTAGCGGATGACGATGTCCGTATAACACTTGGGGTGCTCCTCGGCCAACTCCCCCTGCACCTCCAGGGAGAAGCTGTCGAAGGGCATCTTCATCTTGGTGAGCACCGAGGCTACATCCATACCGGTGCAGCCTGCCAGAGCGGAGAGGAGCAGTCCCTTGGGCCTGGGGCCGCGGTTTTTGCCACCAAACTGCGCATCCGCATCTACCATGAAACTATGGCCGTCCAACTCGACATTGAAGGCGAGATCTTCGGTCCAGGTGACAGTTGTCTTGTGAGCCACGACTTCCTCCTCTCTCTGTCCGGTCCGGTGCAGCCTATCGCTTCAGGGCGCGCTCGATTTCCGGCTGGTTGAATCCTACGATAATCTTCCCGTGAACATCAATGACCGGGACTCCCATTTGACCGGACTTGCGTACCATCTCTTCCGCTTTTCTCTGATCCGCCGCTACGTTGTACTCGGTAAAGGGAATATGCTGTTCCCGGAAGTACTGCTTTGCCTTCACACAGAATCCGCAGCTCGGGGTGGAATACAGAGTAACTGCCATCGTTTTCCTCCTGGGTTAAATATATCGCTTCGCGATGTCCTGCGTAATATCGCAATCCCGGATCGCAACCGATTGAGGAAGATTGCGATGTCTTCTTCCGCAGCGAAAATCTTGTCATAATGCTGGAAGCTTCGCTGCAATTAGGCTGGAAGCAACGCTTTCGATTGACCAAAATTTTCTCGTTGTCATTATAATAACACAGTTTAATAACATATGGAAATTACTATATAGAGAAATAATAGTCAAGATTGGGTCTCTGCCGTATTTACCGCCGAAGACGCATACTTGCCCGCCCGGCTCTGCTTTCCAACAGATGCATCCCGAAGAGCAACCCCGCCGCCAACAGGGACAGGAGGAAGCACAGAGGCCAAATACGGACCAGGGAAAAGCGCTCGATGAACTGGGCGGACAGGGGCGGACCCAGGCCGAAGCCGCTCCACATTATAATCGGGGCTATGGCGTTGATCCGGCCTCGATGGGTGATGGGGGCATGGTTGGCCACGTACACGCTGGTAACAGCCAGGGGATGACCGGGACACCCCGAGAAAGGCGCAAGGCACCAGCACGGCGGCGGCCAGGGACTGGAAGAACACCAGGATCCCCTTGCGTCCGATCTGGTCGGCGATCTTCCCCCCCAGCAGGGAGCCCGGCACCCAGGCCGCCGCGGAGAGCATCACGTAGGTACCCGCTTCCACCGGATCCATACCGATCTTCCGGGTGAGGAACATCGTAAGGAAAGGGTGTACGAAGTGGCCGATGCTGTTGACCACCTGGGCCAGACAGAGGAAGTAGATACTGCGGTCCAGACCCGAGTAGCTCTTGAGGAACTTCCGTATAGTCATGAGATTCGCCCTCTGTGCCGGGATCTGTGCCCCTGATCGAGGCGATTAGAAGCGGGAGCGCTGTTGGTCGAAAGCGCTGGCCAGTCGCTGCTGGATACGGGTCAGCTGTTCTTCGCTCTGGATCCCCATATCCCCCAGGACCCAGCGATCCATCTGTTCGAAAACGATCATCTTCCGCTCTAGATCGGTCAGGGCGTTGGCCAGGTAGACGCTGAACACGATATCCCGGTTTTGCTCCCTGCACTCCAGCGGGGAGTGGTGAAAACGGATGGCATCGATCAACTGATCCGGGAAGTTCCACTTTTCGGCGATCAATGCTCCCACCTCGGCGTGATTCATGCCGGCGGCGAAGTTTTCCAGCATATTCGACGGGATCTCCTTCTCTTTGCAGAAGCCGCGGATCCGCTCCAGCAGGTCCGGATGTAGCGAGGCCAGGATGATCTTACCCAGGTCGTGGAGGATTCCCCCTACATACACATCGTCCAGGATCTCTTTCCGGCGTCGGAAGCTCTTGGCCAGGTTGTAGGCGTAGAAGGCGGTTCGATAGGAATGCTGCCACAGCTCCCTCATCTGCCGGTACTTTTGGCCCAAGATCTTTTGGGTCCCGTGGGTGTACAGCAGGTTCCGTACGCCCTTCATACCCACCAGTTTGACGGCCTCCACGATGTTGTCGACCCTCTTCGGCAGCATGAACTGCGCGGAGTTGACCAGCTTGAGCAGATCCGCGGTCAGCATCGGATCGGTAGAGATCTGCCGGGCGATATCGGTGATTTCGGAGTCCGGATCGGAGATCAGGCGCTGAAGGTGCAGGATATTGTCCGGGAACTGGGGCAGTTCCTTGACCTCCCGGATAATCTGCTGGGTCAGGGCGTCCATCTTTTCTACCTGGATCTCGTTGAAGGGAATGGTCAGGGTAGCCACGGTCTCCCCGTCTTCCACATCGATGGCAAAGGACTCCTCATCCAGGCCGATTTTTTTCAGCATCAGAATCAGGATGACGATGCCCAGGCCCGCCCCTTCGGTCTGATCGAGCACCGTGGCGAAGGCCTCCTCCATGCTGGTGAATGCACGGGAGCGGGCAATGCGGTCAAAGATGCGGATCTGTTCGATCTTGGTGATCTCTACATTGTTGCGTACGGAGATCGTGAAGGTCCTCTCCCGGGTGTGATAGACGATCTTGAGGTACAACCCCAGTTCCTTCTGCTTCTGCAGGAAATGCTCGATATTCTCCAGGGTGTCCTCTTTGAAGCTCTTCATGCCTTCCGCGTAGTGCTGAGGATTGTTCAGATCCAAACCCTTTTCATGAAAGTAGGCCCGCTTGGTATTGGCTTTCTTGGCATTGACGGCCAGCTCCCGCAGGCAGTAGGACAGCTGATCCTTGATTTCGGAAAAGCCGAGCTCTGCCAGGAATATGTTGAGAACCTCGTCCAGATACTCCTCGGTATCGTGGGGGAGGGTAAAGGTCTTGAAGGTCAGGGGAACCGAATTATGGGCCGCCCTTTTTACCTGATCAACGTTGACTTGCGGAGACATCGATCCGTCCAGCTTTTTCCTTGAGTTTGAGAATATCTTCCCAACCACCCGATGTCAAGGCAAGATAGTTTTTCGGTTTTTGCTGTGGGTTGAATGAATTCGGGACAATCAATACTTGAGCTGCCGCAGAAAAATCTTCTACCCTGGTACGACTCATGTTGCCTCCCCCGTTCCCCAGCTGCTATAATGAGCGCCTCATGCATCTGGATGAGTTCGATACGCTGATCCGGCAGGTCCTCGACCTGGATGGATTCGCTGGAACCGATGTGGCCTTGAACGGGCTTCAGGTCGCCAACGCCAAACAGAGCGTCGAGAAGGTTGCCTTTGCCGTGGATGCCTGTCTGGAGAGCATCCGCCGGGCCGCCGAGTGGGGGGCGGACCTGCTGTTCGTGCATCACGGACTGTTCTGGGGCAGGCCTCTTGCCGTTACCGGCGGGCACTACCAGCGGCTGCGGGCACTGATCCAGGCGGATCTGGCCCTGTACGCCGTTCATCTGCCCCTGGATATGCATCCGCAGCTCGGCAACAACGCGGGGTTGGCCCGACGGATCGGTTTGCAGCGGCTCGAGCCGTTCGGGGAGTACAAGGGGATCAAAATCGGGTTCAAGGGAACCCTGCCCGAAGCGATGAACCTCGAGCAGGTGGTACGGGCCTGTTGCGGAAGCAACGAACAGGGCATCAACGTACTTCCCTTCGGACCCGAGCAGATTTCCACGGTGGGGATCTCCTCCGGGGGAGCCGCGGATGAGGCCAGCCAGGCCATCGAGGAGAAGCTGGATCTGTTCATCACCGGGGATGCTTCTCATGAGATCTATCATCACTGCCTGGAGGGCCGTATCAACGTGATCTTCGGCGGGCACTACCTGACCGAAACCTCCGGGGTCACGCTGTTGTCCGAGAAACTGCGGGCCGAGACGGACCTGCAGATCCGTTTCCTCGATATCCCGACGGGTTTGTGAGTCATGACAATGGAGGGTGCACTTTGAACCTACGCAAGAAACTCCTCCCCCTGGTGCTGACCGGCGGGATCATAGTGTTGGATCAGATCGTCAAGTGGGTGGTCTCCAAAACCCTGCCCTACGGACGGCCGGTGCGGATCATCGGTGATTTCCTGCGCTTCACCTATGTTCAGAATCCGGCTCTGTCCTTCAGCATCGGCCGCGGCTTCGGCGATACCGGTCGAATCATCCTGACCATGGTGCTGCCCGTGCTGGTTGTGGCCTTCGTGATGTACTACTTTTTGGCAGCCAAGGATATTACCCGGGGTCAGCGCTGGATCCTGGCGGCGATCATGGGCGGTGGTTTGGGCAACCAGGTGGACCGCTATTTCCGGCCGGCTGGAGTGATTGATTTCATCGATTTCAAATTTTACGGCATCTTCGGGTTCGAGCGCTGGCCCGTGTTCAATCTGGCCGATTCGACCGTTGTGGTGGCGGGAATCGCCCTGCTGATCAGTTATCTTGTGACGGGAGTGAAAGAGAAGAATGAACAAAAAAGTTAACACTGTTTTGTTCCTGCTGGGGGCTACTGTTTTCAATCTGCTGATTATGTTCCTGCTGATCGTGCTTTTTCTCGTGCTGATCTC
>CAZKCQ010000163.1:0-6663 GCA_964551205.1 uncultured Spirochaetaceae bacterium
TCGGTGATCGAGGTGATCTGGAGGGTGATCTTCTCCTCCCGAAGCTGCCGGTTAGCCACCTCGAGCTGGCGCGTCCGTTCCCGCACCTTTTCTTCCAAGGACTGGTTCAGCGTCGTCAGTTCTTCCGACTGGCTCTGGAGCTTGGTGCTGTATTCCTCCAACCTGTAATGGAAGGAAACCAGGCGTCGGATTAAAATCACGGCCAGACCGAGGGAGAACTGAAACAGCAGGAGGTAGTTAATTTCATCGGTCCAGGGAAAGATCCCGTCTGTTACCAGGATGCTGTACAGGGCGAGTAAGCCAAAGATGATAAAATTGACACAAACCAGGTGGGCTTCCACGTTTCCGGCCGCAGCGGCCTTCACGCTCAGGATTCCCAGAAAAATCATTGTGCAGACTGCGACGATGTCGAACAGCAGGTAAGTGTCGCACAGCCTGATCAAACCGGTTGCACAACCGATCATGGTAGATCCCAACAGCCCGAGCACTACGGCTGCACCAACCCGGGTTATCCGACGATACGGTTCGCCCAGGATCTCCTGGAGGAAGAGGATGACGAGCAGGGGCAGGACGAAATAACTGATCGCCTTCACGTACTCGAAGAAAAGCGGCGCCTGGAGAGCCAGCTGCTTGATGTGGGTTTCACTGATCACCCGGATCACCAGGGCCAGGGTTATCAAACAGAGGTACACGAAGGAGCGTTGCCGGTCCCGAAAAAAGTAGAGGAGCAGGAAAATCAGACTCAGGGTCAGAGAGATCACCGCCACCGTGATTCGAATGATGTCGCGTCTGATGATCCTCCGCATATGATCGACGCCTGAGCCGAGGATCACCTCACCCCAGAGCCCGATGTCCCGATAATCGGAGAACACCCGGACGTACAGCTGTTTTCCTGAAGGCTGGGCGGGCAGGGGTATCAGGTGCCAGGGCCAGCCTCGAAAACGCCCGCGGCCCTGGGGTTCCAGATCCCCGTAGGCATAGATCCGCCTGCCCTCCAGATAAACTTCTGCGGCCAGATCAATGCTGTAGATGAAGATGCGGGGGTCCGCACCGGTGAAATCGGGAAGGCGCGTCCGGAACCAGACCCGGTTTCGTTCCCCCCGATCCGGCGGATTGCTGGGGAAGTCGATCCCCGCCCAGGCCTGTTCGCTGCCCTGCTCGTAGGTCCACAGGGGAACACCCCGGGCATCGAAGGGCGAATCCCCCCAGCGGTACGCCCAATCCCGGTCAAGCTTTATCAACGCTTGGCTCAAAGGCTGGAATCCCTGCTGTGCGCACAGATAATGAACGGGGAGTATCGACAATAAAACAAGCAGCAAGATAGAAAACCTTCGAATACGCATCATCCGTACACCCGGCCTCTCCTTTTGTCATCGACAGGGCGACTCTAACCGTGAAGCACGGGAATTTTACCCCCTTACCTGTAGGTATCACGCAGGTGACGGACCTTCAAGCCTCGGTTTAGCAAATCGAGGAGTTCTCCCGCCGGGGGATTCCTCGGCTCAAAGCAAACGATCTTCGGTTGCTCCGGTAGCAGCGTGAAGAAGTTGTCATCAAAGACTCCTGGCAGCCGCTCCACATCGAGGGATACGAAGAAGGCCGGCAGATCTGTGCGCAGCTCAACGTAGATCCGTTCACCATTGCGACGAACCTCACGGCGGATCTCTGGTGTTCTCAGATCGCAGCGCTTCGGTGGACAGAGAAACAGCTCGTTGACGAGGGGTTGCAGCTGACCGCCGGTGTCGGGACCCGATGGCTTGAACTCCAGGGTGAGAAACAGCTCCTCTTTCCGCGCGGGAAGCTGATCCAGAGATTTCCGGAGCAAGTCGGTTGCAGCCTCCGCATCAAGGCACACACGGAGCTCCTGCTCCTGATGAGTCTTTCCGCCAAAGTCGACGAACCGTACTCGAAGAGTACCCTGGCAGGACTCGGTCGTGTCGTTGAGCCCAACGATCTCAATATTCCGGCTGTCTGCACAGAATGCTGCAACATGCAGCGGAGCGTAGAACTTCCGAGCCGCATAATGCAGGAGCTTCCACTTCCCGGAGTATTCAATAGAGGACCAGGAAGCCACCGGCCACACGTCGTTGAGTTGCCAGTATAACATCCCCATACATACGGGTCGCCGGCTTCGCCAGTACTCTACTGCGGTCTTCATGGCCAGAGCCTGCTGCGCCTGGCTCACATAGAGAAAGCTTTCGAAGCTCTCGGGCAGGCGGAAGTAGCGGGTCATGGTTTCCACGATGATCGTGTTGCCCCGGGGACTGCGCTGATGATGCTCCATCACCGCAGATGTGACATTCCACTGATCTTCGGGGGCGTACTGCTGCACCGTGTCCAGGGTGGGAAGGGATTGAAAACCGAATTCCGAGCAGAAGCGGGGGATGACCTCGTAGTAGGCTTCGAAGTTCCTGCCTTCGTGCCAGACGCTCCAGTAGTGCATGTCCCCCTTGCTGTCGTCGTGCCAGTTGTCCGAATAGTCTCCCACCCCCGCCGAAGGGGAGCTGGGCCACCAGGGCCGCGACGGATCCAGTTCACGCACGATCCGGCCGACAACCCCCTCGTTGAGCCGGTCGTAGTCCACCAGATAGCGGGCCGTATTGGCTTGGCTCTCGGGATACCATTTGAGGGCCCCCAGGTTCTCGTTGTTCCCACACCAGAGGACGATGCAGGGATGATCCTTCAGGCGTTTGACCTGATGACGCACCTCCGTCTCCACCCCTTCGAAAAACCACGTCGCTGCCGGATAGGTAGCACAACCGAACATGAAGTCCTGCCAGATCAGCAGCCCCATTTCATCGCATAGCTGGTAAAACAGCTCGGTCTCGTATTGGCCCCCGCCCCAGACGCGGAGCATGTTCATATTGGCGGCCGCAGCGTCGGCCAGGAGCATCTCGTACCTCTCTCGTGTCTGACGAGAGGGAAGTGCGTCGCTGGGAATCCAGTTCGCCCCCTTGCAGAAGATCTGCCTGCCGTTTACGGAAACGATCATGCTCCGTCCGTCATCGTCATCTTCCTGAAGTATCTCGACGGTGCGAAAGCCGATCCTCTTCTCGACCTGATCCTCCCCCGCCTTCACGATCAGGGCATAAAGGGCCTGCTTCCCGTAGCCCCTGGGCCACCACAGCTCGGGATCGGGAATCTCCAGGACCTTCCGGATCGTATTCGTCCCCACCTCGACCTGGCACTGATTCTCAACACTTTGCCCGGCAAGCGAAACTTCCAGGGGGATCTTTCCCGCAACGTAGGCGAAATACTCCACGGTAACGGCCGTCTCCCAGATCTCCCCCCTGCGGGTTTGTTCAGTTGTTATCGAATCGATCCGGCCGTGACCACAGGATTTCAGGTAGGCCCGGCCGTAGATCCCGCTCACCATAAGGCAGGGTCCCCAGTCCCAGCCGCTGTGGCACTGGACCTTGCGCACCAGGTTACGGTGGGGGGACTGCACCGGATAGGCGGAATACGGTACGGGATAGGGCAGCCGCTTGCTCAGCTCTGCGGCCCGCTTCTCCGCCGAACGGAGCAGAATACCGAACCGGTTTTCTCCGGACTTGAGGTACCGTCCGATATCGACCCGCAGCGCCGTGAACATGTTGTCGCTCCGGGCGACAGGCTCACCGTTGATGCGGATCTCCGCAACGGTGTCCAGGCTGTCGATGTGGAGGAACACATGCCGATTTTCGAGAAACCCGGGTTCTATCGTAACGCTGCGGAACAGCAGCCAATCCGCTTGTCCGACCCAGAGCGTTTCCAGCTCGTTGGTTCCGAAGTAGGGATCGGGGATTTTCCCGGCCTCGATCAGGGCGGAATAGGTATCTCCGGGAATCTGAATCGGGATCCCGGTTTTTCGCGCCTTGTCCCCTTCCCCCCACTGACTCAAGGTCCATTCCCCGGAAAGATCTATCTCTCTCACGCCGAACCGCTCCTTCCGAACTGCAGTATACTGGGATACACATTACAGCGATCCCTCCTCCAGTATCAAGTTCTGCTGACGTTGGTTTAAAAATCAACAAACATGGCGCGGAATATCTATAAAATCCCGCAATTATCACTTTCACCGTGAAATTTTCCCAATTTTTCCTTCGATTTTAGTTGACAAACCATAAAGACCATGGTAGAAATGGTTAGTTGGTTTTTAATCCAACCAACGCGATCATTTATGGCACAGATCAAGCGAAATCGGTTGTTGAATACCTCGAGAGTAATGCGGGAAATCTGGATCAACAAACATATCAGCCGCATCCAGATAGCGAAAAACCTGGGACTGGATAAATCCACCATCAGCAGCATCGTCAATGGTCTGCTCGACATCGGCATCATCAGGGAACACGCCGAGGGCGAGGCCGGTCCACAGGGTGGACGCAAACCCGTGTATCTGACCCTGAACCGCTCCTACGCCTGCGTTCTGGGGATCGAGTTCAGACCGGAGTCCTACACCGCTGTGGCCGTGGACCTGCAGGGGGAGATCCTCTACTCCAAGTTCGAGCTGATCCGCCTGTCCGGACTAAACTTCAAGGAGGTCTTCTTCGACGTCACCTCCCGCATGCGCACCGAGCTGGCCAGGATCGACGCACCCCTTCTGGGAATCGGGGTCGGGGTGTCCGGGGTCGTTGACCCCCAGAAGGGTATTATCCGCTACTCGATCCCGCTGCAGATGGAGGGAGAGTTCGACTTCCGCCGGCACATCAGCGAAGAATACGACCTGCCCCTTTTTCTGGAAAACGACGCCAACGCCTGTGCCTGGGGGGAGCTGGCCTTCCACCGGGTGAAGAACCTGCAGGATTTTCTCTTCCTCCTGGTGGAGTTCCGGGACATCAAGGACCGGGAGCGCTTCCACGAGAAGACCGCGGTGGGGATCGGTATCGTGATCAACGGCCGGGTCCACTACGGTCACCGCTACTCCGCCGGGGAGTTCCGCAGCACCTTCTGCACACCCCAGAACAAGGGCCAGTTCTCCCTCACCGAGGATGAGGCCTATCGCATCGAGGAGGATCCCGAGGTCCTGCACCGCTTCATCCGGGAGCTGGCCAAGAACGCGGCGCTGATGGTCAACACCTTCAACCTCAGCCACGTTTTCCTGGGCGGCGACATCGAGCGCTACAAGAGCGAAGTGCACACGGTGCTTTCCGAGGAGATCGAGAAAAACTGGCCCTACCCCGACGAGGTACGCTGCAAGATCCGCTTCTCCTCCCTCGGAGACAAGTCAGTAGCTTACGGCGCCGCGGGAATGGTTCTGCATCGCCTGTTTGCCGACATCGGCATCAGCGAGAGCGTGAAACGTTTCCATCCCGGCGGACCCACGGGCGTAGAGCTGATAAACCAGACATCCCTCGTTGGGGGATAGAAAATAAAGACTCCCCTGTGAGGGGAGTAAGCCCCGATTGGGGCAAAACATTAGAAGGAGGCTTTTTATGAAAAAAGCTACCGCAATTCTGGCAGTGCTGCTCCTGCTGTCGGCGGCCATCGTGTTCGCCGGCGGGCAGGGTGGCGGCGGTACCATGGCTGAGCCGACCGTCCTCACCGTTCTGTACTACATCGACGCCACCCAGGCCGGCTACGCGGAGGACCAGGCCATCTGGGCGAAGTTTTCCGCCGAAAACCCGGACATCAAGATTCAGAAAGAGGAGCTGTTCGACGAGGCCTTTCATCAGAAGGTGGCGGCCTACGTGGCAGCGGGTAATCTTCCTGACGTGATGTTCATGTGGCCCTCGGGACGCTCCACAGCCCTGCACGAGAAGAAGCTGGTCAAGGACCTGACACCGCTTCTGGGCAGGGAGTTCCTCTCCAACTTCGTTCCCGCCGCAGTGGACCCTGCCAACCAGAAATCGAAGTTTCTGGCTGAACTGCCCCAGAGCGTGACCTACACCACGGTAATGTACTCCAACACCAAGCTCCTGAAGGACAACGGCCTGGCCGAACCCAAAGCCTACTCGGACCTGAAGGCCATGGTGCCCAAGCTCAGGGCCAAAGGCGTCCAAACCGTGCTTATGGCCAACAAGGACACCTGGGTCATGCAGTCCTGCCTGTTCTCCACGATCACCGGGCGCCTCTTGGGGGATGCCTGGATCGACAGCGTCAAGGCTGGCAGGGCCAACTTCAGCGACAAGGCCTTCGTCGATGCCCTCGGCTTTGTCGATACGATGTACAAGG
Source organism: uncultured Spirochaetaceae bacterium (assembly GCA_964551205.1). Taxonomy (GTDB): domain Bacteria; phylum Spirochaetota; class Spirochaetia; order SZUA-6; family DRHE01; genus JAFGQJ01. Next base: position 6,151 of record CAZKCQ010000163.1, read on the forward strand.
ACGGGGTCATCTCGAGGGACACCATCCAGCTGGCCTACGGGGAAGGACCGGCCCTGTTTGCCGAAAACAAGTCAGCCTTCCTGGTGGACGGCGACTGGCGCCAGGGCGCTTTTCTTACCGATTCGTCCACCGGGGTCGCCCTCATCGATCCCCAGCGGCAGAAAAACGACTTCTCCTTCCTGAACTTCCCGGCTATCCCGGGAGAAAAGAATCCGGGGATCGTTTCGGCCATCGTCGGGGTCGGTTTCGGCATTTCCTCTTCGGTTCCCGCGGGCTCGGCCAAGGAAGAGGCCGCGGTTCGCTGGATGAAATACTACTACTCTCCCGAGGTCCAGAAAATCAAGCTGGAAACCGGGGCCTATATTCCGTCCCGCAAGGGCATCACCAGCGACAAGGTCGAACCCTTCACCCAGAAGATGCCCCTGTACTACGCCTCGATCAACAAAACCTGCTACGTTCTGGACGGCGTGCTGGACGTGGATGTCTACACCCCGCTGAACAACGGCCTGCAGG
>CAZKCQ010000164.1:0-6640 GCA_964551205.1 uncultured Spirochaetaceae bacterium
TCCACCAGGACACGCCGCAGATATTGTTCGCATCGCTTCCCAGGTTGTCCGTGAAATCCTTGAGCTCGGGGCCGGTGGTAAAACCGATGGCTTTGAGGCTGACCTTCTGCTCGTTGAGCTGGCGTACCGTCAGGATCGCCTCTTCCAGATATCCAGAACCCATCAGCACCTCGGCGCCGGAGTTCTTGATCTTCAGGATCGTGGAAGAGAGGTCCTTTACACCTTTGGTGTACTCCTCTATGTAGACAACGTTAAAACCCTTCTCTTTGGCGTAGGCTTCAGCCCCCTTGGCGACCGCTCCGGGGAAGTTGTCGTTGGGGTAGATGATCGCCACCTTTGTTGGCTTGGGGCTCTGGGCGGCCAGCATGTCGATGAAGCTCGCGAAGATCCGGGTAGCAGGAGCCAGAACCGAGAACACGTTCTGGAAGCCGCGATCGTAGATGTTGGTGGCGTTGGCCAGGGTCGCCATGGTGATGATGTTGTACTTCTCCGCGATCGCCGTGGTGGCAAAAGTCGGGCCGGAACCGAAGGGTCCCAGCAGAAACTGAACCTTGTCTTCGGTTATAAGCTTCTCTGTGAGCTTGGCCGAGGTCTGGTTGTCGGATTGATCATCATAGTAAATGATCTCCACGGGCAGTTTTTTGTCTCCCACCTGGATTCCACCCTGGGCATTGACCTGCTCGGCCCATAGCTCGTATCCACTTTTCACCATGTTGCCGAAGCGAGCCAGATTTCCGCTCAGGGATACCGAAGCGCCGATCTTGATCACCTCCGGCTCGGCCTCCTTCTTCTTGCACGAAACCACAAAAGTGGTCACCGCAACAAGAACGATTACCAACAGTAGCCCGGTTGCCTTGAAAAATCTGTTTTTCATTCGTTCCTCCCTGTCTATTCTTTCCTAATATAATGATTCTCGCTCTGTCTAGCCAAGCTCATATTCCCAAATAGGCCTTCTGGATCTCTGTATTCTGCAGCAGTTGCGATGACGGACCGGACATCTCCACCCGACCGTTTACGAACACATAACCGCTGGAGGCCAGCTCCAGGGCGATCTGCACGTCCTGATCGACCAGCAGGATGGTTATATCCCGTTTCTCGTGGATCTCCCGCAGCACGTTGACCAGCCCGTCTACGATCACCGGGGCCAGTCCCAGGGAAAGCTCGTCCAGGAGCAGCACCTTGGGATCGGCCATCAGGCCGCGAGCCACCGCACACATCTGAGCCTCTCCACCTGAGAGGGTTCCGGCCAGCTGCTTTCGTCTTTCTTTGAGCACCGGCAGTATGCCGTATACCCACTCCAGGTCCCGTCGGATTGCACCCCGATCCCGACGGGTATAGGCACCCATCTTCAGATTGTCTTCGACCGTCAATCCGCTGTACAACTGCCGACCTTCGGGAACCATCATGATTCCGTGTCTGGCCCGCCAGGTCTGGGGTAGATGGGTGATGTCTTGCTTCCCGAACAGGATTGATCCGCTGTACGGTTGTATGGCTCCGGCCAGGGTTCTCAGGAACGTGGTTTTGCCCACACCATTCGCGCCGATCAGAGCGGTGATGCTGCCGGTTTCGATTTCCAAAGACAGGTCCCAGAGGATCTGCACATCCCCGTAGCCGGCGTTTAATCCGTCAACCTTGACCACCCTCACCCCTCCTCTTGGCGTATCGTTCCCCCAGGTAGGCGGAAATCACACTTTCATCGTTGCTGATTCTCTCCGGCGGCCCTTCGGCGATCTTCTGTCCGTGATGCAGCACCATGATGCGATGGGAGATGCCCATGATCGCTTTCATCACATGCTCGATGACCAGGATCGTCCTGCCCTCCTTTTCATTGAGCCTGCGGATCAGATCCATGATCCAGTTGATTTCAGTGGTATTCAGGCCGGCCATGACCTCGTCCAGAAGGAGCAGCTCCGGGTCCATTGCCAGGGCCCGGGCCAGCTCCAGACGCTTGCGCTCGGAGATGTTGAGGTTCTCTACGGCCACGTTTTCCTGACCCGTCAAGTTGACCGTTGACAGGATGGCCCGGGTCTTTTCCCGCGCCTCTCGGGCATCCCGGATCTTGTCCTTACCGAACAGCGCGCCGATGGAAACGTTCTCCAGCAGGGTCATCCCGGGGAAGGGCTTCACGATCTGAAAGGTTCGGGAGATCCCCCGCTCGGCGATTCGAAAGGGCTTGAGTCCGGAAATGTCCTGGCCCTTGAAGGTGATCGTACCCCGCGTCAGAGACAGGGTGCCGTTGATCATGGACAGCAGGGTGGTCTTTCCCGCCCCGTTCGGTCCGATGATGCCGAGGATTTCCCCTCTCTTCACCTCGAAGTCGACATTCCAGACCGCTTTCAGGGCCCCGAAGGTTTTGGTGACCTGCCGGCCGCTAAGTATTACTTCGCTCATCGTTGGGCCCCGCTGCGCCGGATCGGGATCAGATCTTTGATCCCCCTTCCCTGGGAAACGAGGCTAATGATCCCCCTCGGCATAAACAGAACCACCAGGATGATGATCAGCCCGAGGATCCCGAGGTGCAGATTGATGAAGCGGGACCAGACCAGCTCAGAAATGGTCTCAAGGATGAAAGCGCCGATCACCGGACCCCATACGGTTCCGGCTCCGCCGATCAGCAGAATTACGAACATCTTCACCACCCACATAACATCGAACACGGTGGGAGCATCGATGTAGGTGAACCAGTACGCATAGACCGATCCGGTAATTCCCGTAAACAGGGCGCTCAGCGCCCAGGCGGTGATCTTGTAGCGGGTCGTATCGATACCCATGACCCCGGCGGCTTCCTCGTTGGCCCTGATCGCCTTGAAGGCGTAGCCCAGGCGGTTCTTGGATACCCGCCACACTACAACGAGAATGATGATCAGCAGTCCGAACATCATGAAGTAGAAGAAGGTATTGATCGTGGCCGGATTTCCCCGCAACGGCGGCACCGTGATCCCCTGCCCGCCCCCGGTGATCCTCGTCATATTCTCCACAATGTACTTCACCGCTTCGGCGGCTCCGAGTGTCCCCAAAGCGAAATAGTGGCCCTTCAGTCGTAAAAGAAGCATGCCGAGCACAATCGCCACTGCCACGGCTACAGCTGCCGAGCACAGCAGAGCAGGCGGATAGGAAAAACCGACTCTGGTCATGAGAACCGCCGTGGTGTAGGCGCCAAGACCGAAGAAGACCATATTCCCGAAGGCCGCATAACCGGTGAATCCGGCGATAATATTCAGGGCTGAGGCCAGGACGGCGAACATGAAGGTGAAGGTGATCAGCCTTACCCAAAACCCGGTGAGCAGAAAGGGAGCGGCGATACACAGCGCAGCCAGGATCCCCAGAACGATCGCTTTGCTCCTCATCAGTAGAACCTCTTGCCAAGCAGCCCCTGAGGTCGAAAGACCAGAACCAGTACCAGAACCGAGAAGCCGAGCAGCTCCTGGTAGGAAGAGGGAATGAACACCGTACCCACGGTTTCCACCAGACCGAGTACCATGCCCCCGACCAATGCTCCGATTGTCGAGCCCAGCCCGCCCAGAATCGCGATCACGAAGGCCTTGGCTACCATTGGTCCGCCTACGAAGGGATTGATGCTCATGATCGGAGAGATCAAGCATCCGGCTGCACCGGCCAGGGCGGCGCTCACTCCGAAGGTGATGGCATAGATGTTGTAAACATCGATCCCTACGGTCTTGGCTCCTTCGAAGTTCAGCGCCGTAGCGTTGATCGCGATGCCCGTTTTGGTTCTCCTCATGAACAGGTAGAAAAGACCGGTCAAAATCAGCGCAACGGCGAATATCGCCAAGCGAACCAGCGGGATCACCACTCCCCCGATCTGAAACCCGGCCGAAGAATAGGGAAGCTTGACGCTGCGATAATCGGCACTCCAGATCAAGAGGCAGACGTTGGCGATCAGGATCTGCAGGCCGAAGGTAAAGGTCAGGGTAATGAAAACACTGCTCCGAACCACCCGATTGAGCATGAACCTCTGGATCACATAGGCCATAACAAAGAGCACGGTCATGACCACCGGGATGGACAGAAAGGGATCGACTCCGGCAACCGCGTACAAGGTATAGGAGAGGTAGGCGCCGACCATGATAAAACTTCCGTGGGCGATATTGATGATGTTCATCACGCCCCAAACCAGGGAAAAGCCGATCCCTATGGTGGCGTAAACGGCACCAAAGAGGAGACCATTGACTACCGCCTGCAGCAACATTTTGACTCGTCCTTACAACTTTTTCTTGAGTAGGAAGCAGATCTTTTCTAACAATTTCCCCTGAAAAAAGCAAGTCAGAGCGGAATTCCTTTCCATGGACCGGCAATTCGGGTAGGATAGGGTCCGGGAGGTACTGCTCTTGTGGAAAAGATAGCCCTTTTCGCCTTCAACGGTGATCCCATGTGTTTTATCCACGTGCTGCTCAATGCCCTTGAGTTTAGCGACAAGGACTACGAGATCAAGCTGGTGATCGAGGGATCGGCGACCCGGCTGATTCCCGAGCTGGACAAAGACGATCACCCACTCCATAAGCTCTACAAGAAGGTGAAGGAGAAGGTGCTGCTGGTGGGAGCATGCAGAGCCTGTGCCCGGAAGATGGGTACGCTCCAGGCGGCGGAAGCCCAAGGTCTACATATACTGGATGATATGTCCGGCCATCCCAGCATGGAAAACTTCATCGAACAGGGCTACAAGATCATCACCTTTTAGAGACTGTTGCCCGAAAAGCGCAAAGCGTTATAATCAGGTAAAAACCGTGATCCCTCCCGTACTGAAGACAAAACTCTACATTCCGACCCTGCCTCGGGAGTTGGTACGCCGCCCGCGCCTGATCGAGAGGTTCGGGTTGGAGCGCCGTCTCACCCTGATCTCCGCGCCGGCGGGCTTCGGTAAAACCACCCTGATTTGTACGTGGATCCGGGAGTGTGAACAACCTGCCGCCTGGCTGTCTCTGGAAGACAGCGACAACGATCCGGTGCGCTTCCTCTCCTACCTTATAACCGCCTTTCAAACAATCCAACCCGAACTCGCTGCCGGTCTGCTGTCGGAATTCCACACCCTGAAACCTTCGGCGGCAGAATACGTCCTGACCCAGTTGCTCAACGAAATCACCGATATCGAAGAGCACTGCATCCTCGTTTTCGACGACTACCACCTTATTCACGACAACACGATTCACGGCTATCTGAGCTTCCTCGTGGAACATTTACCGCAGAAGCTTCACCTGGTCCTCTGCACCCGGGCGGATCCACCCCTGCCGTTGGCCACGCTCCGTGCCCGCGGACAGTTGACGGAACTGCGCGCCGAAGATCTGCGCTTCACCCGGGAAGAAACCGTTGAGTTCTTGAATCGTCTGATGGGTCTGGATCTATCCGTTTCCGATATCCGGGTGCTGGCGGACCACACCGAGGGGTGGATCGCCGGATTGCAGATGGCCGCCGTATCACTGCAGGGACGAGGAGACGCCTCCGGCTTCATCAAATCCTTCACCGGCAGCAATCGCTACATCCTCGATTACCTTGTGGAGGAAGTACTATCGCGACAGCCTGAGACTATCCAGCGATTCCTGCTGAAAACTTCGATCCTGGATCGTCTAACCGGTCCCCTCTGTGAGGTGTTAAGCGGTCAGCCGGACAGCGGGGCGATCCTCGAACAGCTGGAACGGAACAACCTGTTCATCCTCCCCCTGGATTCCGAGCGTTCATGGTACCGCTACCACCTGCTGTTTGCCGACCTGTTGCGCCGCCGGGCCGAACAGATCTACTCCCGGCAAATGCCCGAGCTTCACCGCCTGGCGAGTCACTGGTACGAAGAGAATGACATGATCACCGAGGCTATCGACCAAACCCTGGCGCAAAGAGACTTCCAGCGGGCCATGGAGCTGATCGGGAACCATACGCAACCCACTCTGATGCGCAGCGAGTTCGCAACGGTCTTGAGATGGATCGAAGCTCTGCCTCAGGAGCTCGTGTGTACGCGGCCGCTGCTCTGTGTCTATCATGCCCTGGGCCTGCTCATGGCCGGAGCTCCGATGAACCAGATCCAGGCTCAAATCGACGCCGCAGTGCAGTCAGGATCGAGCGATTCGATCGCCGGCCAGCTGGCGGCGTTTCGCGCTTTTCTATCTGCGATCCAGGGTGACATCGAAGAGAGTCTGCGGCAGAGCAACCTGGCCATGGAACTGCTTCCGGAGGAGGAGCAGTTCTTCCGCAGTGCCATCAGCCGGGTTCTGGCCAACGTCACCTACGCGTCCAGCGGGGATATCCCCAAATCGATTCAAGTGTTTGAAGATAACATCCGCAAGTGCCGTGCGGCGGGAAACATGACGATCGCCGGAGCCCTGATGTCCGAGCTGGGCGAGCTGCGCACGACCCAGGGCCGACTTCATGAAGCCAAGGCTGTCTACGAACAGGCCATAGAACAGACCGCGGATGCCGCGGGAACTCCGATGCCCGTAGCCGGACTGGCTATAATCGGACTGGGGAATCTGCTTCGTGAGTGGAATGATCTGGAACCGGCGGAAACGCAGTTGAACGAAGGGATCGAGCTGGTACGGAATCTGGGGGTGATCGGCACGCTGGACGGCTATATCGCCCTGGCCCGGGTCAAGCAGGCGCAGGGCAAACCCCGGGAGGCGCAGCAGGTGATGGACAC
>CAZKCQ010000165.1:0-6616 GCA_964551205.1 uncultured Spirochaetaceae bacterium
CGCCCCCTGCTGCAGCAGATACTCGTAGACCTGATGGTGCGCATTCCAAGCCGCGTAGCTGAGAGCACCCCAGCCGGTGGCATCCGTCGCTGCGAGCAGCTTCGGATCCATCTCCGTCAGTTCCCGCACCTGAGCCAGATCCCCCCGGGCGGAGGCTTCGAATAAACCCTCGGGTTTCACCATCTCCGGGGCCAGAGCTCCCGGCTCGGTTTTTTGCAGGGGCCTAACGAAGCGGCAGGATCCCAGACCGGTGGTGAGACCGGCAACAAACAACAAGCCAGGCAGGATCAAAGCGGCAGGGAGAAGCCGGCCTACATTCACGCTATGGCTTCCTGTAGGGAAAGAACACGTAATCCCTGAACTCGCCGGCAGTGTTGCCGTCGCCGTAGGGATGCGGTTCGTTGGCATTAGCGTGACAGTCGAAACAGAACTCCCAGTCCACGATCGTCTCTTCACCGCTGTCCACGGCCTTGGCGACCCATAACCAGCCGCCTCGGGACTGGGGATCTTGCGGTGCTTTAATCATGGCGGTGATCTGGAAAGGATAATCGGTATCCTGACCCTGCAATCCGGGGATGATCTCCTTAAGGATGATCGTCCCTACAGGATATTCCCAATACACCCGGTTTTCCCGGCTCTCTACCCGAACCTCCGTACCTTCCGGATTGATAAAGATCCTCCTGCGGTTGTCCTCGTGCCCCGGGATCGGATAATCCAGGATCTCCCGAATCGGCTGCTCCCACAGGAGGTACCGGGAGCTTTCGGGAATCAGAGATCCCCGCTCCGCCTTCCGGCAGGAGATCAGCAGGAGAAAACAGCAGAGGAGTGCGATTGCGTACAGAATCTGCTTCAAACGGACCTCCTCTTCATGGCCAGGAGCTGGTACACGGACAGGTCGCCCTGCTTGCCCTTCACCTTGAGGTGGTATGGACCCTTGGTCCGCGCCCGTTCTCTGACCTCCCGGTACACGCCCTCGGAGATGAGGATCATTCCGGGTTTGGCGGTGTCGCAAAGTCGGGAGGCGATGTTGACATGATCCCCGATAACCGTGAAATCGGCCCTCTTCTCAGAGCCGATCATCCCGAGAATGACCTCTCCGGTATTGATGCCGATACCTACCGTCAGTCCGTTGTACCGCTCCCGGTTGTGCATGATCTCGTTCTGGATCTCCAGCGCGCTCAGGCAGGCGTGTTCCTCCTTGCCCTGACCGGAGAAGATGGCCACGATCTCGTCCCCCACGTATTTGTCGATATCTCCACCGTTTTGCTGGATGATCCGGGTCTGAAAGTTCAACACCCGATTGAGGGAATCCACTACATCCTGGACCTGACTGCGCTCCGAGTAGGAGGTGAAGCTGCGGATATCGCTGAAGAACAGGGTCATCTCCGCCTTGGCTCCCCTCTCGCCATCGCGGATCGACTGGATCGTCGACGATGAGACGAACTTGGAAAGCTCGAAGCGCTCGTACAGCCCCTCCACCATATGATTCACCGTCTCACCGAGCTCCCCGATCTCGTCACGGTTGGCCACGGCTACACGGGGACTGAAATCGCCGCTGGTCACCGTGGAGCATACCTCACCTATATGTTTCACCGGCCGCACCAGGGTACCGTGCAGATACAAAGAGAGCAGCAGGGTGAGCACCAGGACCACCACGACAAAGAAACCCGAGGCGATCAGGAGGTTGTTTCGCTGCTGGTTCACCACCTGGGTGATGTCCGAGGTGATGTTGATCACCCCGCGGACCGTATGGGTGCTGCCGTGACAGCGCGTGCATTTGGGCAGGTTGAGCAGGGGTTTGTAGAGCGTGAAGAAGGTTTTTCCCTCGGCGCTTTCCTGAAAGAGCACGGGACGCCGCTCCCGCACCGACCTGCTGAAGTTCGGATCCTCCTCCATGAACATCACCTCTTGAAGGAGGACCTTTCTCGGCTCAAACACGCGGGAATCCTGGTTTGCGTTCACTGTTTCTATGGTTGAGTTATCGGAGAAGGCCTGGACCCCGTTTGCCCGAAGCAGGAAGATCTTGTAGGCCGGATTGGCCAGGCGGATGTCCTCGAACAGCTGCACCGCGATCGGCGCTTCCCCCGGAAGCATGGCGTTCTTTATCGACTGGAACAGGATGTCCGATTGCTGCCGCAGGTTCCCCTGGCTGGTCTGCCGGAGACTCAGGTTCTGTGTAAAGGCGAAGTAGGCGATCACGATCCCGACTCCCACCACCAGACTGCTGATGATGATAAGATTGATCTTTCGAGTCAGCGGGACGAAGCGCTTCATTTTAGAGAATTATCGGCGCGGTGATTCTGGCTGTCAAGCAAAACCGCCGGTATTATATTCCGGTCTATCCGTGCAGGGAAACAGCCATACCCGCAAGGGCTTCGAGTTTGGCGTCGATCCCCGTTCTCCGGGACAGCAGCTGATCCCGCCGCTGCGAGAGCTGCTTTTCAGCAGCATCCAATCCCAGATTTCCCGTTGTCCCGGTGTAGCTTCGGCGCCGGATCGCCGCATCCGGATCATCTTTTTCCAGAGCGCCGAGATCGCTTGCGATAGACCTGTAGGCCTCGCGAAACGGGACGCCCCGGGCGACCAGCTCCAGGGCTCGGTCGGTGGCATAGATATCCTGTGTGAATCCCTCCCGCAGCCGCTCGGCATCGGGCTGGAGCTTTTCGACAACCCCCCGCATCACCCGCACGCTGATCAGAGCCAGGTCCAACCCGCGAAGGAAGGGGGCTTTGGTTTCCTGGAAATCCCGATTGTAGCCGGAGGGCAGAGCCCTGATGATGCTCTTCACCTGGGTGCTGCAGCTGCTGACGGTGGCCGCTTTGGCCCGCAGCAGCTCGAGCATGCAGGGATTCTTCTTCTGGGGCATGATGCTGCTGCCTGCAAACAGCTCATCGGGCAGGCGGAAGTAACCGAACTCCGGCAGGGAGAAGAGAATCAGATCCTGGGCCATCTTGCTCAGAGTCAGTACCACCTGTTCCACCGCGTCGAGAACGACCGATTCGAACTTGCCACGGCTGTTGTTGACGTACAGGACGTTGTTCTGGACACGATCGAAGGCCAACGATTCTGCCACCATCTCTCTGTCCAACGGCAGGGGCACGCCGTAGCTTGCCGCCGAACCGAGGGGACAGCTGTTGTTCAGGGCGTAGGCCGTGTCGACCAGGCTCAGATCGTCCAACAGCTCCTCCAGCCAGGCCCCGCTCCAGAGGCCGACGGAGGAGGGCATGGCTGCCTGCAGATGCGTACGGCCCGGCATGGGCAGATCCCTGTGCTGCTCGGCAAAGGCGAGCAGGACCTGTACCAGATCCAGCACGGCTGCCTGGAATTCCAACAGAAAGGAGCGGGTGTAGAGCCGGAGAGCGGCTATGACCTGATCGTTTCTGGAGCGTCCCGTATGGATCTTCTTTCCGGCCTCCCCCACGGATTGAACTAAATGGTTCTCGATGGCTGTATGGCAGTCCTCATCTTCCCGGCTGATCGAGAACCGTCCATCCCGATTCAGCCGGATGATCGCAGACAGCTCCTTCCGCAGCGCCTGGAATTCCTCCGTCGTCAAGATGCCGATCCGTGAAAGCATCTTGGCGTGGGCCATGCTGGCCAGACAATCCGCCGCCACCAGGCGCTGATCCAGGAGCGGATCTTCCCCTACGGTGAACTCCTCTATCAGTTTGTCCAGGGCGTAGCCCTTTTCCCAGAGTTTGCTCAAACAGTCTCCTTTCCTCTATGCAGCTGCCGGCGGGCTAAAACCTCGAAAGGCAGACCGCGAATCTTGGCTGCATCGGCACACCATCTCTGGTCGAATCCGCTCGCTTCGATCGAGCGGATCTCCGGAAAGAACAGTGAGCAGGAGGAGCGCTCCCGGGACAGGATCTCCAGGTTTCCCTTGTACATCTTGACCTTCACCGTGCCGTTGACGTTTCTCTGGCTGCACTGAATAAAGGCATCCAGCTCCTCTTTAAGCGGATGAAACCACTCTCCGTGGTATACCATGGAGGCCCAGCGGTTGTCGACCAGCCGTTTGAACTCCCGCTCCTCCTTGGTCAGGCACTGCCCCTCCAGATCCGCCTTCACTCTGAGGATAACCTCGGCAGCCGGGGCTTCGTATACCTCGCGGCTCTTCAAACCCATGATCCCGTCTTCGAAGATGTCGATCCGTCCCAGACCGCAGGCGCCGGCACGCTGATTCAAAGTATCGATCAGGGCCACGAGGTCCAGGAATTCTCCGTCCAGGGCCACGGGAAGTCCCTGTTCAAAGGTGAGCTCCAGCACCTGCGCTTGATCCGCCGCCAGCTGCGGGGGGATGTGCCACATCCAGATCGAATCCGGGATCTCCTGATTCAGGCCGATCGCCCCCGAGGCGATCGAACGGCACCAGAGAGTCTTGTCGTCCCCTCCGGAGATAATTTCTTCTACCGCAACCCCCCAGATCCGGCACAGCTCGAGCTCCTCGGATCGGGTGAGATCGAAATCCCGCACCGGGACCAAGACTTCCAGCTGCGGAGCGAACATCTTGAACACGTTGTGCATGCGGTACTGGTCGTTGCCTCGGCCGGTAGAGCCTTCCAGTACCGCGTCGCAGCCCAGCTCCACGGCCTTGCGGGCTACCTTCTGGGCAATCAGCTGGCGGGTCATCGAGGTGGAAACCGGGTAGCCCCAATAGCTTCCATTGGCCAGAATGGCTCTGGTCAGCCACTCGCCACTGAACTCCTCCCTGGCATCGATAAGCAGGGGCTGGATGCGAAGAGCGGCTGAGCGCCGCTGCGAAAGCTCGATCTCCTGCCTGCCCTGCCCGACATCCACGGTTAGGGGGATAATGGTATCCGCCCCGTATATGCGGCGCAGCAGCTCGATCCCCAAGGTGGAATCCAGGCCGCCGGAGTAGGCGACGGCGCATTTCTGCACCCGGGGTACGGAGACCGCCTCTATGCGTTCGAGCAGCGCTGAACTCAGGGTGGTTATCATGTTTCTTCCCTCCTGTGATAATCAGACCTGTGATAATCAGATCGCAAGAATTGCGATGTCCTCTTCCACCTGAAATCTTCGATATACCGAGGAAGATTTCAGGTGTCATCACAATAACGCGAAGAGGAAAGAAAGGTCAAGTATATTTATGCAACTTTTTCGTATAATTATTTAATTATTGCGGTTGGGTATAGCGTTTTTCCCGACTGGATACGATCTCTTTTAGGATCGCCCGGACCTGGATCTCATCCCGACTCCCCTGTTCGAGCAGGTCCTGCAGCTCTCCAAGGAAGCGCTCCTCCATATCGTACAGCTCTCCTTCCAAGGAGCCGGACCAGATCAGCCGGATCAACTCCCGCTTTTTCTCCCGATAGGAGAGCAGACGTTCCGCCTGCAGGGTGGCGAGGTACCAGCGTATGTCGTCGATCTCCAGATCGTATTCCTGCATCAATTCTCTGATTTTCACGCCCCGCAACTGTACGCCCGGCCGGCAAGCGCTGTCAAGCCGGCGGTGTGCTATGGCCGGGCGCCCGAGGCGCACCCCCATGGGCCTTCCCCGTACTCCCTCGCTTCCCGGATTTGCTAGGACAACCTATTTTTAGTATTTTGGTATTAAGAATCTCGATATATATACAGTTTTTCAATGGAGCTTGAACCATGGCTAAACAGAAGTTCAAAACCGAGGTCGGCCGCCTGCTGCACCTCATCACCCATTCTCTGTACTCCCATCCGGAGGTGTTCTTGAGGGAATTGATCTCCAACGCCTCCGATGCCATCGACCGCCTCAAATATCTCACTCTAACCGATGACGATTTCAAAGGATTCGCCTTTGTTCCCCGCATCGACATCTCCTTCGACCAGAAGGACAAGAGCTGGCTGACGGTCACGGATACCGGCATCGGCATGAACGGCGAAGAGCTGGCCAAAAACCTCGGCACCATCGCCAACTCCGGAACGCGCCAGTTCGTCGAATCCCTGGGGGACCAGAACCTGGAGAACACCAACCTGATCGGCCAGTTCGGTGTCGGCTTCTACTCAGCCTTCATGGTGGCCGACAATATCGAGGTGGTCAGCAGAAAGGCCGGGGAGGAGGCCGCCTTCAGGTGGGTCAGCGACGGCAAGGGCTCCTTCTCCGTAGAGGAAGCCGCGGCGGAGCGCAACGGGACGACCGTTAAACTACTGCTGTCCGATCGCGGTGGGCAGTACGCCAACCGCTGGCAGATCGAATCGATCATCAAGAAGTACTCCAATCACATCCCCTTCCCCATCTACCTGCACTTCGAAGAGGTAAAGAGCGAGGGAGAGGGGGATAAGAAGAAGGAGAAAAGGGAGCAGAAGGTCGAACAGGTCAACAGCGCCTCTGCTCTCTGGAGAAGACCCAAAAACGAGCTCAAAGACGAGGATTACAACGAGTTCTACAGAACGATCAGCCATGACACGGAGGACCCCCTGCACTTCGTCCACACCAAAGCCGAGGGAGCCCTGGAGTACACGACGTTGTTCTACATCCCTAAAAAAGCTCCCTTCGATCTGTTCTTCGTCAACTACAAACCCGGCGTCAAGCTGTACGTGAAGCGGGTGTTCATCACCGATGATGAAAAGGAGCTGCTTCCCACCTACCTGCGCTTCATTCAGGGAATCATCGACTCCGAAG
>CAZKCQ010000166.1:0-6606 GCA_964551205.1 uncultured Spirochaetaceae bacterium
CCCCAAGGTCGAGTTTTAAAGGTGATGAGCGATAGCTTGTTGTCGCGGCGGCTGCGCCTGGGGGTGAGCACGGCAGCGCTGCTGCTCTGCGTTGCGGTTATCACGGGTGCCCTGGAGGTACCTCCGCTGAGAGGACGGGTCAACGACTACGCCAACATGATCTCAGCGGAGGCGGAGAACCGCATAGAAGCCGTCTCGAGGGAGTTGGAGAGCTCCGATTCCACCCAGATCGTGGTCCTGACCATCCCTTCCCTGGAGGGGGAGGATCTGGAGGGGTTTTCCATCCGGGTCGCCGAGAGCTGGCGCATCGGGCAGGAGGAGTACGACAACGGCGTGCTGCTTTTGGTGGCTCAGGCCGAACGCCGGATCCGTATCGAGGTTGGGTACGGTCTGGAGGGTGTCCTGACAGACCTGCAGGCCGGGAGGATCATCGACTACGAGATCACCCCCTATTTCAAAGCCGGCCAGTTCGGTGAGGGATTGGTGCGAGGGACCGAAGCCATCGCCGCCACGGTCCGGGGTGAGTATCAGGCCGGCGAACAAACTGCCTCCAAACCCCGGGCACGTTCCCGGGTCTCACTGGTACCCTTCTTCATCATATTGATGGTCATCTCCGTGCTCGGTTCCCGCAAACGGGTGATAGGAGCCATCGCCGGTGCCGTCCTCTTTCCCCTGGTGGCCTGGTTCGCCCTGCCCCTTGCCCTTCCCCTGCTCCTTCTGTTCATCCCCCTGGGTTTCGGTGCCGGTCTGCTGCTGCCGGGCATGTTTCTGATGTCAGCAGCCCGGCGGGGCAGAGGAGGAGGATTCTACGGTGGCGGCGGCTTCGGCGGTGGCGGCGGCTTTTCCGGCGGCGGCGGCGGCTTCGGCGGTGGCGGTGCCTCAGGCGGCTGGTAGTGCGAAGGATAACATTATGAAAAATCTGGCGTCGAAGTTCCTGTCGGATGCGGAAAAACAAACGGTAGAGACCTGCGTGAAGGAGGTGGAAAAAAGCACCTCCGGAGAGATCGTGCCCATGGTCGTATCCTCCAGCTACCACTACCCGATGTCCAACATGATTGGAGGTCTGATCTTTGCCCTGCTGATTGCGGTGGCAGTGACCCTGGTCTACGGCATCCAAAAATCCTGGGGCGGAGTCACGGCCCTAGATCTCTGGCTTTTTCCGGCGGTGTTCGCCGTATCCTTCCTGCTCTTTCACGAGCTGATCAAACGGATTCCCGGGTTGAAGCGGATCTTCATCACCAGGGCGGAGATCACCGAGGAGGTGGAGGAAGCCGCCCTCACATCCTTCTACCGCAACGGCCTCAACAACACGAAGGACCGCACCGGCATCCTGATCTTCATCTCGGTGTTCGAGCGAAAAGCGCGTGTTCTGGCCGATGAGGGGATCAACGCCAAGGTCGACACGGCAGTCTGGCAGGAAGTGGTGGATCTGGTGGTGAGCGGTATCAAACAGCGTAAACAGGCCGAGGGGATCTGCCGGGCGGTCAGGCGCTGTGGCGGGCTGATCAGCGAGCACTTCCCCATTAAAAAAGACGACACCAACGAGCTGGACAACCTGATTGTCGAGGATTGAGGCGTAGCTCAAGCCTAAGTTCGAGCTACTCCGGTACCTGATCGTGGGCCAGATGCGGTCTGCCCGTAGCCGTGGCTGTCACCACGCTCTGGATAAAGAGCTCCTCCCCGGCTACCTGGGCGTTGTGATCCTCCTGCCGGACTGAGGTGGTTACAGACACGGCTCCGGCCTTCCGGGCCAGCTGCTCCGCCCGCTTCTCGGCAAACGTCACAGCAAACCGGGCAGCCTCTTCCAATTCGCCGAAATCGTGGACTCCGTCTTCGCAATGAGCGCGGAACAACTCCCCGTTCTCTTGAGGGGTGATCAATACCCGCACCGACTGCATGATGCTACCCACCACCGCGCCCACCGCGTTGGCCACCTCCGCGTAATCAGGAATTACCAGCTCGGTCTGCAGGCTCCGGGCTACATCCGGGAAGTAGGCGCCGACCGGTGCACCGATGGCCACCAGTGGCTGGTTAAGCCGCAGGGCCACGCCCAGCAGGTCCGGGCCGCCGTTCTGCGGACCGGCCTGCAGACCGGCCGCCCCCTGCACCAGCGCCCGGTCCACGAACAGCTCCCGAACCGCGGGGAAGGACTCCAGGTGGAAGTCGTACCTCTCAGCCAGTACCGCCGCGGAAACCGCCCTGCCCGCCTGCAGAACGGTCCGCCGGATCACCTCTCTGCACAGCTGCTCTGCAGAGTCGCTCCGGCTTTCCCCGCTCCGGCTTTGCCCGCCGCCGTTTCGCTCACCACCATAAAAGCGAAGCACCAGCTCCGCCCCCAGGACCGCCGCCTCCCGTGACCAGGAACTGTGCATGCCCAGAACGTGGGCTGCATCCGTCGGTGTGAATCCCGAAATCGCCACGTACCCCAGCGTGGTCAGGCGCTGCAGCTGGGTTTCCAGCAGATACCGGGAGTCCGTTCCCCGGAACAACGATTCCAGCGCCACCGGGCGGCTGCCGTCCAGGCGCGCCAAAATCTGCTGTTGGGACTCCGTCAGCTCAGCCAACCGCTCCCGCCAAGATCTCTGGATCAGGGCGAATCGGCCGGTGTAGCGATCAATCGTGAACCTGTCCCGCTGAAATTTCAGATCTTCGATGATCTCCGGATTCTCGTGGGCCAAGAGACTGAGGGGGATAAGCCGCCGGGGGCCCAGATCCATCCGGCCCGATTCATCAAAATGGACCTCGCTGTCGCCTCCGAGTCCGAAGGTGTGAATCCGGACCGCCTGAACCATGGTCTGCCAGCCGCCGACGTTCGCACCGTCGCGGTTGAGGATCGGTTTGCCCCCCTGCACCAGAGCGATGTCGGTGGTGGTCCCGCCCATATCCACAACGCAGGCATCGGGCTGCTCAGAGAGGAACAGGGAACCCACGACACTGGCCGCCGGACCCGAAAGTATCGTCTCTATCGGATACTCCAGGGCAAAGGCGGCGTCCACCAGGGATCCGTCCCCCTTGACGACCATCAGGGGCGCGCGGATGTTCTTCTCCGCCAGCATGCCCTGGACCGCCCGGATAAGCTCGGAAAGCACGGAGATCAGACGGGCGTTGAGGGCAGCGGTAAGCGCCCGGCGGGAGGCGTGGAGATTGGAGGTCAGCTCGTGGCCGCAGGTTACGGGACGGCCGCTTCGTTCCCGTATCATCCCGCGTACGGCGTTCTCATGGGAGGGATTGCGCACGGAGAAATACCCGGATACCGCGAAGGCGGACACCCTCTCGGAAAAGGTATCGACGGCTCTGCGCGCCTTGGCCAGGTCCAGGGCCTGCACCTGCTCTCCGGTGGCCTCATGCCCGCCGCCGACAAAGACCACCGGATCCTGGCCCATGACCTCTCCCAGCCGGCTCTGCTGGAGGGCATCGGCGGGATAGCCGATCAGGATCAGGCAGATCGAACCGCCCTGCCCCTCCACGATCGCATTGGTGGCCAGGGTGGTGGACAGAGAAACGAGCTCGATGGATTGACCTCCCGCGGAGTGGAGCACCTGCTCCATCGATTCCCGGATTCCGATGGACAGGTCGTGCCGCCGGGTCAGGGCTTTTGCCGAGCCCAAGATCCGGGATCGGTCTGGTTCCCGGGAATCGAAGAGGACCGCATCCGTGTAGGTGCCTCCGGTGTCTATTCCCAACAGCACAGGCATGGAGTAAATACTACACGGATGGAGAAATAAAATCAGCCGTAGGATACGTGGTTTCGCTTCAGCAGCCGCTGACAGCGATGCTCGAAATCAGCGAAGGCATCCCCGACGATCGTCTGCACGCCCCGACTCAAACCACGATAGGCCCTGCGGACCGGCAGCAGGAGCGGCCGAATGCGGGCCTCCAGCTCCTCCCGGTGGACCTTTCCCTGATCACCGGTGAAAAACTCGACTTCCCGGCGCAGCATCGCCAGGGTCTCCTGGATCAAGGCTCTGAAAGCATCCGCCCTCATGATCTCCCGGGTGATGCGTATGAAGTGGTGTCCCCGAACCGCTACCGTCACCGCATGGGGAAACAGGGATACGTCGGTGGCCAGCACCTTGATGAGATAGCGCAGGTAGTGATAGCCGTAAAAGGAAAAACCCTGTCGAAACAGAGAGCGAAACAGCGCCAGGATATCCCGCAGCCTGACGGATTTGCGGACACGCTCCGCGGTCGCCGCCCCGGCCGGCGCGGCGCTGTTTGCCGGACCGCCGGCAGCCCGCACGCCGGTAGCTCGTTCACCGCGCTCCGCGCCGCCGGCGAAGCGCCTGATCAAGGTCAGGGAGCGTTCGAAGTAGTTGCGGGGGGCGTAAACCTGGTTCAACAGCCACTTGTAACCCCGCAGAAGCTTCTGCTTCGGCATCTGGGGGATGAAGTTGAGGTCGAAATCGTGGGTGTTGTTGCCGTGGGTTTCAGAGAGAATGCGCCCCTCCTGCTTGAGTCTCCTGTACAGCTGGGTGTGGGGCAGGGCAATGAGAAGTCCGACCATGGCCGTGGGAATACCCGCCTTCTGGATGAACTCCTTCTGCCGTTCGAAGATATCCTCGGTTTCCCCGTCGAAGCCGACGATAAATCCTCCGGATACTTCGATCCCCTTCTTCTGAATCCTGGCGACGCTGCTGAGAACATCCTCCCGCAGGTTCTGGGTCTTGTGGGTCATGGCCAGGGTCTTGGCATCCGGGGTCTCGATTCCGATGAACACCATGGTGAACCCGGCAGCCACCATCAGATCGAGCAGCTCCTCATCCTGGGCCAGGGTGATGCTCGCCTCCGTGGAAAGGGAAAAGGGGTAGCGGTGAGCTCTCTGCCAGGCTGCCAGACGCGGAAGCAGCTTCTTGGCCTTGCTCTTGTTGCCGACGAAGTTGTCGTCCACGATAAACAGGGAACCGCGAAATCCCGTGTTGTACACGTGATCCACCTCCCTCATGAATTGCCGGGGATCCTTGGTTCGGGGTTTACGGCCGAACAATTCGATGATGTCGCAGAACTCGCAATCGAAGGGACAACCCCGAGAAAACTGCAGGGGCATGCTCTCGTACAGTTTGATATCCACCAGATCGAAGCGCGGCAACGGGGTCAGATCGAGATCAGGCTTACCATCGGCCCGGTAGATATGGCGGGCCTGTCCCCGTTCCCAATCCCGCAGGAACTCGGGCAGGCTGTATTCGGCCTCGTCCAGAACGAAGTGATCCACCCCTTCGATATTTGCATACGAGGAGGTCGGATAGGGCCCCCCTGCGACCACGGGGGTGGCGCACTCCCGGCACCGCGCTACCACCTCATCGAAGGACTTCTGCTGAACAATCATGGCGGACAGGAAGACCATATCCGCCCATTCGATATCCTCCCGCAACAGGGCCTCGACGTTCATGTCGATCAACCTCAGCTCGTAGTCCTCGGGAAGCATGGCCGCCACGGTCAGCAGTCCCAGGGGCGGCAGCAGGGCTTTCTTCCTGACAAAGGGAAGGGCGTATTTGTAGCTCCAGTATGTGGTTGGGATGCGGGGAGAGACGAGCAGGGCTCTGCGGTTCATAACGATCCTTTCGATCAGGAGTAGGGTTTTCGTACTGCCCTGAATGACGTAATAATGGGGTTAGAGGTTGCGTATAATTGTTCACCCCCTCGCGGGTCTTAGCGCTCCCGGACCTGGAAAACCGCCAGGACGCCGAAATGGTCTGAAGGGTAGAGACCCCGGACCGGGTGGTTGAGCACCACCTCGCTTGCCTCGACCTGCAGGCCGGGCCCGCGGAAGAAGATGTAGTCGATGCGCTGCCGTTTGGGTTCCTGCCAGAAGTCCTCCGGAAACACCCTTTTCTGCAGCTGGATGTTGCCGTTCACGGTGCCGTCCCAGGTGTACCCGGGCGGATCCCCGGCCTCGGCGAAGGCATCCCTGAATCCCGCCGCCCTGAGCAGGGCGATCTCCTCCGAGTCGCTACAGGCGTTGAAATCCCCCATCAGGATCACCGGTACTCCGCCTGCGACCCTGTCGATGAACCGTACGGTCTCTCTGGCCTCCCCGAGGCGCCACCTCTGCCCCTCCACCGCCTCGGCTGTCAGCTCATCGTGGCGCCGGGCATCGATCAAACCGGCATCCCGGCGCTCGGCAAGGCGCCGGAAGTAGTCCGGGGTCGGGAAGGGGGAGGCGTGCCAGTGGGTGTTGAACACGTAAAGCTCCCGGCCGGCGACGGTTACCCGGCCGCCGATTACCTGGGTGGCGTCGGCAAAATGGAAGGTGAAGAAATTGCCCACGGGTCCCCCGGACAGCTGTCTGCGCCCGGCGCTCTCGAGTTGAAGCGAATTCCCGGCCAGGATCACATCCCCCTCCCGCAGGTTTACCGGCAGCCCGAGAGGACCGGCGCGCAGTCCTCCCAAGCCCACGTGGTGGATCCGATCACAGCCCAACTCCCGGGCAAGCAGCCGGGCGTATCCGGGCAGTTTGTTGGCTTCGTTCACGGCGATCACGTCGGGGTCCAGCTCTTTCAACTGCTCGATAAGGATCTGAGTCCGGCGCTCCCGCGTCTGTGGATCCTGGTATTCCCCCATCTTCAGCGACCCCTTGTAGTCCAGCCCGGCCCAGACGTTGATGGTGAC
>CAZKCQ010000167.1:0-6524 GCA_964551205.1 uncultured Spirochaetaceae bacterium
GCCTACATCGTGGCGGGAAAGCGGATCATCCAATCCAGGCTGAATCAGTATGCCGCCGGTCTGGAGGAGCTGGAGGCGAAACTGGTGCTGTTCGATCGCTCCCTGGCCCCGGATGAGGATGACGGCAAGACCCTGCTGCGCCTGCGCCATCGTTTGGAAACCGACCTCACCCAGCAGAAGCTGTATCGCAGCTTTGTGGTGCAGAAGGACAAGGAGGCCCGGGAGCTCATCGATCAGGGAATCGAGTATCTGATCGGCATCAAACGGGTCTATGACGATCTCCTGGCCAGTCCTATGGAGAGCATCAAATCAGCTTTGAAGACGCTTCATTTTTTCAAAGGCAAGAATCAGACACTGGCGGGTCTGCTCCGGGTGGTCTCCGATCTGGTTGTCGATTTCCAGGAACTGCTCAGTCAGCTGGTAGCCCTCGAGAAGGGTTCCTGATCCACGACCTCCCTGATGCGCCGCGCCGTTTCTCTGGGTTCCTCTACCAACACCCGTTTTCCCGCCAACAGGTCGGCAATCCCCGTTTCGTGAGGATAGCGGGGGATCAGATGCAGATGCAGATGATCGATGGAGGCCCCGGCGGGGTGACCCATGTTGTAGCCGATGTTGTAGCCCGCCGGCCGATGGACCTTGTCGGCGACGTCGAGAAAGTATCGGGTCAGTTCGTTCAGCCGCCGTTCCTCCTCCAGGCTAAAGCTGCGTACATCGACGATATGGCGAGCAGGGAAGATCAACAGGTGTCCGGGATTGTACGGGTAGAGATTGACGGTCACGACGAAAAGCTCGCCCCGGTAGACAGATAGGTCGATGACCGCAGGGTCCTGATCGCGGATCAGACAGAGGATGCATCCCTCGGCCTTGGGGCCCTTTACGTAGGCGTACTTCTCGAAGTTGAGGAAGTATTCTTTCACTGGAGGATCGATTTTAGATCGAACTCCGGTATGGTGATCACCTGATCCCCGGAGAGCTTCTGTATGGCCATGGCCTTGAGGAGGATCGGGTATTGGTTCAGAAGCTCTCCGTATTCCCGGAGTGCCTCCAGGTCTGCTCTTTCCTGGGTTCTGGCGTTTTCCGCCCGCACCTGCTCTTCCGCCAGTCTGGCCACCGCTTCGGCCCGGGAGCGATCCCGGGTCTGCACCAGGTCCCGGTAAGAGGAGCGGGCCAGCTCGTACAGATCGCGGTCGGGAACGTGCATCACCCGCACGGTGAGGCCGGAGATCTGCAGATCCGGGACGGCGGCGGCCAACGCCCGCTGCACCCGGCGACTCAGAGCCCCGCTGTCCGCCGGATCGGCGTCGGTCTCCTGAAGGATTTCCAGAGCACTGTCTGAAAGCATCTGGGCCTGCGCGCTGTAAAAGTCCTCCAACTGGTCGGGAAGCAACTTTTGCTCGGCAACCAGAGCGGGGAGGCTTTCCGGGGCGACGGCGAAAATCACCTCTATCTCGCCCCGGTAGGAGAAGTCGGGGTTGTCAGGGAGGACCGAGGAGTACAACTCAGCCGAGGGCAGGCTCCCCTGGAAGGGGATTTTCCGGATGCGGGGATGAAGATCGAAAGCGTAGAGGGTCATGTTCTTGGGGATCAGGCGCGCCCAGCGCCAGGAGAACTCCCCCGGCCGGATCACCTCCTGGTCGTAGCCGTGGGTTTTGGTTAACACGACGGCGTAGTGATCGGCGGGCAGGTGGATCTGCACCCAGCCGAAGTAGAAAACCACTCCGGCCAGAATCACCAGAATCATCAGAATAATCAGGAATGCTTTCATTGTCTTTCCTTCCGTCTTTATATTACGTAAAATGGTCGAAAATGCAATCCCGTAGACGTGGTCGCGTATTCCTTCTCACCTCGCTGTACTGGTTGGTCTCCAGGACGGTGGTGTTTTTCTTCATCTTCTCCCTGCTTCTGTTCCTGCTCTATCTTCTCGGTAACTTTCAGGAGTTCCTCGATTCGACGCAGATTTTTCTGATTCAGCTGCTCAAGGTAAGTCTTCTTGCCGAGGTCTTCGTGGGCCTTCTCTACCTGCTGATGGTTTTCCTGCTGCGCCGGCAGCGCCGCTTCATCGGCAAGGTGATACTCTGCTCCCTGTCGGTGGTGACCTCTTTTATGCTGCTCCTGGCCTTTTCCTTTCTCACGGCCTGGTTCCAGCTGTAGGGCTGGGCGCCCCCCGTTTCGTTGACAGCTTTTCGCAGGCGTTGCAAGATGGGGTTGCCATGACCAAGAGTTTTACATTGCAGATGCCCCGGGAAATCCACTTCGGCCCCGGGGAGCGGAACAAACTACCGGAGCTGCTGCGTCGCTTCGGAGGCAGGGTGATCCTGTTCAGCGGACAGCGCTGGTTCGCCGGGTCGGGTTGGCGGGAGAGCTTCCTCCGGATGCTGGAGCCTTTTGAGCTTCTGACACTCCAATGTCCGGGCGGCGAGCCGGAGGTCGAAGGCCTGAATGCCCTGCTGGGTGAGGCGCGGGCATTCAGGCCGGATGTGATCGTCGCCGTAGGGGGCGGATCGGTGCTGGATACGGCCAAGGCGGTTTCAGGATTGCTCCCGGCCCGGGAGAAGGCGGAGGACTACCTGGAGGGGGTGGGGCGAGGTCTAACCCTCGAACGTCCCGGCGTCCCCTGGGTGGCCCTGCCCACGACCTCCGGTACCGGGGCGGAGGTGACCAAAAACGCCGTGCTCAAATCCAAAGCCCTGGGTGCCAAGAAGAGCCTGCGTTCCCCCTACCTGCTGGCCACCTATGCGTTGGTCGATCCGGAGCTCACGGTGGGGGCGCCGCTTTCACTGAGCGGGATTGTCGGCATGGACGCCCTGACCCAGTTGGTCGAGGCTTTTGTATCCAGGAAGGCGGCGCCCATCCCCAGGGCCCTGGCTCGCCAGGCGTTTCCCGGGATGCTTGAGGCCTTGAGGGCAATCCCCCGGGATCCAGATGATTTGCAGGCCCGGACCGCGGCGGCCTACGGCGCCATGGTGAGCGGGATCGCCCTGGCCAACTCCGGACTGGGTGCGGCCCATGGCTTTGCCTCCGGGCTCGGCGGATTGTACGACATCCCCCACGGGTTGATCTGCGCCCTGTTTATCAGGCCGGCTCTGCGGGCCAATGCCGAGCTGATCCGGGAGGATTGCACTCTGCTGTATGAGAGTGTGCTGGAGCGGGGGACGCCCGCGGTGGCGGCAGGGCCGCCGGGGGCGCCCGAGCCGGGGGCAGATCCGGTACAGTGGCTGATCGGGGAGATCGACGCCCTGTTCACCCTCTACGATCTTCCAGAAAACCTGAAGGGATTCGCCATCGATACCCGGCAGATCCAGGAGATCGCCCGCCGCTCCTCCGGATCGAGCATGTCCGGCAATCCGCGGGAGCTGAGTCAGCAGGAGCGGGAAGCCATGATCGCCGAGCTGCTTTAGGAGCGAATGAAGTGATCCGCGCGGTGCGGGGTGCTGTGGGTATCGAACGTAACGATCGGCAGGAGATCCAATCAGGCGCTCATCGGCTGGTCGGGGAGATCCTGAACAGGAACAAGATCGAGGAAGCTCAGATCATCAGCGTCCTCTTCTCCGTGACCAAGGATCTGACCAAGGGCAATCCGGCCACGGGCCTTCGTTCGTACGGGTTCGCCGACACTCCGCTGTTCTGTGTTCAGGAGGCGGATATCGAGGGAGCCGAGCCCGGGATCCTGAGGGTGTTGGTGACCTACTCGTCGCAGAGCGGACAGACGCCTGTTCCGATCTATCTGGGCCGGGCTGCGGAATTGCGCCCGGATCTGAACGGTCCCGCGGACCGGGAGGTCCAGCGGTGAGCCTCAGTGTGTGGCATGTCAGCCGAGAGTGTGACGGCATCGCCGAAGCCGGGGGACTGAAAGACGTGGTGGCCGGCCTGTCCGCGGCTTTGGCCGCCGAGGGTATCCGCACTGCCGTGGTTCTGCCCCGCTACGGGTTTATCGACCTGGAGGGACTGAAGGCCGAACCCACGGGGATCCAGTTCGACCTGCAGATGCCGGCAGATGCCGGCGGTGCGGCGCCTGAGCCTCAGGGGGGGCAGGGCGAACAGGGCGGGCGCGCCGCCTCAGACATCGAGCACGTGGAGGTCTATCGTTGCCGCCACCAGGGTGTGGATGTGTATCTGCTGGACAGTCCACGGACGCGCGGTAAGCGGTCCATCTATACCTACACCGCAGAGGAGGAGCGGGGGGATCCGAGGAGACGGAAAGGCAAGGGACACTGGGACGCCCACTACCTCAACCTCATCCTCCAGCGGGGATCCCTGGAGCTGGCCCGGGCCGTTGGTCCTCCCGATGTGTTCCACTGCCACGACGGACATTCGGCTTTTCTGCCGGCGATCCTCAAGGTATGTTCCCCCTACCGGGAGGAGCTCGGGGATTGTCGGTCTCTAATCACGATCCACAACGCGGGGAAGGGATATCACCAGGAGATCCATGATCTGGATCTGGCAGCGGCACTGACCCGGTTGCCGGCTAAGGTGCTGTCCGCCGGGATGGCAGACGGTGCTGTTGATCCCTTCCTGGTCGGTGCGGTCTTTGCGCCGATCAATACGGTGTCGGAGGGCTACGCCCGAGAGATCAATTCCGGCCAACTCGAGGATCTGACCGGCGGGCTGGGTGCAGCTTTCAAAGCTCGGGGCGTCCGGCTGCTGGGCATTACCAACGGTATTGCGCCGCAAGCCTTCGATCCCCGCTATCCCGAACACAGCGGCCTGCCCTTTGCCTTCGACCCGACCCGGGGTGAGCTGTCGGGAAAACTGCACTGTCGCGAACGTTTTGTCGGGCTGCTGCGGGGCCAGGAGGAAGCCCGCGCCGCTGACACCCAGGCTGCTCCCGAGTTGGCGGGCCTGGAGATCTTCGGATCCCTGGACAGCGGGGCGGACCGGCCGCTGTACACCTTTGTCGGCAGGCTGACCGGACAAAAAGGGGTGGACATCCTGGCAGGCGCGGTGGATCGCTACCTGTCAGGGGGTGCGGATCTTCAGTTTCTCATCCTGGGCCAGGGGGAAAAGGCGATTGAGGAGTATCTGCTGAAGATTGCCCGTCGTCCCCAGGCCAGAGGAAAACTATGCCTGCTTATCGGGTACAACGCTCAGGCGGCCAAATACGTCTATGGCTGCGGCGATTTTTTCCTGGTGCCCTCCCAGTACGAACCCTGCGGATTGACTGATCTGTTCGCCCAGATGATGGGGAATCTGCCGATCGTCCACGCCGTAGGTGGGTTGATCAAGGTGCTGCCCGGGGTGACGGGATACAGCTACAAGGAACACTCGGTTGAGGCACTGGTCGCGGCTGTCGCCGAAACGATCTCCGACTACACGGACAATCCCCGGCGGCTGGAGAGCCTGCGCCGTCAGGCCTTCGCCGAGGTGTTCCGGCACTACACATGGGAGAAGGTCCTGCGGGAGGGCTACCTGCCTCTCTATCAGGCACGGAACAAATCATAGGAACATAGGAACAATGGACCCGGATATCCCCCTGAAAACTTCCAATGAGGTTGACGGCATCCGCAACAGTTGCCGGATTGCGGCCGAAATTCTCCGCTCCGTAGGCGGGCATGTGGGGCGGGGTATATCCGCCCGTGAGCTGGATCGCATCGCCGCGGCTCTGATGCGTCAGTTCGGGGTGCAGGCCGGGGTTTCCCCGGGTTTCCCGGGAGCGATCTGCGTCTCCGTGAATGATGTGGCCGCTCATGGCGTTCCCGGAGGCGTCAAGCTCGTCAATGGCGACATCCTCACCATAGACGTGGCAGTTTTATCCGAGGGCTGGTACGGGGATGTTGCGGCCAGCTTCGCCGTGGGCGTGCTGTCCGAGGAAAAGCAGCGGCTGTTGGAAACGGCCAGGAGTGCCTTGGCTGCCGCGATGGAGGTTGCCCGTGCCGGAGGGCGGATGGGAGATCTGGGGGCGGCTGTGCTGGAGATCGCCGAGCCTCAGGCCTGTGTGGTTCTGCCGGAGTTCGTGGGCCACGGCATCGGCGCTGCGCTACACGAAGAACCGGTCGTACCCCACACGGGGCGCAGAGGGGAAGGGCTGCCGATCGTACCCGGGATGGTCTTCACCATTGAGCCCGCCCTCGGGCTGGGAGCATCGGCCCTGCAGAGGGAACCGGATGGTTGGAGCCTGCGTACCCGGGACCGATCTCCGGTAGCTCAGTTCGAACACACCGTCGCAGTTTTCGCCGATCGCACCGAGGTGCTTACCAAGCTGTAGTCAACCGGGCCGTGACCGGGTCAAAATGCCTATTTGTTTCATTTTGACCCGTTCGAGAATTTGCACCCCTCAAACCCTCAGATATCGCGGAAAATTTAAAGCGTGCCTTTAAATTTTCCGCGAACCCCAATGGGTACGGCGGGATATATTCCACCGGCCTACGAGTTCATCTGCCACCCTATGGCTCCATCACCCCGCGGTAGACAAAGTGATTCGAAATTACTACATTAAACGGGATATATAATTTAATCTATATATCGTAGTTATTTAATGCCACCTTAGCTCAGCTGGCAGAGCACGTGACTTGTAATCTCGGGGTCCC